>NZ_AP019365.1:1646500-1956166 GCF_033095865.1 Pseudomonas sp. KU43P | reverse complement strand
ACGCGAGGAAGCCGAACAGGCCAACGGCGCCAAGTCGGAATTCCTGGCGATGATGAGCCACGAGCTGCGCACGCCGATGAACGGCGTGCTGGGCATGCTGCAACTGCTGGAAACCACCCAACTGACCAGCGAGCAGGCCGAGTACACGGCGGTAGCCAGCGAATCGACCGGGCACCTGCTGAAGGTGATCAACGACATCCTCGATTTCTCGCGTATCGAGCGCACCACGCTGGAGCTGGAGCGCATCGACTTCAACCTGGGCGAGCTGATCGCCAGCAGCGTGCAGTCGTTTCAGCACACCGCGCAGCAGCAAGGTCTGGAGCTGCACCTGCAACTGCCGGACGGCGCGGAGCCAGCGCATGTGGTTGGCGACCCTACACGCATTCGCCAGGTCATCCTGAACCTGGTAGGCAACGCCCTGAAATTCACCGAACGCGGCCAAGTGCAGGTGGAGGCGCGCTGGCAGATGCTTGACCGCCAGCAGCTGTGGTTTACCTGCAGCGTGCGCGACACCGGCATCGGCATCGACAGTGAACGCCTGGAAATGATGTTCGTGGCCTTCCAGCAGGCCGACAGTTCGATTTCGCGCCGTTATGGCGGTACCGGCCTGGGGCTGTCGATCGCCCGCACCCTGGCCGAGCGCATGGGTGGCAAGCTGCGTGGCGAGAGCCGCGAAGGCCTGGGTTCAACCTTTACCCTGGAAATGCCGCTGACCCTGGCCAACCCCGCACCGGCGGCCCTCCCGGGCAGCGCGCTGGAGCCGGCACCGATGGCCACAGGCGAACGGATCCTGTTGGTTGAGGACAATCCGGTCAATCAAAGCGTCATCGAGGCCATGTTGCGCAGCCTGGGCCTGGAAGTCAGCGTGGCCCACGACGGCATCCAGGCGGTGGAGCAAGCCAGCCATCAGCGCTTCGCAGCCGTGCTGATGGACTGCCGCCTGCCCCAGGTGGACGGCTACGAGGCCACTCGGCGCATCCGCCTGCTGCCCGGCACCGCCGAGCTACCGATCATCGCCTTGACCGCCAATGCGCTGCAGGGCGATCGCGAGCGTTGCATGGCCGCCGGCATGAATGATTACCTGAGCAAACCGTTCCGCCGCACCGACCTGCAGCGGGTATTGCAACGCTGGTTACCCGGCCGGACAGCCGCGACTGGCGATAAATGCTAAAGTGCGGCAGTCTTAAGGACTGGACAGGACCTTCGTCGGCCCTGAAAATAGACGTTTCAGTGCACACCTGTACTTCTTTCGCCAGGTGCGCTGTGACTTTCACCACAACGCAATAGTCTACCTGTAGGCTGCCGCTCGGAGAGATGCCGGGTTGGCCGGGAAGATTCATCCCCTGCCACAGGGGGTTATTGAGGAGCTCGCATGACCAAACAACACGCCTTTACTCGGGAAGACCTGCTGCGCTGCAGTCGCGGTGAGCTGTTCGGCCCAGGTAATGCGCAACTGCCCGCGCCGAACATGCTGATGGTCGATCGCATCACCCATATCAGCGAAGAAGGCGGCAAGTACGGCAAAGGTGAATTGGTCGCCGAGCTGGATATCACCCCGGACCTGTGGTTCTTCGCCTGCCACTTCGAAGGCGACCCGGTGATGCCGGGCTGCCTGGGCCTTGATGCCATGTGGCAGTTGGTCGGCTTCTTCCTCGGCTGGCAGGGCCTGCCAGGCCGCGGCCGTGCGCTGGGTTCGGGCGAAGTGAAATTCTTCGGCCAGGTTCTGCCTACCGCCAAGAAAGTCACCTACAACATTCACATCAAGCGCGTCCTGAAGGGCAAGCTGAACATGGCCATCGCCGATGGCTCGGTCAGCGTTGACGGCCGCGAGATCTACACTGCCGAAGGCCTGCGGGTCGGCGTGTTCACCTCCACTGACAATTTCTAAGGGTTATTCGCATGCGCCGCGTCGTTATCACTGGTCTGGGCATCGTATCGTGCCTGGGCAATGACAAAGCTACCGTCACCGAAAACCTGCGCAACAGCCGTCCGGGTATCCGTTACAACCCGGAATACAAGGAACAGGGGCTGCGTAGCCAGGTTTCCGGCTCCATCGACCTCAACCTCGAAGAACTGATCGACCGCAAGGTCTACCGCTTCGTCGGCCACGCCGCTGCCTACGCCTACCTGGCGATGCAGGACGCGATCAAGGATGCCGGCCTGACCGAAGAGCAGGTTTCCAACCCGCGTACCGGCCTGGTGGCTGGCTCCGGCGGCGCCTCGACCCTGAACCAGATGGAAGCGCTGGACACCCTGCGCGAGAAAGGCGTCAAGCGCGTCGGCCCATACCGCGTCACCCGCACCATGGGCAGCACCGTGTCGGCGTGCCTGGCCACTCCGTTCAAGATCAAAGGTATCAACTACTCGATCTCGTCGGCCTGCGCCACGTCCGCGCACTGCATCGGCACCGCCCTGGAGCAGATCCAGTGGGGCAAGCAGGACATCGTCTTCGCCGGTGGCGGTGAAGAAGAGCACTGGAGCCAGTCGTTCCTGTTCGACGCCATGGGCGCCCTGTCGACCAAGCGCAACGACACCCCGGAACTGGCCTCGCGCGCCTACGACGCCGACCGTGATGGCTTCGTCATCGCTGGCGGTGGCGGCATGGTGGTGGTCGAGGAGCTGGAACACGCCCTGGCCCGTGGCGCCAAGATCTATGCCGAAATCGTCGGCTACGGTGCGACCTCCGACGGCTACGACATGGTTGCCCCAAGCGGCGAAGGTGCCATCCGCTGCATGCAGCAGGCACTGTCCACCGTCGACACCCCGATCGACTACCTGAACACCCACGGCACCTCGACCCCGGTCGGTGATGTTGCCGAGATGAAGGGTGTGCGTGAAGTGTTCGGCGACAAGGCACCGAAGATCAGCTCGACCAAGAGCCTGTCGGGCCACTCGCTGGGCGCCGCTGGCGTGCACGAGGCGATCTACTGCCTGCTGATGATGGAGAACAACTTCATCGCCGGCTCCGCCAACATCGACGAGCTGGACCCTGAGGTCGCCGACCTGCCGGTACTGCGCAAGACCGAAGAGAACGCGAAGATCGACACGGTCATGAGCAACAGCTTCGGCTTTGGCGGCACCAACGCCACCCTGGTGCTCAAGCGCTGGGAAGGCAAGTAAGGCCTTGATGCTGTAGTTGAAGACGCCCCGACTGGTTCGGGGCGTTTTCATTCATGGGCCGCCTGAACTGGCCCTATCGCTGGCAAGCCAGCTCCCACCGATTTACCACAGGCCTTGAGTACAGCGCGGTACATGTAGGAGCTGGCTTGCCAGCCCCCACCGATTTACCACAGGCCTTGAGTACAGCGCGGTACATGTAGGAGCTGGCTTGCCAGCGATAGGGCCAGCCGAGGCTACCTCTACCTCTGCCCGGGCAAAACGGCCAGAAAGTTCTCCCGCGCCACCTTGTTCGCCACCCCCTCCGGCAACGCCTCCAGAAACGGCTTGAACCCGTGCATCTGCTCGCCAAGGCTGCCAAACTTGCCCACCACATCAGACCCCAGCATGAACCGTTCCGGGTACTTCACCACCAGGTCGACCCACGCTTGGCGCGGAACGCCCTTGTCATCCAGCAGATAAGGCTCCAGCACGCTCCACGACAGGTCGACATACAGATTCGGGTAATCCTCCAGCAAGCGCGACAGCACCGGCAAAAGAAAGTCCATCTGCGTCTGGTGCCGATGAATCTCCATGCTGCTGCCCGCATGCGCCCAGATGAACCGAGTATGCGGATGATTGCGTAGCGGCTCCTCGATCTCGGCCAGGTACAGCGGGTTGCGCTCGCGCTTGGAGGTGATGTTTGAATGCAGCAGCACCGGCATGTCACGCTCGGCCGCCAGGTGATAGATGCGTGTCATGGCCTCGTTGTTGGCCCGCGGCGTATCGCCACTGGTGAGTGCGGTGAGGTCATCATGGCGGGTGAAGACCTCGCCAATGCCTTGCCATAGGCCGGGGTATAGGTCGAGCATGCGTTCGATATGGCTGACTGCGTTCTTGTCCACCGGATTGAAACCGGTGAGAAACGGATGAAAGCGTTTGCGCTGCGCTTCAGGCAACTGCTGGAGAGCCGCCGCCACGTAGGTATCGGTGGCGCTGTACCAGTAGGCATCGGCATCGTCGCCTGCGTAGTAGCGCGGGCGCTTGGGTTCGTCCTCGTGCCATTTCTTGGCCACCGGGATGCCCGAGATCATCGAGTGCTCGATGCCGGCCTCGTCCATGGCCTTGAGCAGCGCCGGCATGCCCTCGGTTTCCTGGAAGAAGTCGACATAGTGGAGGTGGGCGTCACTGTAGCGGTAGTCGCGCGCCTGCGCCGCCTGGCACAACGTTCCGAACAACAGCACGCAAGCCAGCGCTCTGGCGATCATGGGCAGCTTCCTTTTGCGAATACAGCAAGGTAGACCGAGCGGCGGGCACGACGGTTCAGCTTCACCCGCCAAACCGCTATGCTTGGGCAATTCCTCCCCCCTGGAGCCCAGTATGAGCAGCCCCCTGATCATTCGCCCACGCGCCGAATCGGTGGAGGGCCAACCGATCCTGCGCCCGCTGCCCTCGGCCCAATGCCGCAGTGTCGGCCCGTTCGTGTTCTTCGACCACATGCTCGAAACCGACTATGCGCCGGGGCATGGCATGGATATCCGTCAGCACCCGCATATCGGGTTGTCGACCCTGACCTACCTGTTCGAAGGGGCGATCCTGCACAAGGACAGCCTGGGCTCGGAACAGCGCGTGCTGCCCGGCGACGTGAGCTGGATGACCGCAGGCAGCGGCGTGGCGCATGTCGAGCGAACCCCTGCCGACGCCCTGGCCCATGGCTCGCGCCTGCATGGGCTGCAGGTATGGCTGGCGTCGCCGCGAAAATTGGAGCAAGGCACGCCTAGCTACAGCCATCACCCGGCGGCAAGCCTGCCGGTCAGCGACAGCCTGGGGGTACGCATCTGCATGATTGCCGGTAGCGGGTTCTGCCTGGAGTCTCCGGTGCCGGTGCTCTCCCCTACCCTCTATGCCCATGTACGGATGCAACCGGCCACCACCCTGCTGGTGCCCGATGAACATCCGCAGCGGGCGCTGTATGTACTGGATGGCGAGCTGATGATGAACGATGAAGAAGTCGAGCCGTGCAGCCTGGTGGTGCTGCCGGAGGGCGAAGAAATAGCCCTGTATGCGCAGGGTGAGTGCCAGCTGGTGCTTATCGGCGGCGAGCCGCTGGATGGGCCACGGCGGATGAACTGGAATTTCGTGGCGAGCGATCCGGAGTTGATCGAGCAGGCCAGGGCGAAGTGGGCTGCGGGGGATTGGCCAGTGGTTCCAGGGGAGACATCGCGGATCGACTTGCCCCGCTGACCTAGGGCGCTTTGCGGCCCATCGCCGGCAAGCCGGCTCCCACAGCTCTGTGTAGGAGCCGGCTTGCCGGCGATGGGCTGCGTAGCAGCCCCTGCCCAATCAGCGCCGGAACACTTCGGCAAGCAGGTTGTGCATCGAGCAGAATGCCCGCTGCGAGGTACGGCGGTCATACTGCATCTTGCCTGGCACATTGGCATTCGGATCGGTAAACGAATGCACCGCACCGCCGTAGCTCAGTAACTGCCAATCCACCTTGGCCGCGTTCATCTCTTCCTCGAACGCCGGCAACTGCTCCTTCGGCACCAGCGGGTCGGCAGCGCCGTGCAGCACCAGCACCGAGCCCTTGATACGCTTGGCATCCTCGGGGTTCGGGGTATCCAGCGTGCCATGGAACGACACTGCAGCCTTCAGGTCGGCACCGCTACGGGCCAGCTCCAGGGCGCAGCAACCGCCAAAGCAGAAGCCAAAGGTGGCCACCTCGCCAGGCTCCAACAACGCCTTGGACTGCCCCAGCAGCTGCGACAAGGCCTCGGTCATCCGCTTGCGCAGCTCGGCCCGGTCATTCTTCAACGGCATCATCGCCGCGCCTGCCTCGTCCGCATTGGACGGGCGCACCAATTGCCCATACAGGTCGGCAACCAGCACTACGTAACCTTTCTCGGCCACTTCCTTGGCAATGCGCTCCGCGCCTTCGCCAATACCCATCCAGTTCGGCGCCATCACCAGGCCCGGCCTCGCCAGCGCGCCTGGCTCGTAGACCAGGCGGCTTTCATAGGTCTTGCCGGACAGGTGATAAACCAACGATTCGACGATTACCTTGCTCATCAAGCACTCCTTAGCCCACCATGAAAAAAGCCCGCCGAAGCGGGCTTTCCTGTGCATCAACTCAAGCAGACAGCTCGACCAGCAGCTTGTTCAGGCGACGAACGTAAGCCGCCGGATCCTTCAAGCTGTCGCCGGCCGCCAGGGCCGCCTGGTCGAAGAGAATGTGCGAGAGTTCGGCGAAGCGGTCTTCGCTCTGCTCGTTGTCGAGCTTCTCGATCAGCGGATGGGTCGGGTTGAATTCGAAGATCGGCTTCGAATCCGGCACTTTCTGCCCACTGGCCTCGAGGATCTGGCGCATCTGCAAGCCCAGGTCCTGCTCGCCGATGGCGAGGATCGCCGGCGAATCGGTCAGGCGGTGCGACACACGCACTTCGGCAACGCTGTCACCCAGGGCACCCTTCAGGCGCTCGACCAGGCCTTCTTTTTCCTTGGCGACTTCTTCCTGGGCCTTCTTGTCCTCTTCGGAGTCCAGCTTGCCCAGGTCCAGGTCGCCACGGGCGACGTCGACGAAGGACTTGCCGTCGAATTCGTTGAGGTAGCTCATCAGCCACTCGTCGATGCGGTCGGTCAGCAGCAGCACTTCGATGCCTTTCTTGCGGAAGACTTCCAGGTGCGGGCTGTTCTTGACCTGCGCGTAGGTCTCGCCGGTGAGGTAGTAGATCTTGTCCTGGCCTTCCTTGGCGCGTGCCAGGTAGTCCGCCAGGGCAACGCTCTGCTCGCCGCTGTCGTCGTGAGTGGACGCAAAGCGCAGCAGGCCGGCGATCTTCTCTTTGTTGGCGAAGTCCTCGGCCGGGCCTTCCTTCAGCACCTGGCCGAAGTTCTTCCAGAAGCCCTTGTATTGCTCCGGCTCGTTCTTCGCCAGCTTTTCCAGCATGTCCAGCACGCGCTTGGTCAGCGCGGTCTTCATCGAATCGATGATCGGATCTTTCTGCAGAATCTCGCGGGACACGTTCAGCGACAGGTCGTTGGAGTCGACCACGCCCTTGATGAAGCGCAGGTACAGCGGCAGGAACGACTCGGCCTGGTCCATGATGAACACGCGCTGCACATACAGCTTCAGGCCGCGTGGCGCTTCGCGCTGGTACAGGTCGAACGGCGCACGGGCCGGCACGTACAGCAGCGAGCTGTACTCGAGCTTGCCTTCGACCTTGTTGTGGCTCCAGGCCAGCGGGTTCTCGAAGTCATGGCCGATGTGCTTGTAGAACTCCTGGTATTCCTCGTCCTTGATCTCGGTACGCGGACGGGTCCACAGGGCGCTGGCGCGGTTGACGGTTTCCCACTCCTGGGCCGGCTGTTCCTCGCCTTCGGCGGCAGCCTGCTCCTTGGGCAGCTGGATCGGCAGGGCAATGTGGTCGGAGTACTTCTTGACCACGTTGCGCAGGCGCCAGCCATCGGCGAATTCCTGCTCGTCCTTCTTCAGGTGCAGGACGATACGGGTGCCACGCTCAGGTTTGTCGATGGTCGCGACCTCGAACTCACCCTCACCCTTGGACGACCAGTGCACGCCCTCGGCGGCCGGCTGGCCGGCGCGGCGGCTGAAGACGTCGACCTTGTCGGCCACGATGAAGGCCGAGTAGAAGCCCACGCCGAATTGGCCGATCAGGTGCGAGTCCTTCTTCTGGTCACCGGTGAGGTTCTTCATGAAGTCGGCGGTGCCGGACTTGGCGATGGTACCCAGGTGAGCGATGACGTCTTCACGGCTCATGCCGATGCCGTTGTCCTCGAGGGTCACGGTGCCGGCGTCCTTGTCGAAGCTCAGGCGGATCTTCAGATCGGCATCGCCTTCGAACAGCTCGGGCTTGGCCAGGGCTTCGAAACGCAGCTTGTCGGCCGCGTCGGAGGCGTTGGAGATCAGCTCACGCAGGAAGATCTCCTTGTTCGAGTACAGCGAATGAATCATGAGGTGCAGCAGTTGCTTCACCTCGGTCTGGAAGCCCAGGGTTTCCTTTTGTGTTTCCACACTCATGGTCTTCAAAACTCCGATCTGATGGCAGTTGGCGCCTGGCAGCCGATTTGGCCTGCGTTGACGGCGGATGTCATTCAGATGGGGGCTGACCTGATGATTTCAAGGGCTTTTCCGGTTCGATCTTGAAATGTGCACGCGCCGTGGCGATCGGTGATTGCCGGTCAGCCTGCCAGGCGGTGATCGCCACGTTGGTCACTCGCCGCCCCTGGCGCCAGAGCTGGCACTGGGCATAGGTGTCGCGATAATGGCCGGCGCGCAGGTAGTCGATGGAGAAATCGATGATTTTGGGAATGCTCGCGCTCTCGCTGTAGATCAACAGGTAAAGCGCTGCCGAAAGCTCCATGAAGCCGGCGATGACCCCCCCGTGAATGGCCGGAAGCAACGGGTTGCCAATGTTGTCCTGATTGGCCGGCAGGCAAAACAGCAGGTCATCGCCCTGGCGTTCGCAAGTGATGCCGATCAGGGCCGCGTAGGGGATCAGCGCCAGCAAGGGTTCATAATCGCCCACGGCATGGGCTGCGTTCAGCCGCTGACGGACGTCCTGGGGAATCATGCGCCGCCCTCCTTCAGGCTGTTGCCGAAACGAATGCCGCCTTTGATTTCCTGACCCAGACGCATGAACGTGCCCACCACCTGGCAGATCGGCTGGTCCGGGTCGTCCTGGTAGGCGGTACCGCGGGTAAAGATGACGTCACGGGTAACCCGGTAGCACTGCGCATGGCCGTAAATTGCCTTGCCCGCCTCGGCCGGGTGCATGTAGTCGATGCGCAGGTCCAGGGTCGGGCAGACCTCGAAACGCGGCAGCACACACAAGGTGGCCATGCCGCAAGTGGTGTCCATCAGTGTGGTCAGCGCACCACCATGCACGGCACCGGTCTGCGGGTTGCCGACGATGGTCGGTGACCAGGGCATCATCAGTGTCATGCCTTCGGCATCCGCATGGTCCACACGCATTTGCAACACTTGGCAATGTTTTAGTGCCGACAAGAATCGTTCGGCCATGGCCATCAAGCTGGAGTCGCTCATCGGTTCTTTCCCTGTTACCTGCGCGCTTCATAAAAAGGATAAAAAGTCTATATAGAACACGATGTTATATATCTGTAATCTCTGCGGAACTTATTCCAGACTCGTGAACTCGAAGGAACAAGTCACTTATCCCACCAAGGAGATACACCCCCATGCGTAAACCTTTTGCTTTTGCTCTGATGCTGGCCGCTGCCATGGGCCTGGCCGCTTGCGATAAAGCGAGCGAAGACAAAGCCCAGGACGCACAGCAACACGCCGAGCAAGCCCAGGAGAAGATGGGCGAAGCTCAGGATAAAATGAACGACGCTGCTAAGGAAAACGCCGAAGCCGCCAAAGATCAGGCCGAAGCCGAGAAGAAGGCAGCCGAAGAAGCCGCTCCGGCAACTCCGGCTCCGGAAACCGCGCCAGCCGAGCCTGCCAAGCAGTAATCGAGCTGTACAAAAAAACCCGACATTGTCGGGTTTTTTTGTATCCATCACTTTTGGATTAAACGTTTCAGTTAATGACGGTAGTTTCCTTGCTTGTCTCGCCGGGTGCACTCTCCGTTGGCGTGAATACCATGACCTCGAGCACATCGGAATGGAACTCGCGACGATACAGAATCAGCACTACCCCCACACTCACGACCATGAACAACCACGGGCTGATGAACCAGGTGAGCATGGCCATGCCGAAATAATAAGAACGCAGACCGAAGTTGAACTGGTTGGCCGCCAACGACAATACCCGTGCGGCTCTTGAGGCAAAGGCCTTGCGCTCCAGCTCATTGACCAGGCGCTCGCCAATCATGGGTGCAGAGCCCACCAACACCGCTGCAAAGTTGTATTGACGCATACACCAGCTGAAAGTGAAGAACGCATAGACGAATACCATTGCCAGGCACAGTAGCTTGATTTCCGACATGCCCTGGGATGCCTGCTGCACCAATGGCAGGTCAGCCAGCAATGACAGTGCACGGTCCGATGCGCCCAGCACGGTGAGAATGCCGGCCAGGATGATCAGGGTGCTGGAAGCGAAGAACGATGCATTGCGTTCGAGGTTGCCGATCACGCTGGCATCGGCAATACGGTTGTCGCGCAGCAACATCCGGCGCATCCAGTCTTCGCGGTAGAGGTGCAGCACGCTGGCCAGGCACGCGGTGTCGCGCCCTTTCCAGATGGCATAACGGGTGTAGCCACCCCAGCAGAGCGCGAACCAGCAGATGGCCAGCAGGTTGTGGAGGTTGCTTTGGATGAAGTTCATGCAGGTTTCCCGAGGGCAAGGTGCATAAAGGGTAAGGACCGGGTTTCGACGCCGGCAAGCCAGTAAAGACACATGATTGGCTGAAAATACGCTTTACCTGCACCGGCCTCATCGCCGGCAAGCCGGCTCCCACAGGGTCAGTGGTGGCTTTTTTTGTGGGAGCCGGCTTGCCGGCGATGAGGCCGGTGCAGACAAACAAAAACCCCGCATCCTTGCGAATGCGGGGTTTTCTGGTCTTCACCTGCGGCGCGCACCCTGTGGCTTGTGGCCGGTGCAGCCCCCAGGCTTCAACACATCAGGCCAGCGCTTCGCGCGGCTTGCCGAGCATGCGGTCGCAGGCCACGGCGCCAACCAGCGTTACCACCGACGGTACCAGCCAGGCCAGGCCCTGATCGCTCAGCGGCAGGTGCGCCATGAAGTCTGGCAGCACGTGGGCGATGGTGCTGCCCTTGATCGCGTCGACAATACCGAATACCAGCGACACCAGCATCACTGGCGCCAGGATACGGGTCGGCGAATTCCACAGGTCCTTCACGAAGCTCAAGCCCACCACCACGATGCACGGCGGGTAGATGGCGGTCAGCACCGGGATCGAGAACATGATCAGCTTGGTCAGGCCCAGGTTGGAGATCAGCAGCGAGAAGCCCGCCAGGATCACCACCAGAGCGCGGTACGACAGCGGCAGGATCTGGCTGAAGTATTCGGCGCAGGCACAGGTCAGGCCCACTGCAGTTACCAGGCAAGCCAAGGCGATCAACACGGCCAGGAACCCGCTGCCGAGCGAACCGAAGGTGTGCTGCACATACGCGTGAAGTACTGCCGCGCCATTGGTGGCATCCGCAGCGATATCGTGGCTGCCGGCACCCAGGCGGAACAGGCTGATGTACACCAGCGCCAGGCCGACACCGGCAATCAGGCCGGCGATGATGGCGTAGCGGGTGATCAGCTTCGGCGACTCGACACCGCGCGAGCGGATAGCGTTGACGATCACGATACCGAAGACCAGGGCGCCCAAAGTGTCCATGGTCAGGTAGCCATCGGAGAAGCCCTTGGAGAACGCGGCGGCGGCATAGGCCGGCTGCGCTTCACCAATGGTCCCGGCCGGCAGTGCGAAGGCGGCGATGCCGAGCACGGCCAGGGCGATGATCTTCAATGGCGCGAGGAAGCGGCCCACAGTATCGAGCAGCTTGCCCGGATACATGGAAACTGCCAGCACGACGATGAAGTACACCAGGCTGTAGATGAACAGCGCCAGCGGGCTTTCGCCGGTCAGCGGTGCCACGCCCACTTCGAACGACACGGTCGCGGTACGCGGGGTCGCGAACAGCGGGCCGACCGAGAGGTAGCACACGGCCGCCAGCAAGCCGCCGAAGAACTTGCCGATCGGGCTGCTCAGCGCATCCATGCCGCCGCCGACCTTGGCCAGCGCGACCACGGTGATGACTGGCAGGCCTACCGCAGTCACCAGGAAGCCTAGTGCTGCCATCCACACGTGCGGGCCGGATTGCAGGCCGACGATAGGCGGGAAGATGATATTGCCGGCGCCCACGAAAAGCGCGAACGTCATAAAGCCAAGCGCCAGGATATCCTGGCCTTTTAAAACTTTCATTTAGGGTAGTACCACACTGCTGAAATCGGGATTCGAGAAGGGATTTCCCCATGGATGAGGGAAATGCTGCCCGGCTTGATAGGCCAGACCCGTTTAGCGTGTCGTTCCCTTTTGGGGTACGGGCACAGAGTGAACGCGTAGATTAACCGTTTTACCCAGCAAACGCACTGGCACAGTGCTGCTTGTCCGATGTGCGTACATGTTTGTCGTCTGGTTGACCGCGAACAGTAGGAATTATCCTCGGATTGAAACATTCGTCGGCCCTATCGCCGGCAAGCCGGCTCCCACAGGTACAACACAGCCTTTATGACATGTGGTGTGACGGTGGGAGCCGGCTTGCCAGCGATGGGGCCAGTACAGGCAATACAAACCTCAGAAACGACAAAGGCCACCCGAAGGTGGCCTTTGTGCGCGTGGGGGTATTACGTGCTACTTACTTCTTGGCTTCCCAGCCAGTCAGCTCGGCCAGGGCCTTGCCGATGTCAGCCAGGGAACGCACGGTTTTCACACCCGCGTCCTGCAGGGCAGCGAACTTCTCGTCCGCAGTGCCCTTGCCGCCGGAGATGATGGCGCCAGCGTGGCCCATGCGCTTACCCGCAGGTGCGGTAACACCGGCGATGTAGGAAACGACCGGCTTGGTCACGTGGGCCTTGATGTAGGCCGCAGCTTCTTCTTCAGCCGAACCGCCGATCTCACCGATCATCACGATCGCTTCGGTCTTCGGATCTTCCTGGAACAGCTTCAGGATATCGATGAAGTTAGAGCCTGGGATCGGGTCACCGCCGATGCCGACGCAGGTCGACTGGCCGAAGCCGGCGTCGGTGGTCTGCTTCACAGCTTCATAGGTCAGGGTGCCGGAACGGGAAACGATACCGACCTTGCCTGGCAGGTGAATGTGGCCTGGCATGATGCCGATCTTGCACTCGCCCGGAGTGATGACGCCTGGGCAGTTAGGGCCGATCAGGGTCACGCCCAGCTCGTCGCACTTGACCTTGGCGTCCAGCATGTCCAGGGTAGGAATGCCTTCGGTGATGCAGACGATCAGCTTGATGCCGCCGAAGGCCGCTTCCAGGATCGAGTCTTTGCAGAACGGAGCCGGAACGTAGATGACCGAAGCGTCAGCGCCGGTAGCTTCCACGGCTTCCTTGACGGTGTTGAACACCGGCAGGCCCAGGTGGGTGGTGCCACCCTTGCCTGGGGTTACGCCGCCGACCATCTTGGTGCCGTAGGCGATGGCTTGTTCGGAGTGGAAAGTACCCTGCGAGCCGGTGAAGCCCTGGCAGATGACTTTGGTGTCTTTATTGATCAGGACGCTCATTACTTGCCCTCCGCAGCTTTGACAACTTGTTGAGCAGCGTCGGTCAGGCTGGTTGCCGCAATGATGTTCAAACCGCTTTCTGCCAGTACTTTAGCGCCCAGTTCGGCGTTGTTGCCTTCAAGGCGAACGACGACCGGTACTTTGACGCCGACTTCTTTCACTGCACCGATGATGCCTTCGGCAATCATGTCGCAGCGAACGATGCCGCCGAAGATGTTGACCAGAACGGCCGCGACATTGCTGTCGGACAGAATGATCTTGAACGCTTCGGTAACGCGCTCTTTGGTAGCGCCGCCGCCTACGTCGAGGAAGTTGGCTGGCTTGCCGCCGTGCAGGTTGACGATGTCCATGGTACCCATGGCCAGGCCGGCACCGTTGACCATGCAGCCGATGTTGCCTTCGAGGGCAACGTAGTTCAGTTCGAACTTGGCGGCGTGGGCTTCACGGGCGTCGTCCTGGGACGGGTCGTGGAAGGTCTTCAGCTTGGGCTGACGGTACATGGCGTTGGCGTCGATGTTGATCTTGGCATCGAGGCAGTGCAGGTCGCCGTCGGCCTTGATGACCAGCGGGTTCACTTCCAGCAGCGCCAGGTCGTGATCCTTGAACAGCTTGGCCAGGCCAACGAAGATCTTGGCGAACTGTTGAACTTGCTTGCCTTCCAGGCCCAGCTGGAATGCCAGCTCGCGACCCTGGAACGGCTGAGCGCCGACCAGCGGGTCGATGGTGGCCTTGAGGATCTTCTCAGGCGTTTCGTGAGCGACTTTCTCGATGTCCACGCCACCTTCGGTGGAGGCCATGAACACGATACGGCGGCTCGAACGATCTACGACAGCGCCCAGGTACAGCTCTTTGGCGATGTCAGTGCAGGATTCGACCAGAATCTTGGAGACGGGTTGACCGTTGGCATCGGTCTGGTAGGTGACCAGATTCTTGCCCAACCACTGTGCAGCGAACGCCTTGGCGTCTTCCTTGCTGCGAACCAGCTTGACGCCGCCCGCCTTACCGCGACCACCGGCGTGAACCTGGGCCTTAACAACCCACTCGGAACCACCGATCTTGTCGCAGGCTTCTGCAGCTTGCTCAGGGGTATCGACTGCGAAACCCTTGGAAACTGGCAGGCCGTATTCAGCGAACAGCTGCTTACCCTGATACTCGTGAAGATTCATGCTTTTTACCGTCTTCGTTAGGTACTGCGCTTCGGCGCTGCGCCATTGCTGGCGCCGCACCACCTGTGACCGTTAACCCCGGGTTTTCCCGTGTAGTTCGATCCGGCGGACGTTCCGCGGTGAGTCATGCACGCAAGACTCACGACGGGCAGCCCGCCGTGGTTTCTTATAATTAACGCTTCTTACGGTTGGCCACGTGAATGGCGCCGCCATTCACAGCCAGCGCTGCTTCATGCAGCGCTTCGGACAGGGTTGGATGGCTGAAGACCATCATGCCCAGATCCTCGGCACTGGTGCCGAATTCCATTGCGATTGCGCCCTGCTGCACCAGCTCGGCAGCCGATGGGCCAATCACGTGCACACCCAGAACGCGGTCGGTCTTGGCATCGGCGATGACCTTGACGAAACCACCGGTGTCGTTGGCAGCCATCGCACGGCCGCTGGCCGCGAACGGGAAGGTGCCTACGTTAACCTCAACACCCTCGGCCTTCAAGGCTTGTTCGGTCTTGCCGACCCACGCGATTTCCGGGTGGGTGTAGATAACCGACGGGATCAGGTCGTAATTCATCTGGGCTTTATGGCCCTTGATGCGCTCGACGACCATGATGCCCTCTTCCGAGGCCTTGTGTGCCAGCATCATGCCACGCACCACGTCACCGATGGCGTACACGCCTGGAACGCTGGTAGCGCAGTGATCGTCGACGAAGATGTAGCCACGCTCGTCGATGGTCACACCGCTGTCCGAGGCCAGCAGGTCGGTGGTCACCGGGCGACGGCCGACCGCAACGATCAGCTTGTCGAAGGTGATCTTCTGCTCGCCTTCGGCATTGGTGTAAGTCACTTCGACTTCGTTGCCGTTGACTTTCGAACCGGTCACGCGAGCGCCCAGCTTGATGTCCAGGCCTTGCTTGGTCAGGGTCTTCTGGGCTTCTTTCGACACGGCAGTGTCGGCAGCCATCAGGAAGGTGTCCAGGGCTTCCAGGACGGTGACTTCAGCACCCAGGCGAGCCCATACCGAGCCCAGCTCCAGGCCGATCACGCCAGCGCCGATCACGCCCAGGCGCTTGGGTACCGATTGGAATTCCAGGGCGCCGGTGGAGTCGACGATGACATTCTGGTCGACCGGAGCCGGCGGAATGTCGATCGGACGGGAGCCGGAAGCCAGGATCACGTTCTCGGCTTCGATGACTTCGGTGGTGCCGTCAGCCTTGGTGACTTCGACTTTCTTGCCAGCCAGCAGTTTGCCGTGGCCCTGGATCGAAGTGACGCCGTTGGCCTTGAACAGGGTGGCAACGCCGCCGGTCAGGTTCTTGACGATGCCGGCCTTGCGGCCAACCATCGCGGCCACGTCCATCTTCACTTCGCCAGTGGAGATACCGTGGACGTTGAAGCTCTCTTTGGCTTCCTTGTACTTCCAGGAGCTGTCCAGCAGCGCCTTGGATGGAATGCAGCCTACGTTCAGGCAGGTACCGCCCAGGGCCAGCTTGCCCTCGGCGTCGGTGTACTTCTCGATACAGGCAGTCTTCAGACCGAGTTGGGCAGCCTTGATGGCAGCCACATAGCCGCCAGGACCTGCACCAATCACCACTACGTCGAATTTCTGGGTCATAAAAGATTCCTTATCAGCTACAAGCTACAAGCCGCGAACCGCGCGGCCCCGCTTCTTTCGAAGGCAGGGGCCGAACGGTACGCAGCCAGAGGGTTAGATGTCCAGCAGCAGGCGAGACGGATCTTCCAGCAGGTTCTTGATGGTGACCAGGAAGGTTACCGCTTCCTTGCCGTCGATCAGACGGTGATCGTACGACAGCGCCAGGTACATCATCGGGCGGATTACCACTTGGCCGTTGATGGCCATCGGACGCTGGATGATGTTGTGCATGCCGAGGATGGCAGCCTGCGGCGGGTTGACGATCGGGGTCGACATCATCGAACCGAAAGTACCACCGTTGGTGATGGTGAAGGTGCCGCCGGTCATCTCTTCGATGGCCAGCTTGCCGTCACGGGCCTTCTTGCCGAAGGTGGCGATGCCGTTCTCGATTTCAGCCAGGCTCATCGACTCGGCGTTACGCAGAACCGGAACCACCAGGCCACGGTCGCTCGACACGGCAACGCCGACGTCGGCATAGCCGTGGTAGACGATGTCGTTGCCGTCGATCGAGGCGTTGACTGCCGGGAAACGCTTCAGCGCTTCGGTGGCGGCCTTGACGAAGAACGACATGAAGCCCAGGCGTACGCCGTTGTGGGTCTTCTCGAACAGGTCCTTGTACTTCGAACGCAGGGCCATGACTTCGGTCATGTCGACTTCGTTGAAGGTGGTCAGCATCGCCATGTTCGACTGGGCTTCGACCAGACGCTCGGCGATCTTGGCGCGCAGGCGGGTCATCGGTACGCGCTTCTCGGTGCGGTCGCCAGCAGCGGTCACAACCGGGGCAGCGGCGGCAGCGGCAGGCTTGGCAGCCGGAGCGGCGGCAGGTGCCGACTTCTTGTTGGCAACGGCGGCAACCACATCTTCCTTGGTCACGCGACCGCCTTTGCCGGTGCCGGCAACGGTAGCCAGGTCGATGCCGTTCTCTTCAGCCAGTTTGCGCGCGGCTGGAGCGGCGACCGGGTCGTCCTCGCCAGCGTCGGCGGCAGCGGCAGCCGGAGCAGCAGCGGCCGGGGCAGCAGCTGGCGCAGCGGCAGCAGCGCCACCTTCAACGATCGAACCCAGAACTTCGTCGGACAGGACGGTGTCGCCCTCGCCCTTGACGATGTCGCCCAGCACGCCATCGGCGGTAGCCAGCACTTCCAGAACGACCTTGTCGGTCTCGATGTCGACGATCAGCTCGTCACGCTTGACGGCTTCGCCAGGCTTCTTGTGCCAGGTGGCAACGGTGCCGTCGGCGACCGATTCCGGGAAGGTTGGGGCTTTGATCTCGATAGCCATTATCAGTGTTTCCTTAAATTCGGTTTCAGGTGCGCGAAGGCGTTAGACAGTGAAGGCGTCTTGCAGCAGTTTTTCCTGCTGTTCGGCGTGCTTCGAAGCGTAACCACAAGCTGGCGCGGCAGACGCGTCGCGGCCGGCGTATTCGAGGACCAGTGCCTTGTTGTGGCGGCCCAGAATACGGCGCATGTGGTGCTGGCTGCTGTACCAGGCGCCCTGGTTCATCGGCTCTTCCTGACACCAGACCGCATGCTTGAGGTTGGTGTACTGCGCCAGGATTTCGACCAGATCGTCCTCAGGGAACGGATACAGTTGCTCGATACGCAGGATCGCGATGTCTTCGCGGCCTTCGGCACGGCGTTTTTCCAGCAGGTCGTAGTAGACCTTGCCGCTGCACAGGACCAGGCGCTCGACCTTTGCCGGGTCGATTGCGTCGACTTCCGGGATCACGGTCTGGAACGAACCTTCTGCCAGGTCTTCCAGAGTCGAGATGGCCAGCTTGTGGCGCAGCAGCGACTTCGGCGTCAGGACGATCAGCGGCTTGCGCAGCGGACGGATGACCTGACGACGCAGCAGGTGGTAGATCTGTGCCGGGGTGGTCGGTACGCAGACCTGGATATTGTGCTCGGCGCACAGCTGCAGGTAACGCTCCAGACGCGCGGAGGAGTGCTCCGGCCCCTGCCCTTCATAGCCGTGTGGCAGCAGCATGGTCAGACCGCACAGACGGCCCCACTTGTGCTCGCCGCTGGTGATGAACTGGTCGATCACCACTTGCGCACCGTTGGCGAAGTCGCCGAACTGGGCTTCCCAGATCACCAGCGCGTTCGGCGTGGTGGTCGAGTAGCCGTATTCGAAGGCCAGTACCGCTTCTTCCGACAGGAAGGAGTCGTACAGTTCGAACTTCGGCTGGCCCGGGAACAGGTTCTGCAGCGGCACGTAGGTGGTGGCGTCCTTCTGGTTGTGCAACACCGCATGGCGGTGCGAGAAGGTGCCACGGCCGATGTCCTGGCCGGTCATGCGGATCGGGTGACCCTCGAACTGCAGGGTGGCGTAGGCCATGGTCTCTGCATAACCCCAGTTGATCGGCAGGCCACCGGCTTGCATCTTCTGGCGATCTTCGTAGATCTTCGATACCTGACGCTGAACGACGAAGCCTTCTGGCAGTTCCAGCAGCTTGGCCGACAGTTCCTGCAGGGTCTTGAGGTCGAAGCGGGTGTCGTGGCGCGCGGTCCAGGCATGACCCAGGTATGGACGCCAGTCGACGAACAGCTCGCGGTTCGGCTCCTTGACCAGGCTCTTCACAACGTGCAGGCCGTTGTCCAGCGCGTTGCGGTACTCGTCGATCTTGGCCTGGGCACGCTCGGCGTCGATGCGACCGGCCTGGATCAGCGCTTCGGCGTACAGCTCACGGGTGGTGCGCTGCTTGCTGATCTGCTGGTACATCAGCGGCTGGGTGCCGTTCGGCTCGTCGGCCTCGTTGTGGCCGCGGCGACGGTAGCAGACCAGGTCGATGACCACGTCACGCTTGAACTGCATGCGGTAATCGATGGCCAGCTGAGTCACGAACAGCACCGCTTCCGGATCGTCACCGTTCACGTGCAGGATCGGCGCCTGGATCATCTTGGCGACGTCGGTAGCGTACTCGGTGGAACGCGAGTCCAGCGGGTTGCTGATGGTGAAACCAACCTGGTTGTTGATCACGATGTGCACGGTACCGCCGGTCTTGAAACCGCGGGTCTGCGACATCTGGAAGGTTTCCATGACCACGCCCTGGCCGGCGAATGCAGCGTCGCCGTGGATCGAGATCGGCAGAACCTTGTCACCGACGGTGTCGTTGCGACGGTCCTGACGGGCGCGCACCGAACCTTCCACCACTGGCGAGACGATTTCCAGGTGGGACGGGTTGAACGCCATAGCCAGGTGAACTTCGCCACCCGGCGTCATCACGTTCGAGGAGAAGCCCTGGTGATACTTCACGTCACCGGAGCCCAGCTCGTTCATCTTCTTGCCTTCGAACTCGTCGAACAGCTCGCGCGGGTTCTTGCCGAAGGTATTCACCAGCACGTTCAGACGGCCGCGGTGGGCCATGCCGATGACGACTTCCTTGGTGCCGTAGGAGCCGGAGCGCTGGATCATCTCGTCCAGCATCGGGATCAGGCTTTCGCCACCCTCCAGGCCGAAGCGCTTGGTGCCCGGGTACTTGGTGCCCAGGTACTTCTCAAGGCCTTCACCGGCAGTCACGCGCTCGAGCAGGTGGGCCTGCACGTCGGCGGAAAACTCCGGACGGCCGCGCACGCTTTCCAGGCGCTGCTGGAACCAGCTGCGCTGCTCGGAATCGGTGATGTGGGTGAACTCGGCACCAATGGTGCGACAATATGTCTTCTGGAGCGCCTCGAAGATGTCGCGTAGGCTCGCTTCCTCTTTGCCGATGAACAGGTCGCCGGCACGGAAGGTCGTATCAAGATCGGCATTGGTCAAGCCGTAGTGATTGATCGACAGGTCTACGGGCGCAGGGCGCTGCCACAACCCCAACGGGTCGAGCTTGGCAGCCTGATGGCCGCGCATACGATAGGCCTGGATCAGTCGCAGAACTTCAACCTGCTTCTTCTCGTGTTCTGTGCTCACGCTCCCGGCGGATACCGGTTGGGCGCGGCGCTGGTTCTTTGCCAGCAGTACGAAATGGTCGCGGATCGTCGAGTGCGATACATCGGTAGCGGTGCTGCCATCAGCAGGCAACTTCTGGAAGTAAGTGCGCCACTCTTCTGGCACAGCGTTAGGGTCGTGCAGGTAGAGCTCGTAGAGCTCTTCCACATATGCAGCGTTACCACCTGAAAGGTGGGCGCTTTCCCACATGCGCTGCATCACGCTTTCTTGCATGCTTGGTCACCCTCGGTTAGGGGACTGATCGGCGAGAGCCACAGCAAACCTGGAAAAGTCCGAACACAGCGACTGAACCACGCCACTTGGATCCTGCTGATTTTCCGGGTACCAGCCCGGAAAGCCCCTGCTGGTCTCATATCTTCATAGGTATCGAGCGCGGGCTTTGTAGGCCCTTGCTCAGGTTTTACCTCAGTGCGGGCTCACCACCCGCACCTCGGCTTACTGCAGTTACAACGCTTTGAATCAGGTGCCGCTTTGCAGCAGCATGTTACGTACGTGGCCGATTGCCTTGGTCGGGTTCAGACCCTTCGGGCAAACGTTCACGCAGTTCATGATCCCGCGGCAGCGGAATACGCTGAACGGGTCGTCCAGGGACGCCAGGCGCTCCTGGGTCTTGGTGTCACGGCTGTCGGCCAGGAAGCGATAGGCCTGCAGCAGGGCAGCGGGGCCCAGGAACTTGTCCGGGTTCCACCAGAACGACGGGCAGGAGGTCGAGCAGCAGGCGCACAGGATGCACTCGTACAGGCCGTCCAGCTTGTCGCGATCTTCCGGCGACTGCAGACGCTCGATAGCCGGAGCCGGCGTATCGTTCTGCAGGAATGGCTTCACCTTCTCGTACTGCTTGTAGAAGATGCTCATGTCGACGACCAGGTCACGAATGACCGGCAGGCCCGGCAGCGGGCGCAATACCAGCTTGTTGCCCTTGACCACGCCCGACAGCGGGGTGATGCAGGCCAGGCCGTTCTTGCCGTTCATGTTCATGCCATCGGAACCGCAAACGCCTTCACGGCAGGAGCGACGGTACGAGAAGCCCTCGTCCTTTTCCTTGATCAGCGCCAACACATCCAGAACCATCAGGTCCTTGCCGCCGGTATCGACGTCGAACGACTCCATCTTGGGCGCCGAGTCGGTGTCCGGGTTGTAACGATAAACTTCGACTTTCAACATAGCAGCCACCCTTAGTAAGTCCGGACTTTTGGTTCGAAGGCTGGAACAGTCTTCGGCGCAAAGTTGACGCCACGCTTGGCAACGCGCTTCTCACCCGGGTAGTACAGGGTGTGGCACAGCCAGTTCTCGTCGTCACGGTCTTCGAAGTCTTCACGGGCGTGAGCGCCGCGGGACTCTTTACGGGCTTCGGCCGCAATGGCGGTCGCTTCGGCAACTTCCAGCAGGTTCTGCAGCTCCAGCGCTTCGATACGCGCGGTGTTGAAGGCCTGGGACTTGTCGTTGATCTTGACGTTGGCGATACGCTCGCGCAGGCCAGCCAGCTGCTCGATACCCTTCAGCATGTATTCACCGGTACGGAATACACCGAAGTAGTTCTGCATGCAGCTCTGCAGCTCGCGCTTGAGGCTGGCAACGTCTTCGCCAGTGGAACGCTCGTTGAGCTTGTTCAGGCGGCTCAGGGCAACATCGATATCGGTGTCGCTGGCGTCGAGATGCTCGATGCCATCGCTCAGCGCCTTCTCCAGGTGCAGGCCGGCAGCACGGCCGAACACCACCAGGTCGAGCAGCGAGTTGCCGCCCAGACGGTTGGCACCGTGAACCGATACGCACGCCACTTCACCTACGGCGAACAGGCCAGGAATGATGTGATCCTTGCCTTCTTCGTCCATGGTGATGGCCTGGCCATGGATGTTGGTGGCAACGCCGCCCATCATGTAGTGGCAGGTTGGAACGACCGGCACCGGCGCGACAACCGGGTCGACGTGGGCGAAGGTCTTGGACAGTTCGCAGATACCTGGCAGGCGGCTGTGCAGCACTTCCTCGCCCAGGTGGTCCAGCTTCAGCAGTACGTGGTCCTTGTTCGGGCCCACGCCGTTGCCGGCGATGATTTCCTTGACCATGGAACGGGCGACTACGTCGCGGCCGGCCAGGTCTTTCGCGTTTGGCGCGTAACGCTCCATGAAGCGCTCGCCGTGGGCGTTGATCAGGTAGCCACCTTCACCGCGGCAACCTTCGGTCACCAGTACACCGGCGCCGGCGATACCGGTCGGGTGGAACTGCCACATCTCGATGTCCTGCACCGGTACACCTGCACGCAGGGCCATGCCGATACCGTCACCGGTGTTGATCAGGGCGTTGGTGGTCGAGGCGTAGATACGGCCCGCACCGCCAGTGGCCAGAACAGTGGCCTTCGACTTGATGTACATGGTTTCGCCGGTTTCGATGCAGATCGCGATCACACCGACGAAGGCGCCTTCCTGGTTCTTTACCAGGTCGACTGCGTAGTACTCATTGAGGAAGGTGGTGCCGGCTTTCAAGTTGCCCTGATACAGGGTGTGCAGCAGCGCGTGGCCGGTACGGTCGGAAGCGGCGCAGGTACGGGCAGCCTGGCCACCCTTGCCGAAGTCCTTGGACTGGCCACCGAACGGACGCTGGTAGATACGGCCGGTTTCGGTACGCGAGAACGGCAGGCCCATGTGGTCCAGCTCGAAGACCGCAGCCGGGCCTTCCTGACACATGTATTCGATAGCGTCCTGGTCACCGATGTAGTCGGAACCCTTGACGGTATCGTACATGTGCCAGCGCCAGTCGTCGTTCGGGTCGGCCGAAGCGATGGCGCAGGTGATGCCGCCCTGGGCGGATACAGTGTGCGAACGGGTCGGGAAGACCTTGGTGACCACGGCAGTCTTGTGACCACCCTGAGCCAGCTGCAGCGCTGCGCGCATGCCGGCGCCGCCGCCACCAATGATGATGGCGTCGAAGGAAATAGTAGGAATGCTAGCCATGGATCAGATACCCCAGAGAATCTGCACACCCCAGACGAAGTAAGCGAACATTGCAACGCCGCATACCGCCTGGAACAGGAAACGAATCGCAGTCGCCGACTTGCCGAACGACATCGGCGTCAGGTAGTCGGTGGCGATGGTCCACATGCCGACCCAGGCGTGAGCGCCCAGGGCAACGAGGGCCAGCAGACTGAAGATCCGCATCGCGTTGTTGGAGAACAGACCGTGCCACTGGGTGTAGTCGATGCCTGGGTGGGCGACCACGTAGCCGATCAGGAAGATGAAGTAAGCCGCGAGAACGACCGCCGATACGCGCTGCGCCATCCAGTCATAGAGGCCCGAACGCGACAGGTTCGTGACATTGGTTACCATACCCAAACTCCCACCAGAACGATCAGCACCACGGAGATGACAATCACGATTTTCGAGCCCAGCTTGCCGCCTTCCAGCGTCTCACCGATGCCCATGTCCATGATCAGGTGGCGTACACCTGCCACGAGGTGATAAAGCAGGGCGGACAGCAGGCCCCAGGTCACGAACTTGGCCAGCGGGCTGGTCAGACACGCCTTCACCTCGCCGAAGCCTTCCTCGGAGCCCAGCGACTTGCCCAGTGCATAAAGCATGATGGCAAGGCCGAGGAACAGGATGACGCCGGAGATACGGTGCAGGATGGACGTGTACGCAGTGACAGGAAGCTTGATGGTCCTTAGGTCTAGGTTTACAGGTCGTTGGCTTTTCACGGCTTTTTTCACACTGAAGAGCCCCTAGCGAATCAGGGCAAAGTTGTTGGTAAGTGTACTGGTCAGGTACCCACCACCCAGGGAACGGCGACCCCCAGCAGTTCGGGCTTGCAAGCCCCTGGGAGTCGGGTGCCGAGTATAGACAGTTAGGCTGCTTATGACAACGTGAGGGGGTAGCCCAAATAGCGCATTGCCTTTAGCGAGCAAAAGGCGTAAATGGGCGAGAATTTCGTGAAAAATCAGGCCTGCAGCCCGCTTTCAAGCAGCCTTTAGGCAAATTGACATTCGAATTTACTTCTCTATAGTGGTGCGGGCCCTGCGTGGGGGGTCTGTCTGATGATTTCAAGCATTAATAGGAGGCCACATGGCTGACAAAAAAGCGCAGTTGGTCATCGAGGGCGCTGCCCCCGTCGAGCTGCCCATTTTAACCGGCACCGTTGGTCCTGATGTAATCGACGTCCGCGGGTTGGGGGCCACTGGTCACTTCACCTTCGACCCTGGTTTCATGGCGACTGCCTCGTGCGAGTCGAAGATCACCTACATTGACGGCGACAAGGGCGTACTGCTGCACCGCGGCTACCCCATCGAACAGCTCGCCGAGCAATCGGACTACCTGGAAACCTGCTACCTGCTGCTCAACGGCGAACTGCCCAATGCCGAGCAGAAGGCTCAGTTCGTCAGCACCGTGAAGAACCACACCATGGTTCACGAGCAGCTGAAGTCGTTCTTCAACGGTTTCCGCCGCGACGCTCACCCGATGGCGGTGATGTGCGGCGTGGTCGGCGCCCTGTCGGCGTTCTACCACGACTCCCTGGATATCAATAACCCGCAACACCGCGAAATTTCCGCGGTGCGCCTGGTCGCCAAGATGCCGACCCTGGCCGCGATGGTTTACAAGTACTCCATGGGCCAGCCGATGATGTACCCGCGCAACGACCTGTCGTACGCGGAAAACTTCCTGCACATGATGTTCAACACCCCGTGCGAGATCAAACCGATCAGCCCGGTACTGGCCAAGGCAATGGACCGGATCTTCATCCTCCACGCCGACCATGAGCAGAACGCCTCCACTTCCACCGTGCGCCTGGCCGGCTCCTCGGGTGCCAACCCGTTCGCCTGTATCGCCGCCGGTATCGCCGCACTGTGGGGCCCTGCCCACGGCGGTGCGAACGAAGCCGTACTGACCATGCTCGATGAAATTGGCGATGTCTCGAACATCGACAAGTACATCGCCAAGGCCAAGGACAAGAACGACCCGTTCAAGCTGATGGGCTTCGGTCACCGCGTGTACAAGAACCGCGACCCGCGCGCCACCGTGATGAAGAAGACCTGCGACGAAGTGCTCGGCGAGCTGGGCATCAAAAACGACCCGCAGCTCGAACTGGCCATGCGCCTGGAAGAGATCGCCCTGACCGATCCTTACTTCATCGAGCGCTCGCTGTACCCGAACGTCGACTTCTACTCGGGGATCATCCTCAAGGCGATCGGCATTCCAACCAGCATGTTCACCGTGATCTTCGCCCTGGCCCGTACCGTGGGCTGGATCTCGCACTGGAAGGAAATGCTCTCCAGCCCGTACAAGATCGGCCGTCCGCGCCAGTTGTACACCGGTGAGCTGCAGCGCGACATCGTTGAACTGAAAGACCGCAAGTAAGCTCCCTGAGCCGAACGCAAAAAGGCTGCCCTCGGGCAGCCTTTTTTGTTGCTGTGTGCCTGTATCCGCCCTATCGCCGGCAAGCCGGCTCCCACAGGTAACCCACAATGCTAAACGTGGGAGCCGGCTTGCCGGCGATAGGGCCAGTTCAGACCTCAGTTGTTCTTTTCAGCCCGTTCGCGCAACCCCTTCAGGGTATTGAACGGCGCGTCCACCACGAACTTGTTGGCGACCATCGCCGGCACGCTGCCACCTGGCTCGGTGTGCACCTGATAGGTGACTTCCGTCATGTCGGCTCCCTTGGGCACCAACTTCCAGAAGCCTTCGACTTTCGCCACCCGCACAAAACCTTTCTCTTCCGGCAGATAGGTAGGCTCTTCTTTCAGATTACGGGTCAGGCTGCCATCAGCACCCTCGACCGTGGTGATATGCAGCACCGAATCCCGCGGCGTTACCGGCCACGGGGTATTGAATTGGGTATAGGTCCAGCTCTGGTCGCCCTCGTGCTTGAGCAACTTCTGGGATTTGCACTCATGTATCCATGCACATGCCCCAGCCACATCCTCCTGCAGCGCCTTCACCTTGGCCAAGGGCGCCTTGATCAGGGCCACACCCTGGTAGGCCTTGTACTTGGACCCCGCCACTTCACTGAGGGAGACCTTGATCCCCTCCTCGTCCTTGGCCACTTGCCAGTTTTCCGCCCAGGCGGCCGGCGCCAGCAGAACACCCATGCCACACAGCAGTGCAATACGCTTGAACGATCTCATCATCTTTATCCTTGTTGTCGAAGACCCAGCCTTGTCACGCCGCCGTCATCTGCTCCCACCAGCCCAGTATCCTGATCGCTTCCTCACGGTCATTGCCGCACACCTCGACATCCGCCTTGAACCCCCCACATACCGCCGGGCGCTCAGGCTTGCCGAACAAGTCGCAAAGGTTGTCGACAGTCAGGTGCAGGCAGCGTTCGCCGGCCGGCTTGCCCTCGGGCATGCGCGGCATCGCCGAGCTGATGGATGGGGCGATGCAACAGGCACCGCAACCCTCGCGACACTTCATGGAAACAGGACTCCCTGGAGCAAAACGGGACGAACGTCCCTGGATAGTAACCGCTCAAACACATGTTTGAAATTACTGGCCCGATGAAATCTGCCGTGACCCGGCAGTCAGTTCGCCATACCTATTGGCGGAACTCGAATTCGATGGCAGCACCCTCCACATCACGCCGGCTGTCGTTACGCAACTGCAGCTGCATTTCATTGCTGATCAAGCGACCATTGAGCTGGAACGGGCTGTCGTCGGTTTGCGGCTTTTCCGTGAACATGGCGGGCAGCAAAGGTTTGCGTCGGGTAGTTGAGTTGCCGACATTGGGCTCGAGCTCATTGACCATATCGACCGGAAGGCTCAAGTCCAGCCTGGCCTTGGGCAGTGGCTGACGCACCGCCTTGCTGACCGGCTTGGCCTTTTTCTTGACAGGCTTGGCGGGCTGCTTGGCGGGAGACTTGGCAGGGTGCCGAGCCACCTTGCCCTGCTCCTGGGCGGCAGGTTGCGCAGCCTGGGCCATACCGGCAGGCAGGCACAACAGCGCAAGGCAAACGATCAGGGCAACGCTACGCAACAGTTTCATGGGACATCGGCGGGCAGGCTGGAAAAGTGCGTATGCTCTACGTTCCTCCCGCCCCTGGCAAGCCTTACAAAAGTGCGGTTACAGACTCTCTGCATAACTGCTGGGCCAGCAAGCCCAAGGTGATCACCGCCCGCTCGGCTTCCTTGTTCCACGGAATCCCGCAGTTGAGCCGTATGCAGTGATTGAACTGCTCGGTATTGCTGAAGATCAGCCCCGGCGCAATGCTGATCCCCTGCTCCAGCGCACGCACATGCAGCTCCTGGGTATTGACCCGCCCCGGCAGGCTCACCCAGAGGATGAAGCCACCAGTGGGCCGGGTCATCTGTGTGCCTTCGGGAAAGTGCTGCTGCACCGCCAGCTGATAGGCGCTGAGATTCTTGCGGTACTCCTGGCGAATATAGCGCAGGTGGCGGTCGTAACCGCCGTTCTCCAAGTAGGCCGCCACCCCCATCTGCGTCACGCTGCATGCCGAATGGGTGGTGAAGGTCTGCAACCGCTGAATCTCGTCCTGGTAGCGCCCCGCCACCATCCAGCCGACCCGTACACCAGGCGACAGGGTCTTGGAGAAACTCGAGCAGTAGATCACCCGGTCAAGCCGGTCGAACGCCTTGAGCGCCTTGGTCTTGCCCTGCTCGAACATCAGTTCGCCATAGATGTCGTCTTCGACGATCTGGATGTCGAAGTCCGAGGCCAGGCGCAACAGTTGCTTCTGCCGCTCCTCGGGCACAGTGCCACCCAGCGGGTTGCTCAGGCGCGTGGTCAGCACCAGCGCCTTGATCGACCACTGGTTGGCCGCCAACTGCAAGGCTTCGAGGCTGATACCTGTGGAAGGGTCGCTTGGAATCTCAATGACCTTGAGCCCCAGCAGATCCGCCAGCTGCAGCAAACCATAGTAGGTGGGAGACTCGGCAGCGATCAGGTCACCCGGCCGGGTCAGCACCCGCAACGACATCTGTAATGCATCGACACAACCATGGGTGACGATGACCTCGCGCGGGTCCACAAGCACACCGGCATCGCGCATGCGAATCGCGATCTGCCGCCGCAGTGGCTCAAAACCGGGGCTGAACATGTAGCTGAAAGCGCGAGGGCTATGGAAGCGGGTGACCTTGGCAATCTGCTGGTGCAAGGCGCGCACCGGCAGGTAGTCGACATGGGGCACGGCAGCACCGAACGGGAACACACCATCACGGCGCGCTTCGGTCAGCACCTGCTGGATGATGCTGGCGCGGGTGACCAGGCCTGGGCGCTCGACCCGGGCGATATCCGGGGTCTGCGCGGTCAGCGCCGGGGTCTGGTGCACGTAATAGCCCGATTGCGGCCGGGCGCGGATCAGCCCCTGGTCTTCGAGGTTCGCATAGGCCTGCAGCACCGTGGCATGGCTGACATTGAGCTGGGCACTCATCTTGCGCACGGACGGCACCCGCTCGCCTGGCTGATAGACACCACGGCGGATGTCGTCGGCCAGTTGCTGGGCGATACGCTGGTACAGCAGCAGGTTGGTCATGGCGGGCGGCTCGTTGTTTTTGTGCGACTCACTGGCGGTAGAGAATACCGTAACAGTTGCAAAGTGTACTGGGACAGATTGCAGAATAGTCGACATTACAGTTGCATGGCACTGCAAACCCTGTAGCCGCCAAGCCGACTCTCGCAGGCACAACCCAACGTTCAAGGGCCGCGCCGCACCTGTGAGAGCCGGCTTGCCGGCGATGAGGCCCTGAAGTCAGCGCGCCGGCGCCAACTTGCCCTTCTCGTCGGAGAAGACGATCTCCACCCGACGGTTCTGCGCCCTACCCCGCTCCGAAGCATTGGCCTCGACCGGATACTGGTCGCCATAGCCCTCGACCTGCAGGCGTTTATCGTCGATGCCCAGGTCGACCAGCATATCGGCCACCGCCTGCGCGCGATCACGCGACAGCTTGAGGTTGTCCTCGGGCGCGCCGGTACTGTCGGTATAACCCTCGATGCGTACCACGCGCCGCGGGTTGAGCTGAAGGAACTGCACCAGCTTGAGCACCGTGCGGCTGGCCGAACTCTTGAGGTCGGCGCGGCCGGTGTCGAACAGCACATCGCCCAAGGTCATCACCAGACCACGATCGGCCTGCTCCGAGGCCAATGCGGCAATCTGCGTTTCAACCCATTTGCCCTGCTGTTGCACGCTGGTTAGCTTGGCCTCACGCAGGGCCAGCTGCAGGCGCTGGCGCTCGAGGTCGAGCTTGGCCAGGCGCTCCTGGTTCAATGCCAACTTGGCATGTTCGCTGGCAATCTCGCTGTAGCGCTGGCTCAGGTAGGCATAATGGCGCACGTCGCTGCCAGTGCCGATGTAACTGGACAGGCGCTCGGCACGGGCCAGGGATTCGCCGGCTCGGATCACGTCACGCGGCGCGCTGCGCAGCACATCGGAATCATCCTTGACCTTCTGGAAGGCCGCCGTGGCATCGTCCAGCGCCGCCGAGCTGCGCTGGCTGGCACAGCCCTGCAGGCCCGCCACCAGCGCCAGCAACGCCAATGCTGCAATCGGTTTGCTGCGCATCATGGCTGCACCTCCAGCTGCTTGCGCAGGCGCTTGACCCGCGACTGCAGCAGCTCGAGCTGTTCGTCACTTTTCTGGTTCAGCACCTGCGCCTCAGCCAGGCGCGCATCCAGCTCGGCCTGCTCGGCACGCATGCGGGCGTCGCGGTAGTCCTCGGTGAGCATATTGGTCTTGGCCCGGGCGAACTTGCCCTCGGCCAGTTTCATCGCCTCGACCTCGTCGGTGGCGCCAACAGCCTTGGCCTGCTCCAGCGCCTGCTCGGAAATACGCATCTGCTCATTGGGCGCCGGATCGTTGGCGCAGCCAG
This sequence comes from Pseudomonas sp. KU43P, assembly GCF_033095865.1. NCBI lineage: Bacteria > Pseudomonadati > Pseudomonadota > Gammaproteobacteria > Pseudomonadales > Pseudomonadaceae > Pseudomonas > Pseudomonas sp. KU43P. Next base: position 1,926,281 of record NZ_AP019365.1, on the reverse strand, counting down.
CCAGGCCGAGCAAAGCCACGGCAAGGATCAGTGATTGGGTTCTCACGCACTCTTCCTACTGTTTGGGGGCGTCCGCCTGCACTTGCATCTGCACTTTCCAGCGCTCGACATTTCGTTGCAGCACGGCTTCGGACGCACCGGAGATCGGCAATTCTGTCAGCTTTTTCGCCAATTGCCCACGCAGCCAGGCATCATTGCAAGCCGAGTTGTGCGAAACCGCCAGGTACAAGCCAGGGCGATCCACCGGCAGGCCGCGGGCAATAAGGTGGCTGCTCATGCCCAGGCTTTGGGTCATGGCCATGCCGGAGTAGCGCCCGGCCAGCACGTAATCGACCTGCCCCAGCACCAGTTTCTGGAAGGCCTGGGTCAGGTTCTGCGCAGGCTCCAGCTGAAGCTGGGCCTTGGCGAAGGCACTGAATGCCGGGGTCAGGCGAGCGCGCTCCGACAGGCTGCCGCGGTACTTGGCCAGATCCGCCGGGCCTTCGAACGCCAGCGCCGCATCATGGCGCGTCCACACCAGGTACTCATTAAGCTGCAGGGGTGGGTGAATGTAATCCAGCGCGGTCAACTGCTCCACTTGCATGGGCGTATCGAGCAGCAGGTCGATGCGCCCGCTGCGCACCTCTTCCAACGCCTGGTCGCGCCTGCCGGCATTGAGTACTTCCACTTTCACGCCAAGCTCGCCGGCCACCTGCCGGAGCAGGTCGACATTGGCGCCAATCAGGTGCTTCGGGTCTTTCGGGTCCTGCCAGGAGTACGGTGGAGCATCCGGGCTGCCGGTTGCCACCAGGCGCTCGCACTTGCCTGCTGCCATGACCAGCGGCGAACACATCGCCAACACGCACATCAGCCCCCTGCCCGCTTTGCTAAACGCCATCCATCACTCCTTGCCCGGCAAAAAAAAGCCCGGCCCTCAGTACGAGGGCCGGGCTTCTTTATAAGTGAAGCAGCCGGATCAGACCAGCTTTTCCAGCTCTGGGACCGCTTCGAACAGGTCAGCGACCAGGCCGTAATCGGCCACCTGGAAGATCGGCGCTTCTTCGTCCTTGTTGATCGCGACGATCACCTTGGAGTCCTTCATGCCGGCCAGGTGCTGGATCGCGCCGGAGATACCGACGGCGATGTACAGCTGTGGTGCAACGATCTTGCCGGTCTGGCCGACCTGCATGTCGTTCGGCACGAAGCCTGCGTCGACCGCAGCGCGCGAGGCACCGACGGCGGCGCCGAGCTTGTCGGCCAGGCTGTACAGGTGCTTGAAGTTGTCACCGTTGCCCATGCCACGGCCGCCGGAGACGACGATTTTGGCAGCGGTCAGCTCTGGGCGGTCGGACTTGGCCAGCTCTTCGCCGACGAAGGCGGAGATACCGGCGTTGTGCGCGGCAGCAACGGTTTCAACGGCAGCGGAACCACCTTCGGCAGCCACGGCGTCGAAGCCGGTGGTACGCACGGTGATGACCTTGACCGCAGCGCTCGATTGCACGGTGGCAATGGCGTTACCGGCGTAGATCGGGCGCTTGAAGGTGTCGGCCGATTCCACCGAGATGATCTCGGAGATCTGGTCGACGTCCAGCAGCGCAGCAACGCGCGGCAGGATGTTCTTGCCGTTGGTGGTGGCAGGCGCCAGCACGTGGCTGTAACCCTTGGCCAGCTCGACGATCAGCGGCGCGACGTTTTCCGGCAGGGCGTGGGCGTAGGCTGCGTTATCGGCAACCAGCACCTTGGCCACGCCAGCGATCTTGGCAGCGGACTCGGCGACGCCACCGACGTTCTGGCCTGCGACCAGCACGTGGATCTCACCACCGATCTTGGCGGCGGCGGCGACAGTGTTCAGGGTAGCCGGGGCAACGGCACCGTTCTCGTATTCAGCGACAACCAGGATAGTCATTTAGATTACCTTCGCTTCGTTCTTCAGCTTCTCGACCAGTTCGGCCACCGACTTGACCTTGATACCGGCGCTGCGAGCAGCCGGCGCTTCGACTTTCAGGGTCTTGTTGGTGGACGCGAGCGATACGCCCAGCGCGTCTGGAGTGACAGTCTCCAGCGGCTTCTTCTTGGCCTTCATGATGTTCGGCAGCGACGCGTAGCGCGGCTCGTTCAGGCGCAGGTCGGTGGTGACGATCGCCGGCAGGTTCAGCGAAACAGTCTGCAGGCCGCCATCGATTTCACGGGTGACATTCAGCTTGTCGCCAGCCACTTCAACCTTGGAGGCGAAGGTGCCTTGGGCATAGCCGGTCAGCGCGGCCAGCATCTGGCCGGTCTGGTTGTTGTCACTGTCGATGGCCTGCTTGCCGAGGATGACCAGCTGTGGCTGCTCCTTGTCGACAACGGCTTTCAGCGCCTTGGCCACGGCCAGGGAGTTCAGTTCATCGGCGGCTTCGACCAGGATGGCGCGGTCAGCACCCAGCGCCAGCGCGGTACGCAGCTGTTCCTGGGCAGTGGTCGGGCCGACGGAGACGACGACGATCTCGGTCGCGACGCCCTTCTCTTTCAGGCGCACGGCCTCTTCCACGGCAATTTCGCAGAAGGGGTTCATGGACATCTTGACGTTTGCAAGGTCGACGCCGGAGTTGTCCGCCTTGACGCGAACCTTGACGTTGTAGTCGACCACTCGTTTGACAGCTACAAGAACCTTCATGGATTCCTCGTTACTCTCCGGTGAATAGATAGTCGCCTGGGGCCATGCCCGGCGATGCGCGTGGGTACAAGGGCACCTCTAAAAACGTACCGGGAAGTGCAAACTTCACAATGACCAATCAGTCCTGTTCAGACGCTTCAGGCAAAACCCGCGAGTCATTTTCTGTCGTGGCGTGTAGACTCCACTACAAAACCGGGTCTGGCCCGAAAACCCTGCGCTACGCCTGGTCTTTAGGGGTGCACCTGCGCCCGACGGTCAGGCTACGGCGAACGTAAAACCGCTCGTATCTTGACCGTAACACCCAATCCGGTCAATACGGCAAATCGGTCACCCTCCAGCCGCGTTCCTGTGATTTTACTGGCCTGCGGCAAATTCAAACAAACGTTTGTATTGGACCCGCCGAGTGGTGTAGATATAATGCGCGGCCAAGACAAAACGGTGTAGTCCATCCCTTGCGTAGCTACAGTTTCGCTCCCGTGATGAGCCGCTGCACGCAAGCACCCCAATAAGACCAAGCAACAGCACGAGCCTTGATGAGTAGGAGAGAACCAGTGGAACGCGAATACATGGAATTCGACGTGGTCATCGTCGGCGCCGGCCCGGCGGGCCTGTCCGCCGCCTGCCGCCTGAAGCAGAAGGCCGCCGAAGCCGGTAGCGAGATCAGCGTCTGCGTGGTCGAGAAAGGCTCCGAAGTCGGCGCCCACATCCTCTCCGGTGCGGTATTCGAACCACGCGCCCTGAACGAACTGTTCCCTGACTGGAAAGCGCTCGGCGCGCCGCTGAACACCGAAGTCAAGCGCGACGATATCTACGTGCTCAAAGACGCCGGCAGCTCGACCAAGGTTCCCGACCTGTTCGTGCCCAAGACCATGCACAACCACGGCAACTACATCATCTCCCTGGGCAACCTGTGCCGCTGGCTGGCCCAGCAGGCCGAGAATCTGGGTGTGGAAATCTACCCGGGCTTCGCTGCCCAGGAAGCGCTGTTCGACGAGAACGGCGTGGTTCGCGGCATCGTCACCGGTGACCTGGGCGTCGACCGTGAAGGCAACCCGAAGGAAGGCCTTTACACGCCGGGCATGGAGCTGCGCGCCAAGTACACCCTGTTCGCCGAAGGCTGCCGTGGCCATATCGGCAAGCAGCTGATCAAGCGCTTCAACCTCGACAGCGAATCCGACGTCCAGCACTACGGCATTGGCCTCAAGGAAATTTGGGAAATCGACCCGGCCAAGCATGAGCAAGGCCTGGTGGTGCACACCGCTGGCTGGCCTCTGGATGTGGTGGCCAAGGACAACACCGGTGGCTCGTTCCTCTACCATCTGGAAAACAACCAAGTGGTGGTTGGCCTGATCGTCGATCTGTCCTACGCCAACCCGTACCTGTCGCCGTTCGACGAATTTCAGCGCCTCAAGCACCACCCGGTGATCAGCCAATACCTCGAAGGCGGCAAGCGCATCAGCTATGGTGCCCGTGCCCTGGCCAAGGGCGGCATCAACTCGCTGCCGAAAATGGTCTTCAATGGTGGCGCATTGATCGGTTGCGACCTGGGCACCATGAACGTGGCCAAGATCAAAGGCAGCCACACCGCTATGAAGTCGGGCATGCTCGCCGCCGAAGCAGTGGCAGACGCCCTGATTGCCGGCAGCGAAGGCGGTGACCAACTGAACAGCTACGTCAGCGCCTTCAAGGCCAGTTGGCTGCACGAAGAACTGTTCGCCAGCCGTAACTTCGGCCCGGCCATGCACAAGTTCGGCCCACTGCTGGGTGCGGCGTTCAACTACGTCGACCAGAACTGGTTCGGCGGCAAGCTGCCGTTCACCCTGCACGACACCAAGCCGGACTACGCCTGCCTCAAGCTGGCCGCCGACTCGAAAAAGATCGACTACCCGAAACCGGACGGCAAGCTCAGCTTCGACAAGCTCAGCTCGGTATTCCTCTCCAGCACCAACCATGAAGAGGAACAACCCTGCCACCTGAAGCTGACCGACCCCAACGTGCCGATCGCCAGCAACCTGCCGCTGTACGACGAGCCCGCCCAGCGCTACTGCCCGGCCGGCGTGTACGAAGTGGTCACCCAGGAAGACGGCAACAAGCGCTTCCAGATCAACGCGCAGAACTGCGTGCACTGCAAGACCTGCGACATCAAGGACCCGGCCCAGAACATCACCTGGGTCACCCCTGAAGGTGCGGGCGGGCCGAACTACCCGAACATGTAAGCCCCCTGCCCTTGCGGCAAAGAAAAGCCCCCGGTTTGTGAGAACCGGGGGCTTTTCGCTTTGAGGTCTTTGGCGCCTTCGAGATCCAGCGCCGCCCGCGCGGCGCATCGCGGATAAATCCGCTCCCACATTTGTTGCAACGTACCGATGTCTGATAGGCCATGGTTGCCAGCCTTGGTGGCTCGACGCAATTTTTGGGGTGATGCTGGGCTCACCTGGCTATTTCGGCGGGCGCCAAAAGCGGACAACCATGGCCTGACAGGCCATGGCACGTTGCAACAAATGTAGGAGCGGATTTATCCGCGATGCGCCGCGCGGGCGGCGCTCGGTTTAAGCCCCACTACAGAACCCAAGCCATGCCCTGCCTCATTTGTCAGCACACATGATTGGCATCGGCTCGGCCGCGAACACCAGCGGCTCCCGACGCCCGAAATACAGCGCGGTGAGCAACCCGACCGTACCCATGATCAGACAAAAACCGACACACACCCATGGGCTCCACGGCATCAGCGCAATCAAAGCCAAAGGCGTGGTGCTCGCCCAGAGAGCATAGGCGACGTTGTACGTGAAGGAAATCCCCGACACGCGGATCTGTGCCGGAAACAACCCGACCATCACCGACGGCACCACCCCCACCACACCACACGACAACCCCGCCAGCGCATAGGCCAGCCAGGTCACGCCCCACTGCCCGACCAAGCTCGCATACAGCGCACCGATGCCCAGCGGCAGCAACAGGCTGTAGATCATCAGCGCACGCCAGGCGCCCAGGCGATCGACCAGCAGCCCGGCCAGCACGCAACCGATATTGAGGAAGACGATGCCAACGCTACTCAGGGCGAAGGTGTGCCCTGGCGTCATGCCGAAGCGTTGCTGCATCACCGTCGGGGTAATGACCACCAGCACCACCACCGCCGAGGTCAGCACGCAGGTCAGCAGCGCTGCCGGGATCAACACCCGGCGATGCTCGCCAAGCACCTGCCGCAGGGGGAATTTCACCGGCGGCTGCTGGCGCTCGCGCATGGCCAGAAACACCGGCGTTTCACTGAGCCAGCGGCGCAGCCATACGCCGATCACGCCGAACACCCCACCGAGCAGGAACGGATAACGCCAGGCGTAATCGAGAATTTCCTGCGGGGTGAACAACTGCGCCAGCAGCGTCGCGGTCAGCGCGCCGAGCAGGTAGCCGAAGGTCAACCCAGCCTGCAGGAAGCCCAGGGCATAACCGCGCCGCCCGACAGGGGCATGCTCGGCGACGAAGGTCCAGGCGCTCGGCACCTCGCCGCCCACCGCGGCGCCCTGCAGGATGCGCAGGGCCAGCAGGATCAAGGGCGCGGCATAACCAATGTCGGCATAGGTCGGCATCACCCCGATCAGCAGGCAAGGCAGGGCCATCATCAGGATGCTCAGGCTGAACACCCGCTTGCGCCCGAGGTGGTCAGCGAAGTGGGCCATGAGAATGCCCCCCAGCGGCCGGGCCAGGTAGCCGGTGACGAAGATGCCGAAGCTCTGCAGCAAGCGCAGCCACTCGGGCATTTCCGGCGGGAAGAACAGCTGGCTGAGGGTCAGGGCAAAGAACACGAAAATGATGAAATCGTAGATTTCCAGCGCGCCACCCAGCGCCGCCAGGCCCAGGGTCCGATGGTCGCCGCGGCTGAACCGGGGCGGGCGAGCGGTATCGATGGAAGTCATGGCAGGAGTCCGCAAATCGGCAAAGGGCAAGAGGATAGCAAATCCCTGTCAGGCCCTGCCCTTCCGGTTAGCGGCTGAATACGGTGTGTGCGAAGTTTCGGCGATGATAGGCCTGCTTGCCGCCGGAGAGCCCTGGCGGAAGGGACAATTTGCCGATCACCACCGGTGCGTCGATGATCGCCATGAAAGACTCCAGCGCCTCGTTGTCCGGCACCTGCGGCAGGCTGACGTTCACCGCCTGGCGCTCGGTCTGCGGCACCGCAGGGACTTTCAGATGCTGGGAGTGATACAGCAGTGCGTGCTGGATCTGCGCGCTGACCCGGCAGAAACGCGCCAGGTCGACGCCGGCGTGGCTGCCCAGTTCGTAATTGCCCACCAGCAGATTGAATGGCTGCAGTGCGCAATGCACCAGGCGCTGCAGTTCGTCAAAACTTTCCACCGGGGCAATCCGGTAATAGCCCAGGCCATTGAGCAGTTTTTCCAGCTGCAGGCGCTGGCACGGGTGCTCGTCGGCAATCAGGATGCGCAGGGTCTTGTTGGTCATTGTCGGACCTGGGCAGTCAGGTGAATAAGGGCACGCTCCCTGACCCAACTACGCCAGTAACAGGCAACCACCAGGAGGTTCCTGGAGGGGTCAATTTAGATAGTTGTCGGGAAACAGTGAGAAATCAAGTGGCCAGCACACAGAATTTTCACCGGCTTACGACCACTTTTTCAGGATTCCCATTGGCGCATGCGCACCCGGCAATGCTTCATGGCGTTGACGATGTGCTTTTCCACCAGGCTGCGGGAGATGCCCAGGCGTTGGGCAATCTGCTGATGGGACAGGCCTTCGAGCTTGCGCAACAGGAAGCTGTCGCGGCAGGGCTGGCTCAACTCGTCCAGGGCCTTGCGCATCAAAGCCAGGCGTTGGTCGAGCTGCAGGTTCAGGGTGGGTGCCGCACTGTGCCAGCGCTCGTCCTGGTCCAGTACCTCAAGCGGCTCGGTCTGGCGCAGCACATGGCGCCGATGGCGGTCGATCACCAGGTTCAGCGCAGTGCGGTAGAGGAAGGCGCGGGGGTGATCGATCTGCTGCGTGCCGGTGCGCTCCAGCACCCGCAGGTACGCATCGTGGGCAACGTCTTCGGCCGCCTGGCGATTACCCAGGCGAGCAGAAAGAAAACTCACCAATTCGCGATAGTAATGTTCCACGACGGCACCTGGGGTCGTCCTGACAGGCCGGGACAAGGTCTGAGTGATAACAGCGACGGATCTTACAAATTATAATTATTCTCAGCAACACTCCTTCCCGCCCCGATCTAAATCCGCCCCGCCTGCCTTCGTCTTACTGGCACCTCCCTGCGCGCCCTGCCCTGGCCGCGTGTGGCCCACCCTTGGCTGGAAGCCCGCATGAGACGCTCACCCAATACCCGCCGCCGCATTCTCCTCGGTAGCCTCGGCTTGCTGGCCGCGGGCAGCCTGCTGGCCTGGAAGGCACTGCCCTTCGACGCCCTGCCGGTCAGCACCGTTGCCGTTGCCCGTGGCGACATCGAAAGCAGTGTCACCGCCCTCGGCACCCTGCAGCCACGCCGTTATGTAGATGTGGGTGCACAGGCCTCGGGGCAGATCCGCACCTTGCACGTGGAAGCCGGCGACGAAGTGCGCAAGGGCCAGTTGCTGGTGGAGATCGACCCCTCTACCCAGCAAGCCAGGCTCGACGCCGGGCGTTTCTCGATCGATAACCTCAAGGCGCAGCTCGCCGAGCAACAGGCGCAATACCTGCTGGCCCAGCAGCAGCACAAACGCCAGCACGAACTGGCCGCCGCAGGCGCCACCCGCGCCGAAGACCTGCAGGCAGCCGATGCCCAGCTCAAGGTGACCCAGGCCCGCATCGACATGTACCAGGCGCAGATTCGCCAGGCCCAGGCCAACCTGCGCAGCGACGAAGCCGAGCTGGGCTACACCCGCATCTACGCGCCCATGGACGGCACCGTGGTCGCGGTGGATGCCCGCGAAGGCCAGACCCTCAACGCCCAGCAGCAGACTCCGCTGATCCTGCGCATCGCCAAATTGTCGCCAATGACCGTGTGGGCCCAGGTGTCGGAAGCCGACATCGGCAAGGTCAAACCGGGCATGACCGCCTACTTCACCACCCTCGCCGGTGGCAAGCGCCGCTGGAACAGCACCGTGCGCCAGATCCTGCCGATCCCGCCCAAGCCCCTGGCTCACGCCAGCCAGGGCGGCGGCAGCCCGCTCAGCGCCAGTGCCGGCTCCACCGCCAGCCAGGTGGTGCAGTACACCGTGCTACTGGACGTCGACAACCCCGATGGCGCGCTGATGGCTGACATGACCACCCAGGTGTTCTTCGTCGCCGGCCAGGCCAGCCAAGTGCTCACCGTACCGCTGGCTGCTCTGGACGACGGCGCCAGCGACGGCCAGCGCCTGGCCCAGGTACTGGGCAAGGACGGCAAGGTCGAACAGCGCCAGGTACGCACCGGCCTCAGCGACCGCCTGCGCGTGCAGATCCTCGACGGGCTCGACGAAGGCGAGCGCCTGGTCATCGGCGCCGCCACCGCCAGCGGAGGTTGAATGTCCAGTCCCCTGATCGAGCTGCGGGATATCCGCAAATCCTACGGCGGCGACGACACGCCCAAGGTCGACGTGCTGCGCGGCATCAGCCTGAGCATCCAGCCCGGCGAGTTCATTGCCATCGTCGGCGCCTCAGGCTCGGGCAAGTCGACCCTGATGAACATCCTCGGCTGCCTCGACCGGCCGACCTCAGGCAGCTACCTGTTCGCCGGCAAGGACGTCGCCCAGCTCGATGGCGACCAACTGGCCTGGCTACGCCGGGAAGCCTTCGGTTTCGTGTTCCAGGGTTACCACCTGATCCCGTCCGGTTCGGCCCAGGAAAACGTCGAAATGCCGGCAATCTACGCCGGCACCCCGCCCGCCGAACGCCACGCCCGCGCCGCCGCTTTGCTGACACGTCTGGGCCTGGCCAGCCGCCTGGGCAACCGCCCGCACCAGTTGTCCGGCGGCCAGCAGCAGCGCGTGTCGATTGCCCGGGCACTGATGAACGGCGGCCAAATCATCCTCGCCGACGAGCCCACCGGCGCCCTCGACAGCCACAGCGGCCGCGAAGTCATGGCCTTGCTCGACGAGCTGGCCAGCCAGGGCCATGTGATCATTCTGATCACCCATGACCGTACGGTGGCGCAGCGGGCGCGTCGCGTCGTGGAAATTCGTGATGGCCTGGTGATCAGCGACTCCGCCGCCGATCAAGCACCGGCTGGTGCCTCCCACGGTTTGCAGGCCGAAGCGCTGCGCCAGCGCCTGGACCGCGGCGCCACCCAGTATGGTGCCTGGCAAGGTGAGCTGCTCGAAGCGCTGCAGGCCGCCTGGCGGGTGATGTGGATCAACCGTTTTCGCACCGCACTGACCTTGCTCGGCATCGTCATCGGCGTGGCCTCGGTGGTGGTCATGCTGGCCGTCGGCGAAGGCAGCAAGCGCCAGGTGATGGCGCAGATGGCGGCATTCGGCTCCAACATCCTCTACCTCAACGGCCGCCCGCCGACCCTGCGCGAGCCGGGCGGCATCGTCACCCTCGACGATGTCGCGGCCATCGCCGAGCTGCCCCAGGTGCAGCGGGTGATGCCGGTGATCGGCAGCGACGTGATGGTGCGCCACGGCAACAACAACCAGAAGTTCTACGTCGGTGGCAACAACGTCGAGTTCCCGCGCATTCTCAACTGGCCGGTGGTCGAGGGCAGCTTCTTCAGCGAAGCCGACGAACGCAGCGGCGCCGCCGTGGCGGTGATCGGCCAGAAGGTCCGGGACAAGCTCATGGGCCCTGGCAGCGATGCCCTGGGCCAATACCTGCTGATCGGCAACGTGCCATTCCAAGTGGTCGGCCTGCTCGCCGCCAAGGGCGCCAGCTCCGGCGACCAGAAGAGCGACGAGCGCATCGTGGTCCCCTACTCCGCCGCCGCCACCCGCCTGTTCGGCAGCCATGACCCGGAATACGTGATCATCGCCGCCGCCGATTCGGCCCGGGTCGCCGACAGCGAGGCGGCGATCACACGGCTGATGCGCACGCGTCACCAGGGCAAAGACGACTTCGAACTGACCAACGACGCAGCACTGATCCAGGCCGAGGCACGCACCCAGAACAGCCTGTCGCTGATGCTGGGCGCGATCGCCGCGATTTCGCTGTTGGTCGGCGGCATCGGGGTGATGAACATCATGCTCATGACCGTGCGCGAACGCACCCGCGAGATCGGCATCCGCATGGCCACCGGAGCCCGCCAGCGCGACATCCAGCGCCAGTTCATCACTGAAGCGATGATGCTGTCGATGGTCGGCGGGGTCACCGGCATTGTCCTGGCCCTGGCGATCGGCGGCGCGCTGACCTTGGCGCAGGTCGCGGTGGCCTTCGCCCTGCCGGCCATCCTCGGCGCGTTCAGTTGCGCTGTCGCCACCGGCATCGTGTTCGGCTTCATGCCGGCCCGCAAGGCCTCCCGACTCGACCCGGTCAAAGCCCTTACCAGCGAATAAGCCATGACAATGCCAAGCCGCATCAGCCTGTTGACCCTGTGCCTGGGCCTCGCCGCCTGCAGTACGCCGCCACCGCCCGCCAGCGGCATCGCAGCACCGCTGCACTGGCAAGGCGAAACGGCCGCCTCGAACCTGGAGCTGCCATCGTCAACCTGGTGGCAAGCCTTCGCCAGCCCGGAGCTTGACCAGTTGATCGAACGCGCCCGGCGCAATGCCCATGACCTGGCCGCCGCCACGGCGCGGGTCCGCCAGGCCCAAGCCCGCGCCGTGATCGCCGGCGCGCCGCTGCTGCCGGAACTGCAAGTGGGCGTGGATGGCAGCCGCCAGCGCCTGCTGCACGGTAACGGCGCCGACCAACTGGACGTGAGCCGCCGCGAACCGACCTACACGGCGTTCGGCACCCAGCTCAGTGCCAGTTACGAACTCGACTTCTGGGGTGGCCTGCGCGCAGCCCGGGCCAGCGCGCTGCACGACCTCGATGCCAGCCGCTTCGACCGCCAGACAGTGGAGCTGACCCTGGTCAGCGCCGTGGCCGACAGCTACTTGCAAGGCCTGGCCCTGGCCGAACAACTGCGCATCGCCCAACTCAACCTGAGCAATGCCCGCGACGTGCTGCACTTGGTCGAAAGCCGCGAACGCGCCGGTTCGGCCACGCGCCTGGAGCTGGCCCAGCAGCGTAGCCTGGTGGCCGCTCAGCAGCGCCAACTGCCGCGGGTCGAACAACAACTGCAGGACAGCCGCGTGACCCTGGCCACGCTGCTCGGCGACCCGGTGCAGGCACTACCTGCCAGCCGGCAAACCATCGCCAGCGTTCAATGGCCGGCCATCGGCAGTGGCGTGCCCAGCGAACTGCTGGCCCGGCGCCCGGACATCGCCGCCGCCGAGGCACGCCTGGCCGCCGCCAGTGCCAACGTGCAAGTGGCACGAGCGGCGATGCTGCCCAAACTGACCCTCGGCGCCAACCTGGGCACCGGCGCCAATACCTTCGCCGAGGTTTTCGACACGTCCTACTACACACTGACTGCTGGCCTCGTCGCACCGGTGTTCAACAACGGCCGACTGCGCGCTTCCAAGCAACTGGCCGAGGCCGAGCATGACGAATTGCTGGAGGCCTACCGCAGTAGCATCCTCGCCGGCTTCGCGGATGTCGAAAAGGCCCTCAACGCCATCCACGGGGTGGACGCCCAGCGTCAATGGCAGGACGAGGAAGTGCTGCAGGCACGGCAAGCCTTCGACCTGGCGCAGCAGCGCTATGGCGCTGGGGCGGAAACTTTGCTGAGCGTGCTGGAGACCCAGCGCACGCTGTACCTGGCCCAGGACCAACAGGCGCAGTTGCGGCTGGCTCGGATGCAAGGGAGCGTGGCGTTGTACAAAGCGCTGGGTGGAGGCTGGCAGGTCGAGCGCTGATACCGCGTTGCGCACGACCGGCTGTGGAAGCCGGCTTGCCGGCGATGAGGCCGGAGCGGGCAAAGCCGGTTAGCCTGTCAGGGCCCTATCGCCGGCAAGCCGGCTCCCACAGGGATCGCGGGGCGGCGTGGCATCTGCTCTCAGCGTTTTGCCAGTTTCAGATTGCGCGCATACCAAGGCCGCTGTGGCACCTTCGGCTTCAACCTGGCAAACAGGTCGTCATCACCAAAAATGATCCGCAACGCCAGCTTCATGGCACGGCAGGCCTTCGACCTGGCGCAGCAGCGCTATGGCGCTGGGGCGGAAACTTTGCTGAGCGTGCTGGAGACCCAGCGCACGCTGTACCTGGCCCAGGACCAACAGGCGCAGTTGCGGCTGGCTCGGATGCAAGGGAGCGTGGCGTTGTACAAAGCGCTGGGTGGAGGCTGGCAGGTCGAGCGCTGATACCGCGTTGCCCATGACCGGCTGTGGAAGCCGGCTTGCCGGCGATGAGGCCGGAGCAGGCAAAGCCGGTTAGCCTGTCAGGGCCCTATCGCCGGCAAGCCGGCTCCCACAGGGATCGCGGGGCGGCGTGGCATCTGCTCTCAGCGTTTTGCCAGTTTCAGATTGCGCGCATACCAAGGCCGCTGTGGCACCTTCGGCTTCAACCTGGCAAACAGGTCGTCATCACCAAAAATGATCCGCAACGCCAGCTTCATGGCACGGCAGGCCTTCGACCTGGCGCAGCAGCGCTATGGCGCTGGGGCGGAAACTTTGCTGAGCGTGCTGGAGACCCAGCGCACGCTGTACCTGGCCCAGGACCAACAGGCGCAGTTGCGGCTGGCTCGGATGCAAGGGAGCGTGGCGTTGTACAAAGCGCTGGGTGGAGGCTGGCAGGTCGAGCGCTGATACCGCGTTGCCCATGACCGGCTGTGGGAGCCGGCTTGCCGGCGATGAGGCCGGAGCAGGCAAAGCCGGTTAGCCTGTCAGGGCCCTATCGCCGGCAAGCCGGCTCCCACAGGGATCGCGGGGCGGCGTGGCATCTGCTCTCAGCGTTTTGCCAGTTTCAGATTGCGCGCATACCAAGGCCGCTGTGGCACCTTCGGCTTCAACCTGGCAAACAGGTCGTCATCACCAAAAATGATCCGCAACGCCAGCTTCATGGCACGGCAGGCCTTCGACCTGGCGCAGCAGCGCTATGGCGCTGGGGCGGAAACTTTGCTGAGCGTGCTGGAGACCCAGCGCACGCTGTACCTGGCCCAGGACCAACAGGCGCAGTTGCGGCTGGCTCGGATGCAAGGGAGCGTGGCGTTGTACAAAGCGCTGGGTGGAGGCTGGCAGGTCGAGCGCTGATACCGCGTTGCCCATGACGGGCTGTGGAAGCCGGCTTGCCGGCGATGAGGCCGGAGCAGGCAAAGCCGGTTAGCCTGTCAGGGCCCTATCGCCGGCAAGCCGGCTCCCACAGGGATCGCGGGGCGGCGTGGCATCTGCTCTCAGCGTTTTGCCAGTTTCAGATTGCGCGCATACCAAGGCCGCTGTGGCACCTTCGGCTTCAACCTGGCAAACAGGTCGTCATCACCAAAAATGATCCGCAACGCCAGCTTCATGGCACGGCAGGCCTTCGACCTGGCGCAGCAGCGCTATGGCGCTGGGGCGGAAACTTTGCTGAGCGTGCTGGAGACCCAGCGCACGCTGTACCTGGCCCAGGACCAACAGGCGCAGTTGCGGCTGGCTCGGATGCAAGGGAGCGTGGCGTTGTACAAAGCGCTGGGTGGAGGCTGGCAGGTCGAGCGCTGATACCGCGTTGCCCATGACCGGCTGTGGGAGCCGGCTTGCCGGCGATGAGGCCGGAGCAGGCAAAGCCGGTTAGCCTGTCAGGGCCCTATCGCCGGCAAGCCGGCTCCCACAGGGATCGCGGGGCGGCGTGGCATCTGCTCTCAGCGTTTTGCCAGTTTCAGATTGCGCGCATACCAAGGCCGCTGTGGCACCTTCGGCTTCAACCTGGCAAACAGGTCGTCATCACCAAAAATGATCCGCAACGCCAGCTTCATGGCACGGCAGGCCTTCGACCTGGCGCAGCAGCGCTATGGCGCTGGGGCGGAAACTTTGCTGAGCGTGCTGGAGACCCAGCGCACGCTGTACCTGGCCCAGGACCAACAGGCGCAGTTGCGGCTGGCTCGGATGCAAGGGAGCGTGGCGTTGTACAAAGCGCTGGGTGGAGGCTGGCAGGTCGAGCGCTGATACCGCGTTGCCCATGACCGGCTGTGGAAGCCGGCTTGCCGGCGATGAGGCCGGAGCAGGCAAAGCCGGTTAGCCTGTCAGGGCCCTATCGCCGGCAAGCCGGCTCCCACAGGGATCGCGGGGCGGCGTGGCATCTGCTCTCAGCGTTTTGCCAGTTTCAGATTGCGCGCATACCAAGGCCGCTGTGGCACCTTCGGCTTCAACCTGGCAAACAGGTCGTCATCACCAAAAATGATCCGCAACGCCAGCTTCATGGTTTCCGGGTCCATCTCCACACTGCGCCCCGGCCTCAGCCCCGGCACCGTCGAGCAACCATGGGTATCCGGCCCCAACCAAGGGTCGGCCACCTCGACCCACGGCCCTTTGGCGAACCACGGCACGCCATTGACTTCGGTGCGCCGGACCTGGCCCGGGTGCAAACGCTCGTGGGCCCTGAACCAATCCTCGATGCGGTCATCGATCCAGCCATGAAAATGCCAGAACACCGGGTTCACATGGGATGAAAACGGGTCGCCCAGAAAGTCGTTCTGCGCCTCGAACCAGCGTGCCGCGAAGTCCTCCGGCGCACGCGCGAACGGCACTGGCATGCCATTGGACGGGTCACGCGGCACCGAGGCCCAACGCATGTGCAACCAGTCATGCAGGCCCAGCTCCATCTCCGAGCCGAACTGGCCAAGGGTCAGCGTGCTCAGGTAGTGCGGGTCGCTGTAGCGCGACTCCCACACCTGAAAATTGCCGTGATAGGTATCGGGCGTCTTGATGTCGCGCACCCACTGGGTGTACTGCGCATCGCTCGGCGCCAGCCAGGTGGGCGGCAAGGCATTGCCATCCTGGTTGTCGAAGTAACGCACGAAACCGGCACGGTCGCGCTCGAGCTCCGGCTGCGGTAACGGAAAGCGCGGCCACGATGGCAGGTCCTGCAGGGCACGGGCGGCGCGCAGCATGTGCCGGTGCATGAAGAAGAAGTCGACCCCCGAGCCGTTGCGATCCTTGTGCCGGCCACGGGCATCGCGCTCCTGGTCACGCGGCCCCGGCTGCCAGCCCAGGCCACGCAGTGACGCCTGCTTGTCCTTGTCCAGCTTGTGCCACTTGTCACGCGACGCATGCCACAACTGATGGAACAGCCGATGCTCCGGCGCCACCAACCAGGCCAGCAGGGCGGGTGACAAAGGAGTCGTTTCCCGGGGTTCGGGGAAGGTGCGCTTAACCGCCAGGAACTGATTGTCCTGCAACGGCAGCGTCAGTGCCCGGTCGAGCCGGGCAATCCGCCCGTTGAGGCTGGCCGGCCCGGCATTGCCAAGGCCGCCCCAGGCTTCGTCGAGCACCACCTGGCACTCATAGTGGGCCTGATCGTCGCCGGCTTGGGTGGCAAACAGGCGCCAGCGCAAGGTGCCGGGCTTGTCCGTCAGCAAGTCGCCCAGTACCCGGTAGCGTGGCGCCTGTTCGCTGCGCAGGCGCTCGGGCGTGTCCAGGTAGCCGCGCAGACCGCGCCCACTCGGCGCCACGTCCAGCAGCAGCTCCAGCTCACCCTCAGGTAAGCCTTGCAGGCCGGCATCTTCGCCATGGCAGGTCCAGCGCCAGATCCCGCGCAAGGTATCGCCCAACTGCTGCAGGGGTGCATCGGCCAGTTCCACCACGGCCTCGCCCGGGGTTTCCGGGAACTGCTCGTCGAACTGCTGGCGCTGCACGTGCCGCGCATAGAGCGCACCGGGTACTACCACGCCCGTCAATGCCACACCGGCGATGAACCCGCGTCGAGAAATCGTCATTGCCACTACCTGAGCATTCGTTGCGGCCATGAAGCACGGCCTGTCCAAGGCTAGAACGTTGCCCGCGCAGCGAAATTTAACGGGCCGGCACGCAGCAGCGTCGTCGATAAATTTGCCCCGTCGTCGTTCGTTCAACCTCATACCCAAGCCCTGGCCGTGCCCAGCCGCTGCGGCGCAAGGCCCACCCGATCAACGCGCAACGAGATGGCAATGACCAAGACCCGCTCCCGCAAAGCCCTGTACATTGGCCTTCCCCTGGCCCTGACGGTCGCCCTGGGGAGTGCCGCCGGTTACTTCTACTGGCGCCACCTGCACGCAGGCTACCCGCTGAAGATCGTCCAGCAGGCCGAGGCGCTGCACGACCACATGCTCTCGTTCGACAGCCACGTCACCGTGCCGCTGGCGCTGGGCAGCGCCGGCCACGAAGCGGACAAGGACGGCCCTGGCCAGTTCGACCTGGCCAAGGCCAACCGCGGGCGTCTGTCGGGCGCGGCCCTGACGGTGTTCGGCTGGCCGGAAATCTGGAACGGCGCCAATGCCCCGCACCGCCCCACCGCAGGCTTCGTCGACGCCGCCCGGCAAGAGCAGGAAGCGCGCTACAAGATCATCACCGGCATGGTCCGTGACTTCCCCAACCAGGTCGGCATCGCCTACACCCCCGACGACTTCCGGCGCCTGAACGGCGAAGGCAAGTTCGCCATCTTCATCAGCATGCTCAACGCCTACCCGCTGGGCCACGACTTGTCGCAGCTCGACCTGTGGGCCGCACGCGGCATGCGCATGTTCGGCTTCAGCTATGTCGGCAACAACGATTGGGCCGACTCCTCGCGACCGCTGCCGTTCTTCAACGACACTGCCGACGCGCTGGGCGGCCTGTCACCACTGGGCGAGCAGGCGGTCAAGCGCCTGAACGACCTGGGCGTGATCATCGACGTCTCGCAGATGTCCACCCTCGCCCTGGAAGACGTCGCCCGCCTGTCGCGCGCGCCGCTGGTGGCCTCGCACTCGGCACCGCGGGCCTTCGTGGACATCCCGCGCAACCTTTCCGACAAGGAAATGCAGCTGATCAAGGACAGCGGCGGCGTGATCCAGGTGGTCGGTTTCGGCCAGTACCTCAAACCCCTGACCCAACCGGTGGTGGACAAGCTCGACGCCCTGCGGGCGCGCTTCGATCTGCAACCCCTGCAAGGTCTGGCCAATGCCCTGATGCCGGGCGACGCGGTGATTGCGATCTGGCCAGAAGCCCGCTTCGGCGAGTACGCAAGCTCGCTTTACAGCATCCTCGACGAAGAGCCCAAGGCCACCCTCAAGCAGTATGTCGACGCCATCGACTACACAGTGAAGAAGGTTGGCATCGACCACGTCGGCATCGCCTCGGACTTCAACGACGGCGGCGGCCTGGACGGCTGGAAGGACGTCAGCGAGATCCGCAATGTCACCGCCGAGCTGCTCACCCGCGGCTACAGCGAAGCCGACATCGCCAAACTCTGGGCGGGCAACTTCCTGCGCGCCTGGGCCCAAGTGCAAAAAGCCGCCCTCCCCGTCGCCAACCGCTGAAGCGAGCCCGCCTTACCATGAGCAACCGCCGCACCTTCCTCAAACAGGCCGGCCTGCTGGCCGCCGGCCTGCCCCTGCTGCCCAATGCCCTGGCCAGCACCGACACCCCGCTCACGGGCGCAGACAAATGGCGCAACCTGCGCACGCTGTTTGCGCTCGACCCACAGGTGGCGCATTTCGCCAACTTCCTGGTCACCGCCCACCCGCGCCCGGTGCAGGCGGCGATCGATCGCCACCGCGCCGACCTCGACCGCAACCCCGCCGCGCTGATGGACTGGGAAAGCCAGTACGAATGGAAGCGCGAGGACGAAGTGCGTGAATGGGCCGGGCGCTACCTGGAGGTGCAGCCTCGCCAGGTCGCCCTGACCGGAAGCACCACCGAGGGCCTGGCGATGATCTACGGCGGCCTCAAGGTAGGCGCCGACCAGGAAATCCTGGTCACCGAGCACGAGCACTACTCCACCCACAAGGCACTGGCCTTCCGCACCCAGCGCCAGGGCACGGCAGTGCGCAAGATCCGCCTGTTCGACGACCCCTGGACGGTGTCCACCGACCAGGTCCTGAGCACCCTGGACAACGCCATCGGCCCTCAGACCCGGGTGCTGGGCATGACCTGGGTGCACTCCGGCAGTGGCGTCAAGCTGCCGGTGGGCGAGATCGGCGCGCTGGTGCGCCAGCACAATCGCAACCGCAGCGAAGCCGAGCGCATCCTCTACGTGGTCGACGGCGTGCACGGCTTCGGCGTGGAGAACGCACGCTTCGCCGACTTCAACTGCGACTACTTCATCGCCGGCACCCACAAATGGATGTTCGGCCCACGCGGCACCGGCATCATCTGCGCCGCCTCCACCGGCATGGAGCACCTGACGCCGACCTTCGCCACCTTCTCCCGCGACGAAGACTTCGCCACCATCATGACCCCAGGCGGCTACCACGCCTTCGAACACCGCTGGGCTGCCGGCGAAGCCTTCAAGCTGCACCTGGAGCTGGGCAAGGCCGACGTGCAGCAACGCATCCACCAGCTCAACAGCCTGCTCAAAGAGCGCCTCACCGAGCACCGCCAGATCCAGCTGGTGACCCCGCGCAGCGAACGCCATAGCGCAGGCTTCACCTTCTTCCGCATCAAGGACCGCAACGTCGACGCCGTCGCCGCCGACCTCACCGCCAACAAGGTGATGTGCGACGCCGTGTACCGCGACGTCGGCCCGGTGATTCGCCTGGCCCCCAGCCTGCTCAACGACGAGCAGCAGATCGATCGGGCCATGGCCCTGATCACTCGCAACCTGTGAACAAGGCATTGCCCATGACTGCTCCCCTGAACCGCCTGACCCTGGCCGCCCTGCTGGCCACCTGCAGCCTGCCGGCCCTGGCTGCGCCAACCGTCGACAGCCCCGGCAACGTGTTCCGTGACTGCGACACGCTCTGCCCGGAAATGGTGGTGCTGCCCGCCGGCACCTTCACCATGGGCACCCCGCCCGACGAAATGGGCCGCCAGGACGACGAAGGCCCGCAGCACCCGGTGACCTTCGCCAAGCCCTTCGCCATCAGCCGCTTCCAGGTCACCGCCGGGGAGTGGGACGCCTACCTCAAGGCCAGCGGCACCCGCATCGAAGACGGCGACGAGCGCCCCGGCCGGCGCTGCACCGCCAGCAAGCCCAGCTACAAGCAAGGCCCGCGGCAACCGGCGGTGTGCATGAGCTACCACGACGTGCAGGACTACGTGGCCTGGCTGTCGAAGAAGACCGGCAAGCACTACCGCATGGTCAACGAGGCCGAGCGCGAATACGCCGCCCGTGGCGGCAGCAACGGCATGTTCCCCTTCCCGCTCGACCCTGACGCCACCCTGGAAATCAGCCAGCACGCCAACGTCTACGGCCCCAAGGACGGCTTCAGCTTCAGCTCGCCGGTGGGCAGCTTCCCGGCCAATGCCTTCGGCGTTTACGACATGCACGGCAACGTCTACGAATGGGTCGCCGACTGCTACCACAACAGCTACCAGGGCGCGCCCGCCGACGGCAGTGCCTGGGGCCAGGCCCACCGCGCCGAAGGCAGCTGCAAGGTCGTGAGCATCCGCGGCAACGACTGGGGCGAGGCGCCGATCTTCTCCCGCTCGGGCAACCGCAACACCAATACCCCCGGCCGCCTGGGCGACTGGCTGGGCTTTCGGGTGGTTCGGGAGCTGTAGGGCCAGCACTTAAATTGCCTTTCGGGCCACTCGTCCTAACGGTGTACTCACGCCTCTGATCCAGGAATCCATCATGACCTCCAAACCCCGCGGGGCCCTGAGCGAGCTGTTCATCCTGCTCAAACCCTTCTGGCCGATCGTCAGCCTGTCCATTGCCATGGGCATGGTCGGTGGCCTCAGCGTCACCGCGCTGCTGGCCACCATCAACAGCGGCCTGCACGCCGAGGGCGGCCTGAGCAACAGCGTGGTGCTGGGCTTTGCCGGCCTATGCGCACTGGCCCTGGCCAGCTCCATCTGCTCGGACATCGGCACCAACTACGTCGGCCAGCACATCATTGCCAAGCTGCGCAAAGCCCTGGGCGAGAAAGTGCTGTCGGCGCCCATCGAGCAGATCGAGCGCTTTCGCAGCCACCGGCTGATCCCGGTGCTCACCCACGACGTCGACACCATCAGCGACTTCGCCTTCGCCTTTGCGCCGCTGGCCATCTCGCTGACCGTGACCCTCGGTTGCCTGGGTTACCTGGCCACGCTGTCGCTGCCGATGTTCCTGATGATGCTGCTGGCGATCGGCATCGGCAGCGTCATCCAGTACATTGCCCGCGGCCGCGGCATCAAGGGCTTCATGGCCGCACGCGAAGCCGAAGACCGGTTGCAGAAGCACTACCACGCGGTGGCCGAAGGCGCCAAGGAACTGCGCATCCACCGCCCGCGACGCCAGCGCATGTTCCGCCAGGGCATCCAGGACACTGCCGACGAGATCTGCGCCACCCAGGTGCGCTCGATCAACACCTTCGTGATCGCCAAGAGCTTCGGCTCGATGTTGTTCTTCGTGGTCATCGGCCTTGGCCTGACCCTGCAGTTCCTCTGGCCGAGTGCCGAGCCCAAGGCTATCAGCGGGTTCGTGCTGGTGCTGCTGTACATGAAAGGCCCGCTGGAGCATCTGATCGGCACCTTGCCGGTGGTCAGCCGGGCGCAGATCGCCTTCCGCCGCATCGCCGAGCTGTCCGAGCAGTTCTCTTCGCCCGAACCGCACCTGCTGCTGGAAGACCACGGCAACAAGCCGGTGGCGGTCGACAGCCTGGAGCTGCGCGAGGTGAGCTACGCCTACCAGCCCAGCCCAGGCGCCCAGCCGTTCCAGGTAGGCCCGGTGAACCTGCGCATCGCCCAAGGCGACATCGTCTTCGTGGTCGGCGAGAACGGTTGCGGCAAGACCACCCTGATCAAGCTGCTGCTGGGCCTGTACCCGCCGCAGCGCGGGCAGATCCTGCTCAACGGCCAGGCCATCGACGCCGCCCAGCGCGACGACTACCGCCAGCTGTTCACCACGGTGTTCGCCGACTACTACCTGTTCGATGACGTGGTGCAGGGCGACACGCACATCCCCGACGATGCCAACCGCTACCTCGAACGCCTGGAGATCGCCCACAAGGTCAAGGTGGAGGGCGGCGCGTTCAGCACCACCGACCTGTCCACCGGCCAGCGCAAGCGCCTGGCGCTGATCAACGCCTGGCTCGAGGAACGCCCGGTACTGGTGTTCGACGAATGGGCCGCCGACCAGGACCCGACCTTCCGACGCATTTTCTATACCGAGCTGCTGCCCGACCTCAAGCGCCTGGGCAAGACCATCATCGTCATCTCCCACGACGACCGTTACTTCGACATCGCCGATCAGTTGGTGCGCCTGCAGGCAGGCAACGTGCTGATCGAACCCGCCCCCGCCCTCGCCTGAGCCCCACCTGGCGCGCCCCGTGCGCGCCGGGTGCGGCTGTTTCGCCGCCCGCCTAAATCACCCCGCTGCACCTTCGTCTCTCTCAATACGCTTAATTCTCCAGTGATGGCGAGACCGAGATGACCTTCCACGACCAATCGACCGATGACGCGCTGCTGGCCCTGCTCTGCGAGCTCGACGAGCCCACCGCCACCCCAGCCGGCATCGTTGCCAAAGGCTGCGAAGACGCCCCGCTGTCCTTCGCCCAGGAACAACTCTGGCTGCTCGCCCAGCTGGACCCCAACGCCGCCACCTACAACCAGCCGCGTGCCTTCGTGCTGCACGGTGCGTTGCGCCCAGCCGACCTGCAGCAGGCCCTGGACCGTGTGATCGATCGGCATGACATCCTGCGCTCGCGCATTGCCGAGGTGCAGGGCCAGCCGCGCCTGCTGGTAGAGCGCGAGGCACGCCTGAACCTGCGTAGCGTCGACCTGCGCGGCCAACCGCAAGCCGTGTTGCAAACGGCGCTGGAAGCGGACGCCAGCACCCCGTTCGATCTCGCCCAGGCACCGCTGCTGCGCGCCTGCCTGTACCAGCTGGACACCGATCGCCATGTGCTGACGCTGACCAGCCACCACAGCATCAGTGATGCCTGGTCCAACCCGTTGCTGTTGCGCGACCTGGCGCAGGCATACGCCAGCGGGCACGCCTTGCCGCGCCCGGCCGTGCAGTACCACGACTTCGCCCACTGGCAGCGCGGCGCCTACCTGACCAGCCCGGCGCATGCCCAAGCCGCGAACTACTGGCGCGACTATCTGCAAGGCGGCATCCGCCTGCTCGAACTGCCCACCGACCATCCACGGAACAGCTTGCCGCCGGTGGCTGCCGGAACCTGTGAATGGACCGTATCGCCAGCGCTGTTCAACCAGCTTCAGGCCGCTTGCCGGACCCATGGCCTGACACCGTTCATGGTGCTGCTGGCGGCCTGGCAGCTGGTGCTCGGCCGGCGCAGCGGCCAGGACGATTTCATCCTCGGCGTGCCCAATGCCGGGCGTAACCAGGAGCAGGTGCAGGCGCTGATCGGCTACTTCGTCAACAGCCAGATCCACCGCGCCCGCCTCGACCCGCGGCAGACCGTGGCCGGCCTGTTCGATCAGGTCCGTCGCCACGCCCTGGCCTGCCTCGAGCACGCCGACCACCCGCTGGAGCAGGTGCTGGCCGAACAGCGCCAGGGCGCCAGCGGTGCACTGTTCCATTGCCTGTTCAACTGGACCAGCGACAACGCCGAACAGGCCACGCCGGGCTTCGCCGGCTTGCGCATCGAGCCGCTGCCGAGCGCGCCTGCCAACGCCAAGTTCGACCTCAGCCTCAACGTGCAGGCGGGCCGCGAGCAGTTGCGCATCACCCTGGAGTACGACGCTGCACTGTTCGAGGCTGCCACCGCCCAGTGCCTGGGCCAGGACTGGCTGGCGCTGCTGCAGGCCATGCTCGACAACCCCCACTGCGCGCTCGGCGAACTGCAGCTGCAGGCCACCGCCCAGCATCGACAGCAGCAGGAAGGCTGGAATGCCACTGCTCATGCCTACCCTGCCACGCCGTCGATCCACGCCCTGGTCGAAGCCCAGGTACGCAGCACCCCGGACGCCATTGCGCTGGTGTTCGGCGACACGCAACTGAGCTACGGCCAACTCAACCGCCAGGCCAACCAATTGGCCCACACCCTGATCGCCCAGGGTGTGCGTCAGGACACCCCAGTCGGCATTGCGGCCGAGCGCAGCCTGGAACTGGTGGTGGGACTGCTGGCGATCCTAAAGGCCGGTGGTGCCTACGTGCCGTTGGACCCGGAGTACCCCGCCGACCGGCTGAGCTACATGTTCGAGGACAGCGGCATCGGCCTGCTGCTGACCCAGTCGCACCTACGCGAACACCTGCCGCTGCCAGCCGACTTGCCGGTATTGCTGCTCGACGACTCGCAAGCAGCGCAGCCCGAGCACGATCCGCAGTTGCCCTGCACCCCAGAGCAGTTGGCCTACGTCATCTACACCTCCGGCTCCACCGGTCGCCCCAAAGGCGCCGGCAACAGTCACCAGGCCCTGGCCAACCGCCTGCAATGGATGCAGGCGGCCTATGGCCTGGACGCCAGCGACACCGTGCTGCAGAAGACTCCGTTCAGCTTCGACGTGTCGGTGTGGGAGTTCTTCTGGCCGCTGATCACCGGCGCCCGCCTGGCCATCGCCGCACCCGGCGACCACCGCGACCCGGCACGCCTGGTGGCGCTGATCGAGCGTCACCGGGTAACCACCCTGCACTTCGTGCCCTCGATGCTCCAGGCGTTTCTGCTCGATGGCGAGATGCCGCGCTGCGGCACCCTGCAACGCATCATCTGCAGCGGTGAGGCCCTACCGGTGGAGGCCCAGTTGCAGGTGTTCGCACGCCTGCCGCAAACACACCTGTACAACCTCTACGGCCCCACCGAAGCGGCCATCGATGTCACCCACTGGACCTGCCTCGACGAGGGCAGGACCAGCGTGCCGATCGGCACACCGATTGCCAACCTGGGCTGCTGGATCCTCGACGCCAACCTGCAACCACAGCCTGCCGGCGCCATCGGCGAGCTGTACCTGAGCGGCGTGGGCCTGGCCCGCGGCTACCACCGGCGCCCGGCACTCACCGCCGAGCGCTTCGTCGTCTGCCCGTTCCGGCCCGGCGAGCGCATGTACCGCACCGGCGACCTGGCACGCTACCGCGCCGACGGCGTGATCGAATACTGCGGGCGCATCGACCACCAGGTGAAGATCCGCGGCCTGCGCATCGAGCTGGGCGAGATCGAGGCACGGCTGATGGAGCAACCGGCCATTCACGAAGCCGCCGTGCTGGCCGTGGACAACCAGTTGGTCGCCTACCTGGTGCACAAGGCCAACCAGCCAGCACCGGATCGCCAGCACCTGAGCCAAGCCCTGCTGGCCCACCTGCCCGACTACATGGTGCCCAACCACTGGCTGTTCCTCGACGCCATGCCGCTGAGCCCCAACGGCAAGCTCGACCGCAAGGCTCTGCCGCCCCTGGGCGAGCAACCGCAACAGGCCGAATACCTGGCACCCTCCACCGCCCTGCAGCGGCAAGTCGCGGCCACCTGGGCCGAGCTGCTCAAGGCCGAGCGCGTGGGGCTGGCGGACGACTTCTTCGCCCTCGGCGGGCACTCGCTGCTGGTGGCACGGGTGGTTTCGCGCCTGCGTCACGAACTGGCCCTGGAGTTCCCCCTGCACCTGTTGTTCGACCAGCCGCGCCTGGGCGATTTCTGCCAGTCGCTGGCCAACCTGCAAAGCACCCGGCCAAGCCTCATCGAGGCTCAGGCCACGCGCGAACAGCTACCGTTGTCCTTCGCCCAGGAACGCCAGTGGCTGTTGTGGAAGCTCGACCCGGCCAGCACCGCTTACCATATCCCCAGCGTGCTGCACTTGAATGGCCCGTTGGACGTCGCCGCCCTGAACCGTGCCTTCGACCAGCTGATCGCCCGCCATGAAACCCTGCGCACGGCCTTCAGCCTCGACGGTGCGCAACCACGCCAGCAGATCCTCGCCCCGTGGTCGCTGAACCTGCAGGCGCAGGCCCTGCCCGAAACCGCACGCGACGCCTTCGTTGGCAGCCTGCTCGGCCAGCCTTTCGACCTGGCCAGCGGTCGCCTGCTGCGGGTGGGGTTGGCCCGCATGGCTGCCGATGAACACCTGCTGGTGCTGGTGCAGCACCACATCGTGTCCGACGCCTGGTCGATGCAGGTGATGGTCCGCGAGCTGTGCGCGCTCTACCAGGGCCAGGCCCTGCCGCCACTGGCGCTGCAATACGCCGACTTCGCCGCCTGGCAACGGGGCTGGCTCGACGCTGGCGAGCGCGAGCGCCAGCTCGCCTACTGGCGCACACGGCTGGGCGGTGAGCAACCGGTGCTGGAACTGCCTTGCGACCATCCGCGCCGCGACCACTCGCAACGCCCGGCCGGGCGCCTGCAGCTAACGTTGCCCGATGCGCTCGCCCAAGCCCTGCAAGGCTTTGCCAGTGCCCACCAGGCCACCGTGCCGATGGTCCTGCTCAGCGCCTGGCAGGCTGTGCTGCACCGTTACACCGGCCAGCCGGACCTGCGCATCGGCATGCCGGCGGCCAACCGCAACCGGGTGGAGACCGAGCCCCTGATCGGCTTCTTCGTCAACACCCTGGTGGTGCGCGCCGAATGCACCGTCGACCTGCCGTTCGCCGCGCTGCTGGCGCAGACCCGCCAGGCGATGATCGACGCCCAGGACCACCAGGACCTGCCCTACGAGCAACTGCTCGACGCCCTGCTGCCCCAGCGCGGCGCGCAACAGGGCCTGTTCCAGGTGCTGTACAACCACCACCAGGCCGCCGAAGCCACGCCGCTCGGTGCACTGCGCCTTGAAGCGCTGGACACCCAGCCGTTGCAGGCCCAGTTCGACCTGGCCCTGGCCACCGCTCAGGGCACTCATGGCCTGAGCGCCAGTTTCAGCTACGACCGCGACCTGTTCGAAGCGGCCACCATCGCCCGCCTGGGCCAGCACTGGCTGCACCTGCTGGAACAGGTGGTCGATGCCCCGCGACTGGCCATCGGTGAAATCGTGCTGCTGGCTGATGACGAGCGCCAGCAACTGCTTTCACAGTGGAACGACACGGCTCACGTCTATCCTGCCGCGCCGTCGATCCATACCCTGGTCGAATCCCAAGCGCGCCGCTCGCCGGACGCCACGGCGCTGCTGTTCGGCGAAACCACGCTGACGTACGCCCAACTCAACCGCCAGGCCAACCAATTGGCCCACGCCCTGATCGCTCAGGGTGTGCGTCAGGACACCCCAGTCGGCATTGCGGCCGAGCGCAGCCTGGAACTGGTGGTCGGACTGCTGGCGATCCTAAAGGCCGGTGGTGCCTACGTGCCGTTGGACCCGGAGTATCCCGCCGACCGGCTGAGCTACATGTTCGAGGACAGCGGCATCGGCCTGCTGCTGACCCAGTCGCACCTACGCGAACACCTGCCACTGCCAGCCGACTTGCCGGTATTGCTGCTCGACGACTCGCAAGCAGCGCAGCCCGAGCACGATCCGCAACTGCCCTGCACCCCAGAGCAGTTGGCCTACGTCATCTACACCTCCGGCTCCACCGGTCGCCCCAAAGGCGCCGGCAACAGTCACCAGGCCCTGGCCAACCGCCTGCAATGGATGCAGGCGGCCTATGGCCTGGACGCCAGCGACACCGTGCTGCAGAAGACGCCATTCAGCTTCGACGTGTCGGTGTGGGAGTTCTTCTGGCCGCTGATCACCGGTGCCCGCCTCGCCATCGCAGCACCCGGCGACCACCGCGACCCGGCGCGCCTGGTGCAGTTGATCCACCAGCATCAGGTGAGCACCCTGCACTTCGTGCCCTCGATGCTCCAGGCGTTTCTGCTCGACGGCCAGGTCGCCACGTGCACCCAGCTGCAGCGGATCATCTGCAGCGGCGAAGCCCTGCCAGTGGACGCCCAGTTGCAAGTGTTCGAGCACTTGCCCCAGGCACGCCTGTACAACCTCTACGGCCCCACCGAAGCGGCCATCGACGTCACCCACTGGACCTGCCTCGACGAAGGCAGGACGGCGGTGCCGATCGGCACACCGATTGCCAACCTGGCCTGCTGGATCCTCGACGCCGGCCTGCAACCACAGCCTGCCGGCGTCATCGGCGAGCTGTACCTGGGCGGCGTGGGGCTGGCCCGCGGCTACCACCAGCGCCCGGCGCTCACCGCCGAACGCTTCGTCGCCTGCCCGTTCCAGCCCGGCGCACGCATGTACCGCACCGGCGACCTGGCACGCTACCGCGCCGACGGCGTGATCGAATACTGCGGGCGCATCGACCACCAGGTGAAGATCCGCGGCCTGCGCATCGAGCTGGGCGAGATCGAGGCACGGCTGATGGAGCAACCGGGCGTGAGCCAGGCCGTGGTGATCGCGGACCAACGCCCGACCGGTGCGCGCCTGCTCGCCTACGTGGTGGCCCACCCCGGCCACGCCCGCGACAGCGCCGCCCTGCGCGCCGCGCTGAAGGCGCAGATGCCCGACTACATGGTGCCAGCCCACTGCGTATGGCTCGACGCC
Organism: Pseudomonas sp. KU43P; assembly: GCF_033095865.1. NCBI lineage: Bacteria > Pseudomonadati > Pseudomonadota > Gammaproteobacteria > Pseudomonadales > Pseudomonadaceae > Pseudomonas > Pseudomonas sp. KU43P. The sequence continues at coordinate 1,898,234 of NZ_AP019365.1, read as the reverse complement.
ATGCCGCTGAGCCCCAACGGCAAGCTCGATCGCAAGGCCCTGCCAGGCCCACCCGACAGCAATACCGATCGGCCCTTCCGTGCTCCGCAGACCCCCTTGCAACAGCAGCTCGCAAGCGTCTGGCAGCAGGTGCTGGGCGTGCAGGCCGTGGGCCTGGACGACGACTTCTTCGAGCTGGGCGGGCACTCGCTGCTGGTGATCAATGCCGTCTCGCGCATCCAACTCGACCTGGGCCGCGAGCTCACCCCGCCGGACCTGTTCCAGCACCCGACCCTGGAAGCCCTGGCGCTTCACCTGGACACCACGACAACCGCGGTCGATGAACACAAGCTCGACACCCTCGAAGCCTGGCTCGACGAAATGGAGGAACACTGATGGACAGCACTACCGCTTCGAGGATCGCCAAGCGCTTCGTATTGCTGGCGCTGGAAAAGCGCCGGCAATACCTGCAGAAAATGCGCGAGGAAGGCCTGTCGCTGGCCAGCCTGCCGATCCCGCGGGTGCGCGAGGAATTCGTGCGCCTGCCGCTGTCCTATGCCCAGCAGCGCCAGTGGTTCCTGTGGCAGTTCGACCGCCAGTCCAGCGCCTACCACATCCCTTGCGCTCTGCGCCTGCGCGGCACGCTGGACCACCGAGCCTTGCAGGCCAGCCTGGAGCAGCTGGTGCACCGCCATGACAGCCTGCGCACTCGCTTCGTCGAGGATGAGCTCGGTGTCGCCCAACAGGTCGCAGCAGCAACCCCCCTTGTGTTGAACCTGACCGTGCTCGACGAGGCCGCCCTGCAGGGCTACCTTCAGAAGCAGGTACGCGAGCCATTCGACCTGGCCAACGGGCCCTTGCTGCGCGCCGAGCTGGTGCAACTGGGCGCTGACGATCACGTGTTGCTGCTGGTGCAGCACCACATCGTCAGCGATGGCCGCTCGATGCAGGTGATGGTCAAGGAATTGACCCATTGCTACGCCCGCCTCAGCCAGGGCCACCCCAGCCAATTGGCCGAGCTGCCGCTGCAATACGCCGACTACGCCATCTGGCAGCGTCACTGGATGGAAGCCGGCGAGCAGGAGCGCCAGCTCGCCTACTGGCGCCAGCGTCTGGGCAGCGAAGTGCCGGTGCTGGAGCTGCCACTGGATCGCCCGCGCCCGAGCGTGCAGCGCTTCGAGGGCGCGCGCCTGCCACTGGCGATCTCGCCCACCCTGGCCCAGGCCGTGCGCCAGCTTGCCCACGCGCACCAGGCCACGCCGTTCATGGTGCTGCTGGCGTCGTTCATGGCCCTGCTGCACCGCTACACGCGCCAGCGGGACATCCGCATCGGCGTGCCCAGTGCCAACCGCAACCGGGTCGAGACCGAAGACCTGATCGGCTACTTCGTCAACACCCTGGTCATCGACGGCCAGTGCCAGCCGACCCTGTCGTTCAGCCAACTGCTCGACCAGGTCAAGGCCACCACCCTGCAGGCCCAGGCGCATCAGGACTTGCCGTTCGAACAACTGGTCGAGGCGCTGCAACCGCAGCGCAACCTCAGCCACAACCCGCTGTTCCAGGTGATGTTCAACCACCAGGTCAGTGCGGCCCAGCAGGGCAGCGCAGCACGCAACCACGGCCTGGATATCGAGCCGCTGGCACTGGCCGGCGAAACCGCGCAACTGGACCTGACTCTCAACACCCACGAGGACGCGCAAGGCCTGAGCGCCAGCCTTACTTACGCCACCGCGCTGTTCGACCACGCCACCATCGAGCGCCTGGGCCAGCACTGGCTGCGCCTGCTGGAACAGGTGGTCGATGCCCCGCAACTGGCCATCGGTGAAGTCGTGCTGCTGGCTGATGACGAGCGCCAGCAACTGCTCGAACAGTGGAACGACACCACCCACGCCTACCCTGCCGCACCGTCGATCCATACCCTGGTCGAAGCCCAGGCGCGCCGCTCGCCGGACGCCACGGCGCTGCTGTTCGGCGAAACCACGCTGACGTACGCCCAGCTCAACCGCCAGGCCAACCAATTGGCCCACGCCCTGATCGCCCAGGGTGTGCGTCAGGACACCCCAGTCGGCATTGCGGCCGAGCGCAGCCTGGAACTGGTGGTCGGACTGCTGGCGATCCTAAAGGCCGGTGGTGCCTATGTGCCGCTGGACCCGGAGTACCCCGCCGACCGGCTGAGCTACATGTTCGAGGACAGCGGCATCGGCCTGCTGCTGACCCAGTCGCACCTACGCGAACACCTGCCACTGCCAGCCGACTTGCCGGTATTGCTGCTCGACGACTCGCAAGCAGCGCAGCCCGAGCACGATCCGCAACTGCCCTGCACCCCAGAGCAGTTGGCCTACGTCATCTACACCTCCGGCTCCACCGGTCGCCCCAAAGGCGCCGGCAACAGTCACCAGGCCCTGGCCAACCGCCTGCAATGGATGCAGGCGGCCTATGGCCTGGACGCCAGCGACACCGTGCTGCAGAAGACGCCATTCAGCTTCGACGTGTCGGTGTGGGAGTTCTTCTGGCCGCTGATCACCGGCGCCCGCCTGGCCATCGCAGCACCCGGCGACCACCGCGACCCGGCGCGCCTGGTGCAGTTGATCCACCAGCATCAGGTGAGCACCCTGCACTTCGTGCCCTCGATGCTCCAGGCGTTTCTGCTCGACGACCAAGTCGCCACGTGCACCCAGCTGCAGCGGATCATCTGCAGCGGCGAAGCCCTGCCGGTGGACGCCCAGCAGCAGGTGTTCGCACGCCTGCCACAAGCACACCTGTACAACCTCTACGGCCCCACCGAGGCGGCCATCGACGTCACCCACTGGACCTGCCGTGACGAAGGAAAAACCACCGTGCCGATCGGCACACCGATTGCCAACCTGGCCTGCTGGATCCTCGACGCCGGTCTGCAACCACAGCCTGCCGGCGTCATCGGCGAGCTGTACCTGGGCGGCGTGGGCCTGGCCCGCGGCTACCACCAGCGCCCGGCGCTCACCGCCGAACGCTTCGTCGCCTGCCCGTTCCAGCCCGGCGCACGCATGTACCGCACCGGCGACCTGGCACGCTACCGCGCCGACGGCGTGATCGAATACTGCGGGCGCATCGACCACCAGGTGAAGATCCGCGGCCTGCGTATCGAGCTGGGCGAGATCGAGGCGCGGCTGATGGAGCAACCGGCCATTCACGAAGCGGCGGTACTGGCCGTGGACAACCAGTTGGTCGCCTACCTGGTCGCCAAGGCAGACCAGCCAGCGCCAGATCGCCAGCAACTGGGCCAGGCCCTGCTGGCCCACCTGCCCGACTACATGGTGCCCAACCACTGGCTGTTCCTCGACGCCATGCCACTGAGCCCCAACGGCAAGCTCGACCGCAAGGCCCTGCCCAAACCCGGCCAGGCCCAGCCCCAGGCCAGCTACAGCGCCGCCGAGGATGAATTGCAGGCGCGCCTGGTGCAGCTCTGGCAGCGCGTGCTCAAGCGCGAGCAGGTCGGTATCGACGACAACTTCTTCGAGCTCGGCGGCGACTCGATCGTGTCCATCCAGCTGGTCAGCCAGGCGCGTCGCGACGGCCTGCACTTCAGCCCCAAGGACCTGTTCAACCACCAGACCGTGCGCACCCTGGCGCAAGTCACCCAGACCCAGCCGCACCAGGCTCAGGTCACCCACCTGCCGGCCCGTGGCAACAGCCTGCTGCTACCGATGCAACAGCAGTTCTTCGCCCAAGCCATGCCCGAGGCGCACCGTTGGAACCAATCGGTGATGCTCAACGCCAGCCAGCGGCTGGAGCCTGCCCACCTGCGCCAGGCGCTGCACGCCCTGGTGGCTGCCCATGACGCCCTGCGCCTGCGCTTTGCAGCGCAGCCAGGCGAATGGCAGGCACGCTTTGATGAACACGCGCCGGGTGACGATCTGCTCTGGCTGTTCGACGTCAGCCACGGCGACACCTGGCAGGCCCTGAGCGACCGCGCCCAGGGCAGCCTCGACCTGAGCCGCGGCCCACTGCTGCGGGCAGTGCTGGGTGAAGTCGAAGGCCAAGTGCAGCTGCTGCTGGTGATTCACCACCTGGCAGTGGACGGCGTGTCCTGGCGCATCCTGCTCGAAGACCTGCACACCGCCTACACCCAGGCCAGCGCCGGTCAAACCTGCGAACTGCCACCGCGTACGCTATCGGTGAAAGACTGGGCCCTGCGCCTGCAAGCGCATGCCCAAAGCCCTGCAGGTGAGCAGGAGGACGCGTTCTGGCAAACCCAGAGCGCCGGTATCGACACCGCACTCCCCGCCCTGGACACCGGCGCACCGCTGCGCGTGCGTGACAGCCAGCGTGTTACCACCCACCTGGACGCCGACACCACCGCGCGCCTGCTCAAGGATTGTCCGCCGGCCTACCGCACCCAGGTCAACGACCTGCTGCTGGCCGCCCTGGCCCGTGTGCTGCAACGCTGGACCGGCGCCCGCGACCACCTGGTGGAACTCGAAGGCCATGGCCGCGAAGCCTTCGCCGACGACGAAGCCGACCTGACCCGCACGGTCGGCTGGCTGACCAGCCTCTACCCGGCGCGCATCAGCGCCGGCGAATCGCTGGCCGAGGCAATCATGCTCACCAAGGAGCAGCTGCGCGCGCTGCCTGCCAAGGGCGCGTTCTTCGGCGCCCTGCGCAGCTACGCCAACCCAGCGCTGCGCGAGGCCCTGAAGGCACTGCCGAGCGCCCGCATCACCTTCAACTACCTGGGCCAGTTCGACAGTGGCAACGGCGATGACCGCGCCCTGTTCCGCCCGACCCCGGCAGACAAGGGCCACGAGCAGCACCCGGATGCACCGCTGCAGAACTGGCTGGCGCTCAATGGCCAAGTGTTCGACGGCGAGCTTCGCCTGAACTGGAGCTTCAGCCCGTTGATGTTCGAGCCCACCCGGCTGCAGCAACTGGCCGACGACTACGCCTGCGAACTGCGCGCCGTGGTGGCGCTGTGCGGCCAGGGCAAGCGCCTTGGCCTGACCCCTTCGGACGTGCCACTGGCGCGGTTGACCCAGGCCCAGTTGGCCACGCTGCCATTCCCCTGCGAGCAGGTCGAAGACCTCTACCCGCTGGCCACCGTGCAGCAGGGCATGCTGTTCCACACCCAGGACAACGGCGACGGTGATTTCTACATCAACCAGACCAGCGTCGAGGTCGAGGGCCTGCAAGCGGCACGCTTCATCGCCGCCTGGGGCCAGCTGGTGGAACGCCACGAAATGCTGCGCAGCGCCTTCTGGCAAGCGCCGCACCTGCGCGAGCCGCTGCAGGTGGTATTGCGCCAGGGCCAACTCGACGCCCGCGAGGAAGACTGGCGCGGCCAGGCCATCGACCCGGTGCGCCTGGCCGCCGCCGCCGAAGCCGAGCGTCGTCGCCCCTTCGACCTGCTCGCCCCGCCCTTGCTGCGCCTGCTATTGGTTCGCCTGGACGACGAACGCCACCAGCTGATCCTGACCAGCCACCATATCCTCATGGACGGCTGGAGCCAGTCGCGCCTGCTCGGTGAATTGTTCCAGTGCTATGCCGGGCAGCCTCTGCCGGCCTTGCAAGGCCGCTACAGCGACTACATCCGTTGGCTGCAGGCACCCGCACAACAAACCAGCGAGGCCTTCTGGCGGCCACGCCTGGCCGAGCTGCAGGGGCCGACGCAACTGGCAGGTGCCGCCGGCACCCGCAACGCGGCGGGCGCGCAAGGCCACGATGCGCTGTACCTGCACTGGGACGAACAACGCACCCAGCGCTTGCGCGAACAGGCCCAGCGCCTGCGGGTCACCCCCAACACCCTGGTGCAAGCCGCGTGGGTGTTGCTGCTGCAGCGCTACACCGGGCAGCAGACCGTGTGCTTCGGCGCCACGGTGTCCGGGCGCCCGGCAAGCTTGGCGGGTGCCGACAGCCTGCTGGGGCTGTTCATCAACACCTTGCCGATCATCCAGACCCCGCACCCGGCCCAACCGCTGCACGCCTGGCTGCAGCAACTGCAAACCTGCAACCTTGAAGTGCGCGACCACGAACATACCCCGCTGGCGGACATCCAACGCTGGGCCCAGAGCAACGGCCAGGCCTTGTTCGATAGCATCATCGTGTTCGAAAACTACCCGATCGACGAACGCCTGCAATCGGCTGGCAGCGCCGGCCTGCGCTTCGGCGAGGCGCAGCTGCGCGATGTCACCAACTACCCGATGGACCTGGCCGTGCACCTCGATACACGCCTGCGCATCGAGTTCCTCTACCGCCTGGACCACTTCCAGGTGCACCAGGTCGAGGCCATCCGCAGCCACTACGAGGCCCTGCTGGGCGGCCTGCTGGGCAACCCCGAAGCCCCCGTCGGCACGCTCGGCTTGCCGGTCGGCGTCGCCCAACCGCAGCCACAGGCGAGCGTTGTCGATCAGCCCGACCTGGCCGCCCTGATCGGCCGCCACGCCGAGCAACGCCCCGACCAGGTCGCGGTACGTTGTGATGGCCGCGAGCTGACCTATGCGCAGCTCGAGCAACAGGCCAACCGCCTGGCCTGGACCCTGATCGAACGCGGCATCGGCCGCGAAGACCGGGTCGGCATTGCCCTGAGCCGTTCGGTGAATACCGTCGTCGCCTTCTATGCCGTGATGAAAGCCGGCGCCGCCTACGTGCCGCTGGACATCGACTACCCCGCCGAGCGCCTGCAGTGGATCATCGGCGACGCCGACGTGGCGTTGCTGCTCACCGAGCAGGCCATCGGCGAGCGCCTTGGCATAGCGGCGCAGCGCCGCCTGGACCTGGACTGCTGCGCACTGTCGCTCAACGAGCACAGCCCCAGCCGACAGGCCCTGGACGACCAGCTCAGCTACATGATCTACACCTCCGGCTCCACCGGTAACCCCAAGGGCGTTGCCGTGGCACGCGGCCCGCTGCGCATGCACTGCCAGGCCATCATCGAACGCTACGAGATGAGCCCGGCGACCCGCGAGCTGCTGTTCATGTCGTTCGCCTTCGACGGCGCCCAGGAGCGTTGGCTGTCGACCCTGATCAGCGGCGGCCAGCTGGTGATTCGCGGCAATACGCTGTGGACCCCGCAGGAGACCTGGGACGTGCTGCACGCCGAGGCGATCAGCATCGCCTGTTTCCCACCGGCCTACCTGCAGCAACTGGCTGAGTACGGCCAAGGCCAGCCCACCCCGCCGCCGGTGCGCATCTACTGCTTCGGTGGCGATGCGGTGGCCGACGCCAACTTCGAGCGGGTCAAGCAGGTGCTCAAGCCCCAGTACCTCACCAATGGCTATGGCCCGACCGAGACCGTGGTCACCCCGCTGCTGTGGAAGGCCCCCGTCAGCGCACACTGCGACGCGGTGTATGCACCGATTGGCGAAGCGGTGGGCAACCGCACGCTGTACGTGCTCGACGATTGCCTGAATCCGCTGCCTGTGGGCCTGGCCGGCGAGCTGTATATCGGCGGCGAAGGCCTGGCCCGTGGTTACCACGCCCGCCCGGGGCTGAGCGCCGAGCGTTTCGTCGCTGACCCGTTCAGCACTACCGGCGGGCGGCTGTACCGCACGGGTGACCTGGTGCGCCAGCGCCCGGACGGCGTTTTCGACTACCTCGGCCGCCTGGACAACCAAGTGAAGATCCGTGGTTTTCGCATCGAGCTGGGCGAAATCGAAGCGCGCCTGCGCGACATTCCCGATGTGCTCGATGCCGTGGTGGTGGCCCGTGAGGCGGCCACGGGCAAGCAACTGGTCGGCTACGTGGTGCGCAGCGAGGGCGAGCGCGCTACCGCGCCGTTGCTCGAGCACCTGCGCCAGGTGCTGCCGGACTACATGGTGCCGGCCCAGTTGATGGTGCTCGATGCCCTGCCCCTGACCCCCAACGGCAAGGTCGACCGCCGTGCGCTGCCCGAGCCGAGCCTGGCAGAACGCGTTTATCAGGCGCCAGCGGACGAGCGCCAGCGGGCCCTGGCGGCCATCTGGGCCGATGTGCTGGGCCTGCAACGGGTCGGCGTGACCGATCACTTCTTCGAACTTGGCGGCGATTCGCTGGGCGTGCTCAAGGTGCTGTCGCGCCTGCGCAACCAGCCCGAACTGGGCCTGAACCTGAAGCTGCGCGACCTGATCGCCCGGCCGACCATCGCCGAGCTGTGCCCGGCCAGCGACCAGCCGCAGGCTGCGCTCGACCCATTGCTGCTGCTCAACCGCAAGGTCGAGCAGCAGGCGCCGCTGTTCTGCCTGCATGCAGGGTTCGGCACGGTGTTCGACTACCGCCCGCTGGCCCAGCGCCTGGACGGCCTGTGCAGTGTCTATGGCCTGCAGAACCGCATGCTGCTCGACCGTCAGTGGCAGGACGAGTCGCTGGAGGCCATGGCCATCGACTATGCCCAGTACATCCGCCAGAAACAGCCACAGGGCCCGTATCGCCTGCTGGGCTGGTCGCTGGGCGGGACGCTGGCCATGCTGGTTGGCCGCGAGTTGGAGCGCCAGGGCCAGCAGGTCGAGCTGCTCGGCCTGGTGGACACGTACGTGCCGGGGGAAGCGGGCGAGGCACTGAAGGACGACTGCGGGGGCGACCTGCGGGCTTTCCTTGCGGTGGTCAGCGGCCTCCCTGCAGCCAGCTTGCCGCTGCTGTCGGCGCCGGCCAATGCCGATGCTGCAAGGCTGCAGATGCTGATCCAACAAAGCCTGGCTGGTGCCGAGGCAAGCGGGCTGCCGTCGAGCGACGAACTGGCGCGCACCTTCGCCACTGCCATGACCCTCAAGGCCCTGTCGCTGCGGCTGCATGCCTTGCCCCCGGTGACCGCACGCCTCGATTGCTGGTGGGCCGACAGTACCGATGCCGGCTTTGCCCAGGCCTTCGAAGCGAACCGCGCAGTGCGCTCCAGCCAGCGCCTGGCCGCGGACCACTACGCCATCGTCGGCCATGCCGCCCTGCTCGACGCCCTGCATGAGCGCCTGCACAGGGTGACCGCGCCAGCCGTCTGAACCGACGCCCGGCCGCGCTCTGCGGCCGGGCCTTTTTCATCGATTTGCAAGGAATACCTGAATGTCCCTGGACTGCGATCTGGAAGCGTTCCTGGAATTGGCCGAACTCGGCCGCCTGACCGGTAAGAGCCAGCCGATGCATGCGCTGGGCGTCGCCCAGGCACGTGCGGAGTTCGAAAATGCTTCACGCCTGCTCGACCCCGACCCACCCGCGCAGGTCGAGGTGAGCGCGCTGCAGTTCGACACCCGCGATGGCGTGCAATTGCCCGCCCGCCTGTACCGTCGCCCGGGTATCACGCCCAAGTCCACGCTGGTGTATTTGCATGGCGGTGGCTATGTGGTCGGCAGCCTCGATTCGCACGATTGCGTCTGTCGTCGGCTGGCCTGCCTGGGTGACTACGCAGTGTTCGCACCTGAGTACCGACTGGCGCCGGAGCGACCGTTCCCGACCGCCCTGCACGACTGCGAGGATGCTGTCCAATGGCTGCAGCGCAACGCCGGCATGCTCGAACTGCAGGCGACGGACCTGGTGCTGGCCGGCGATAGCGCCGGGGCGACGCTGGCCACGGTGATGGCGATCGCGGCGGCCGAACGACCGCAGGCCAAGGCGGTGAAGGCGCAGTTGCTGTTCTATCCGGTGGCGGAAAGTAGTACCCGACGCAACTCGCATCAACGGTATGCCGAAGGTTACCTGCTGGAAAGTGCGACGTTGGACTGGTTCTACGCACACTACCTGGGCAGCACCCAGGCGCACGGCGACTGGCGCGCCTCACCGCTGCTGCATCCGGCGCTGCCGGCCATGGCGCCGGCTTACGTGAACCTGGCTCAGTACGATCCGCTGTTCGATGAAGGGCTGGAGTATGCCGGCAAGCTGGAAGCCAGCGGCACGCCGACCAGCCTGCGCATCGAGGCGGGATTGACCCATGACTTTTTGCGGATGTCGGGGATTACCGGGGCTAGCGCCGAGGTTTATGCGGCAGCTGGGCAGTGGTTGGAGGGGGTTTTGGGATAGGCAGGTGCCTGCTTGATATCCTGAACCGGCCCTATCGCTGGCAAGCCAGCTCCCACAGGTACATCACCAGCCTCAAGAGCGGTGGTGTACCTGTGGGAGCCGGCTTGCCGGCGATAGGGCCCTCGAGCTCAATGCAGGCGGTTCTTGGCCATCTCGATATCGTTCATCAACGCCTTGGCCATGGCGCTCAGGTAATCCGCTGCACCAAGCAACTTATGGTCATCCTCCAGGTCGCCCTCACGCACTAGGTGCTTGATGTAGCCCAGCAGCACCGAAACTTGCTCATAGGCATCATCGATCGGAATACCAGGCTACACACGCAGCAGGCCTGCTGGCGGGAACCCCACATCAAGGAAAGTCTCCACGCCGACGGTGGTAATGATCCTGGGTTTATCCGTCATATCTCACCCCACACTTGTTGGCCATACAGCCGAGTGTGCACATGCTCCACGAGCGTGTAGGCAATCTCGCTGGCATGCATGGCATTGCCCAGCATGCTCAGGCCATATTCGCCAGCGCGGGCGCGGCAGTGTTCGTCGAGGGTTTCGATGACGCCACGTAGCAGCTCGCTGACGTGAGCCAGGGCGTCGGGCGGGTACATGTCGGATTGGACGGTGAAGAAAGGGGTAGTGACAGGTTTACGGCGGGGAGGATCGGGGACGATCTTATTCATGGTGATTTCCCTTCGCTTACTTAAAGGAACCACCACCTGAACCTTCTCACGGGTTTAGGTGGCAGCCGTACGCGGGGTGAGAAACCGAGGAAGCAAAGGAAAACTCGGCCAGACCGAAGTCTGCCCGCGCACGGCCGCCATGACAGCTGGCCGAGATTGCTTATCGTCGGGTTTTCACACCCGGTCGCCGGAACGACCCGAGAACGTTATCCGTGAGGCATTTCCCCGACAACAGCGAAACTTCAGCAGCGCTCGTAGGATAATTCCCAAATATGCGAATCCTGAAGCATTTGGTTTCAGATTCAGAAATGTCTTACACCTGACCTGCGGAGCACTAGAGCTGAGCCAACCGTTTTCTCAAAAAACCGACAAAGCCTTACACGGCCCTCGTCACATGCCGCCCCTCCTCCAATTGCATCAGGCGCCGGCTAACCGATTGCGAGTCAAGTGTCAGCGGTTAGGCGGCGATGCGACAGGCAGTCACAGAATTCAAAGTGCATTTGCAGTGAGTCGTCATGAGAAAACCCGCCTAGGCGGGTTTCCTATTTGGGTAGTGGCCCACATGCTTCGATAAGTTTACCGTCAGTGCGGCTATCGACAGCACCATCTGCCCCGATGTAAACATCGGTGTTCGGCCACTTCGGCTTAACCCGAATGCAGTGCGATTCTCCCCTGTTGTTCCAATCGAACTCCATGAAGAACTGATCGTTCGGGAAAATGTGCCCTGCACCACCCGTGGCTCCACCTGGGTAGATCTCACCTTTTGAGATAGCGTGCTGAATATTCAAAATGTACCCGAGGCGCCCTTGTCCTTTGTCAGAGAAATGGAAACTCACTTGAGGCGTGGCGACATACCAAAAGATGATGGGCGCGAGTAATAGCGCCGTCATCCAACGCCAGAAATGCCGTTTCGGCTTATTTGCAGACGTGGTCACGTATGCCATCTCCCCAGCTTGAACGAGGCAATACTAAAACTTCGTCCATGAGTATCTTTGCCGTAATCCCGCCGTTTGGGTGCTTTTTGTACAGGTTGACGCCAATGCTGATAGCGATTCGGTCACCTATATCATCCCAAGCCCTCAATGCTTCGATGTCTGCGGAGCGCTGTGGCCCTTTTCGCTCGTCCCACTTTTGAACTTTCCGAATCGAGTCTGATGCAATCTGTTCAAGCCCCGCGCCGTCCAGAAGAGCGCTTTCAGATAGGCCGCCAGCGCGCCCTACGTAGCCATAGTGGATGTTCGACCAGATATCGTAGAAGTCGTCGACGTGGCCTTGCTTTTGCCAAGGCCCACCGAACCTTTGTCCAATCGTCATCTTATGGTCCCATGGCCCAAAGGGCCATTGCAGCAGCAATATTGCCAAGCTCCATTGCTTGGAACTTAGGAGGTAAAAGGCGTGCATACCAAGGGGCATTTGCACGCCACCAACGCCCCATCAATCACCGCCGGGCGGCCTTGGATCACGAAGTTTTGTACGCCCTCGACGAGCGTTCCGACTTCACCACAGACAGGACATGGGGTGGTCTTGTCCTGCACCCGCAATGCTTCACGCCCACGCCCTTTGAATCCGGTGCCGCTAGCCAGGCATACGGCCCCTGTGGTGGTGCGATCCCCGTTCAAGGCCTGGTTCCTGCCTTGGATCCTGAAACGTGCCATGCGCTATCTCCTCGAGTGAAAGCCGGGAAGCTAGCACCCACCAAGAGCAAGAAAATCACCCCGAAACACAGCAAGAGTGATCCTACAAAGCACGCTGAAATGTCCTACACGCTCGTTCTCAAATAGTCACTTTTAAAGAGACAATCGCTCACCAAACCAAAGATTTTCCACACTGTGGATGTAAAGGCCCCATCGCTGGCGTCCTTGAGATCGAGCGCCGCCCGCGCGGCGCATCGCGGATGAATCCGCTCCTACATTTGTTGCAACGTGCCGCAGTCTGTCAGGCCATGGTTGTCCGCCTTTGGCGCCCGGCGAACAATAGGGTGGGCATCAGCACCAACCCACTAATCACGTCGTACTAACAAGGCAGGCAACCATGGCCTATCAGGCATAGGCACGTTGCAACAAATGTAGGAGCGGATTCATCCGCGATGCGCCGCGCGGGCGGCGCTCGATCTCAAGGGCGCCAGAAAACCCACGACAAGCACAAAAAAACCGGAGCAAGCCCCGGTTTTTCTCACACCCTCAACACTCAGTACGTAGCCCGCACCGTCAGCATGAAGTTGCGCGGATCGCCATAGTAGTTGCCATAGGTCGACGTCCCCACCGTCTGGTAGTACTTCTTGTCGAACAGGTTGTTGCCATTGAGCGCCACGTTCCAGTGCTCGTCGATGCGGTAGTCGACCATCGCGTTCCAGATCGCATAGCCCCCTTGCTGGTACTCGAACGGCACATCCGCCTGCACCACATTACCCAGGCTGTCATAGGTCGCGGCAGTGCCGCTGACCTTGGTGGCGCTCTGGATGTCCACGCCACCACCGACGCGGAAGTCGTTCAGCACGCCCGGCAGGCGATAGGTGGTGAACAGCTTGGCCAAGTGCTTGGGCGTGACAGTGCTCAGCGCCCTCCCGGTGTCGCGGTTCTTGTTCAGGTTGAGGGTGTAGCTGGCCATCATCATCCAGTCCGGCAGGATCTCGCCGGAAATTTCCATGTCGACACCCTTGCTGATGGTCTCGCCGCCATTGAGGTAGCAGCAGTTGCCACCGAACAGCACCGCACTGGACGGGTAGTTCGGGTCCAACACGGCCTGGTCTTCACGCTTGGTGTAGTACAGCGCGATGCTGGTGTTGACCGCACCACCGAACAGCTCGCCCTTGATCCCGGTTTCGTAGGTCTTGCCTTTCATCGGGTCGAGCGTCGAGCCCGAGCTCGCCGGGCCAGCCAGCAGGTTCTGCTGCGGCTTGTAGATTTCCGCGTAGCTGGCGTAAGCCGCCCACTCGTCGTTCAGGTCGTAGACGATGCCGCCGAACGGCGTGACCTTGGTCGGCTCACGCATGTCGACACGCGACTGCTGGGTCCACACGCCAGCAGCGTTGGCAGACTGGTAGGTCTGGTCGAACTTGTAACGCTGTACCCGTGCGCCAAGGATCACGTGCAGCGGCTCGGCCAGCTGCAGCCGCAGGCTCGAATACAGGCCGTACTGGGTCTGGCTGTTGGGCTTGTAGTCGCGGCTGATGTTCGGCCGCGCCCCCGGATCGTCCCACGGCGTGGAGTCTGGGTCGAAGACATTGACCGGGCCACCGGCGGTGGTGAAGCGGCCGGTACCTTGCCAGCGGCTGTCGATCTCCTGATAGTCACCGCCGACCACCAGGCGGTGGTCGAGGCCGAACATGCTGAAGTCACCCGAGACGTTGGCATCCCAGAGGTGCTGTTCGCTCCATTGGGTGACCCAGGTGCCGTAGCGGGTCACGCCGCTGCCGGTGACCGGGTTGACCGAACCCAGGGTGGTGGCGTTGTTGGTGTCGATGGTGTCGTAGATGTTGGTGTAGCTCAGGTTGAGCTTCCAGTCGTCGTTCAGGCGATGGTCGACCTTGGCGAAGTATTCGCGGGAATAGCCATCGGCATAGGCCCAGGTGGTGGACAGGCCGGTGTGGCGCGGCAGGCCCAGGTCGGCACCGTTGCTGTAGCGCGGCACGGCCGAGGCAGTACCGGTTTCATGCACTTTGTTGTAGCGCACGCCAGCGGTGAGCATGGTGTCGTCGGTGACATCAGCCTCGAGCACGCCGTAGATGAGCGGCTTGTCGGTGGCGCGGTTGTCGACGAAGTACTGGCGGTCCTGATAGGCCACCACCATGCGGCCACGCAGCTTGCCATCAAAGCCCAGCGGGCCGGTCACGTCCAGCTCGCTGCGGTAGTTGTCCCAGCTACCCGCCGAGGCGGTGAACTTGAGCTGGTAGAAGTCCAGTGGGCGCTTGCGCACCAGGTTGATGATGCCGCCCGGGTCGCCGGTGCCGCCGAACAGCGCGCTGGCACCGCGCAGCACTTCGACGTGGTCGAATTCGGCGAGGTCGTAGACGTTCGACGAATAGAAACTGCCGGCCGTGGTGCCCAGGGCCATGGGCGCGGCGCCGTCGAGCTGGATGTTCTGGATCGGGAAGCCGCGCGAATAGAAGTCCTGGATACGGAAGGTGTTGCTCTGCACGGTCACGCCGGGCACGGTCTTCATCGCATCGTTGATGTCGGTGATCTGGCGATCCTCGATCAACTGGCGGGTAACCACCGACACCGATTGCGGGGTTTCCTTCAGCGAAGTCGGGCTCTTGGAGCCGACGCTGGTCAGGCCCGGCGTGTAGGAACCGGTGTTCTCGGTGGCCTGGCCCATCCCCTGGCCCATGATGGTGGTTTCACCGATGACCATGGCGCCTGCGCCGATGTCGCTGCTGTCGGTGCTGATCAGCAGCACCGAATTGTTCTCGATACGGTAGGTGAGGCCAGCGCCGGCCAGCAGTTGCGCGAGCGCTTGGTCAGGCTCCATGGTGCCGCTGACCTTGGGTGCACGCTTGCCGCTGACCAGGTCGGGCGAGTAAACCATCTGCAGCCCGGTCTGCTGACCGAGGCTAACCAAGGCCTGGTCCAGCGGCTGGGCTGGAATGTCCACCGCCACCGGTTTGGCATGCGCGTGCGCCATCGCCAGGCTCAGTACCAGTGCCGAAGCCTGCAGGCTCCACTTACCTGGCTTGCCAGCAACGGCGCCCCCCTTGTTTCGCGTACGTTTGGACTTCATGTGCGCAACTGACTCCGACTGTTCTATGAGTGTTTGGTTGACGGTCTCTATGAACCGTTTGGGGTGAGGACCACGCGGATGGAACAACGCGTTTAGTGCGGCTCACTAGTAAGACGCACGAACGTTAAAAAAACTGATAACTTTTTTCATTTACGTTTGCGGGCGGTTTTCACGGCCATGAAAAAGGCAGCCCGAGGGCTGCCTTCATCACGTGCCATGTCGCCAAGCTAGGCCGTGGCGTTGTTCGCCTTGGCCAGCAATCGGGCCTTTTCTTCCGGGCTCATGCTTTCCAGTTGCAGGCGAGCCTGGGCGATCCTCTGTAACTGCCCCCTGTTCGCCTCGCCTGCCTGCAGCGCCTCGGCCAGCCCCGCCACCGTGGGATGCTCGAACACCAGTGCCGGGGCAATCTCGCAGTTGAGCAACTTGCGAATACCCGCCACCAACTTGATGATCAGCAGCGAATGACCACCGGCAGCGAAGAAGTCGGTGTGGATGCCGACCTTGTCGCGCCCGAGCAACTGGGCCATGCGCTGGGCCAGCAGGCGCTGCAGCGCGTCCTGCGGTTCGTCGTGCGGCTCGCGCTGCTCCGCCTGGGCTGGCAATTGCGCCAAGGCACGCCGGTCGACCTTGCCATTGGCCAAGCGAGGCAGGCTTTGCAGGCGGCGCAAGTGGGCCGGGACCATGGCTGCCGGCAAGCTCGCGGCCAAGCGTGCGCGCAGGGTCGCCTCATCCAGCGCCGGGGCGACGTAGCAGGCCAGCAATTCTTGCTGCCCTGGTTGCGGCTCGAGCGTGACCACTGCGCCCTGGGCGATACCCTCGATCTCAAGCAGGCGCGCTTCCACCTCGGCCAGCTCGATTCGGAAGCCACGAATCTTCACCTGATGATCCTGGCGGCCTTGCAGCAGAATGCTGCCGTCAGGCTGGTAGCGCGCCAGGTCACCTGTGCGATACAGGCGTTCGCCGGGGCGCAGGGGGTTGTCGATGAAACGCGGCTCGCCGCTGTCACTCCCCAGGTAGCCACGGCACAGCTGGCGCCCGGCCAGGTGCAGCTCACCCAACTCGCCTACAGCTGCCAACTGCCCATCGGCCGTCAGCACGTACACCCGGTTGCCTGCCAGCACCTCGGCGAAACCCGGCGCCGGTGCGCCGGCCTGCAGCCGCTGCACCAGCACCCCGACCGTGGCCTCGGTCGGGCCGTAGTGGTTGAACACGCGGGCCTGCGGTGCCAGCCGGTGAATGCGCTCCAGCAGTTGCGCACCCGGCGCCTCGCCGCCCAGCACCACCGTGGAAGGCAGGCAGGCCTGGGCGTTGTCCAGCAGCGCAGCGAGGTGCGACGGCACGATCTTCAGGCAGTCGATGCCCTGCTCGCGCACGAAGACGGCGAAGGCTGCGGGGTCCTGCATCACCGCTTCGTCGGCCACATGCAAGGTGGCGCCTACCTGCAAAGCACCGAACAGGCTGGTAAGGCCCAGGTCGGCCGCTACCGTGGCGCTGAAGGCGAAGTGCTTGCAGGTGGCGAGCCCCAAGGCCTGTTCGGCCGCCTGCAGATAACCGGCCAGTTGGCCATGTTCGATGACCACGCCTTTGGGTTCACCGGTGGAGCCGGAGGTGAACAGCACATAGGCGGCGCTGTGGGTGTGCAGCGGACGCGCTGCGAACGCCTGGACCGTGTTGCCGAGCTGTTCGAACAGCGAAGCATCGACCTGCACCTGTACCCCGGCCAGGCGGCACACCTGCTCGCGTCGCGCGCCAGGCCAGGCCGGGTCCAGCGGCACATAGGCAGCCGCGCATTTCCAGCATGCGAGCACCGCCGCCAGCCACTGAGCCGAGCGCGGCAGCAGCAGGCCCACCACGCTGTTTTCGCCAACCCCTTCGGCTTGCAGACGCGCGGCCAGGGTGTTCGCCAACTGGTCCAATTGCTGCCAGCTCCAGGACGCGCCGGGCTCGACCACTGCCAGTGCCTGTGGCTGCTCCTGCAACCAGCGTGCAACACGTACCGGCAACAGCTCGCCCGCCGTGACCGCTGCGACGTCGATGTTGCGCTCCAGCACCAGGCCGCGCTGCTGCTCACCGACCAGGGCCAGGCTGGCCAACGCCGTGCCTGGGGCCTGGGCGATACTCGCCAGCAACGTCACGTACTGCTCCAGCAGCAAGGTAGGGCACTGCAGCGAAGCCCAATGCTGCAGCACTACCTGGGGCTGTGCCGGGTCCAGGTCCACGTGCAGCAGCACCTCTTGGCCAAGTGCCGGAGATTTCAGCCCCAGCACCTTCCAACCGCCCGGCAAGGCTGGGTGAACAGGCAGCAAAGCGAAGCCGATGGCCGCAGGCGACAACCCTGGGGGCAGTTCGGGGGCGTAGTACTCCTGCCAGGTACCGTGCTGCTCCAGCTGCGCGGCCAGGTTTTGCAACCAGGCTTGCACGGGCTGGTCGGCCTGATAGTCGATGAGCAGCGGCAGTTGCTTGTGGTACACGCCCACGCTGCTGGCGAAGTAGTCATAGTCACGGCGGCTGTCGTACCTCCAGTTGACCACCTGGCTTGGCTGGCCATCCAGGCGTGCCAGCAGCAACCACCAGGCGCCCTGCAGTACCGTCTCCAGTGGCACGCCCAAGCCGCTCAAGCTCTGCAGCACCACCGCGTCGAGTGCGGCATGGGCACAGCGCGGGCTGCCCTGGGCCTGTCGCCAGGGCAACTGCTGGGCACCGGCAGCCGTCGCGTCGAGCGCGGCCCAGTAGGCCCGTGCTGTGGCGGCGTCTTCATCGACCATAACTTCGCTGCGCCACTGCACGTACTGTTCGAAATCCCCCTCTTCAGCCGCGGCCCACTCGCCCTGGCAGGCAGCCGCAAGGCGCTGCGCCAGCAACGGCAGGCTGGCCTCATCGGCCACCGCGGCCAGCACGCCGAGCACCAGCTCGCCACCGCCATCAGCCCGCTCGCACAGCAGCAGCGCGACAGGCGCATCGGCCTGCACATCCACCGTCTGCTCGAACCAGGCCTGGCGGCCGGCGGCGTCATCCGCCGCCACACGCGTGACCACCGGGGCCCGCCCCTGGGCCTCGAAGAACTGGCGCAGGCCACGATAGCCGGTCGCCTGGCCGATACGCAGGCGCAAGGCGTCGTGTTGCCCCTGCCACTGCTGCAAGGCGGCCTGCAGCAGGCCTGGGGCCGGCAGCGCGGCCAGTTGCAAGGTGATGAACCTCGCCACCTCCTGACGGGGCATCGGCTGCACTGGCACGCCAAGCGCTTGCGCGGGCAACAGCGGCAAGCCGCTCGCTTCGACGGTCATGTTCATGCTTGCTCTCCGGTACGGTTCAGCGTGTGGGTTTCGAGGTCGGCGCGGGTCATCATGTCGCCCATGGCGACGACAATCTTGCGCGGCCCCTGGAACGGATCGCGGGCGTGGGCAGCGAGCATGTTGTCGAGCAGGATCACGTCACCCGCCTGCCAGTCGAAGCGCACGGCGCAGGCTTCGTACAGCTCACCGATCAGCGCCATGTCGGCGTCCTCGATCGGGCTGCCATCGCCGAAGTACACATGGCGCGGCATGCGTTCCAGGCCATAGAGGGCCAGCAGGTCTTCACGCACATCTTCATCCAGGCAGAACACGTGATGCAGCTGCACCTGGTTGAAGAAGCTCTTCTGGCCGCTGACCGGGTGCTCGATGACGGCCGGGCACGGTGTGCGGATCTGCAGCTCGTCGTTGTCCAGCCAGCGCCATTGGATGCCTGCGGCCTGGCAACGGCGCTCGACCTCGGCGCGCGACTCGGTCTTGAAGAAGTGCTGCCAGGACACGTCCAGCTTGTGGGTGAACGTGCGCACGTAAAGCAGGCCTTTCTCTTCGAATCGCTGGCGCAAGCCATCAGGCAGGCGCTGGTACATCAGCCGGCAGTCCACGACCGGGGTGGCGCCCCCAACCGGCGACGGCAGCTCGCAGAAGAACAGCTGCTTGCGCGGCCAGCGGTCCTGGTGGGCACTCTCGTTATGGAACAGGATCATCTTCTGCTCTGGATACGGCGTGGAACGGTAGGTGTTCTTGCCGCCCTCCTTCTTCGGCAGGTCACCGTACTGGCCGTACAACCCTGGCTGCACCGCTTCGGCGAAGGCTTCGAAATCCTGCGGGGTCTGCAGGCCAAAGCCGCGGAACAGAATGCCGCCATGGCTGACCAGCTTGCGCTCGACCTCGGCGCGGTTGGCCACCACCCAATCGGTCAGGCTCACGCCGGGGTCGATGGGCTCGACCAGCAACGGGAAGGCCTGGCCCGGCACCATCGTCTGCTCGCGCACCACGCTGGCCGGCTTGGCCGCCGCCGCGCCACGCTTGAGGAAACTGCCGAGCTTGTCCTTGCGCGGTTGCGCGCTGCCTGCAGCGGGCGCCGCGACGATTTCACTGTGAACCGACATAGTGATCTCTCTCAGTTGGATATGTGGGTTGCCCAGCACCTGGCCGAGGATGTCCAGCCAGCCACACTGCAGGGCCTGGATCCGTTCTGCCTTGAACAGATCGGTGGCGTACTGCCAGGTGACGCGCCAGCCGGCCTCGACCGGGTCGATGAACAGCGCCATGTCGAATTTCGAGTAACCGCCCGCCTGCGGCAGCACCTGCACCTGCAGGTCGGCCAGGCCGCTGTGTGCCACAGGCATGTCGTTCATCACGAACAGCACTTGCACCAGCGGATTCATGCCCGGGTGGCGCGGGGCGCCGGCGGCTTCGACGATCAGGTCGAACGGCAGCGCCTGCTGGGCGCTGGCGTCGAGCAAAGTGCTGCGGGTACGGGCCAGCCAGGCGGCGAAGTCCAGTTGCTCATCCAGTTGCGAGCGCAGCGGCAGCACGTTGACGAAGAAGCCGATCAGCGCCTCCAGGTCGGAGTGCTCGCGGCCGGCAACGTCGGCGCCCAGCAGCAGGTCGTGCTGGCCGCTGGCGCGGTGCATCAGCAACTGGAACGCCGCCAGCAGCAGCATGTAGGGCGTCACGCCCAGTTGCGCCGCGCGCGCGCGCACCGCCTCGACGGTGGCCTGCGGCAGGTCGAAGGTGTGGTTCTCGCCGGCCTGCGACGCCTGGGCCGGGCGCGGCAGGTCGGTGGGCAGGCCAAGCCGCCCACTGCTGCCATGCAGTGCGTCGCGCCACCACTGGGCCGGCGCCTGCAGCAGCCCGGCGCGCTCGCATTCGGCCTGCCACAAGGCGTAGTCGGAGTATTGCAAGGCCAAGGGAGGCAGCGCGGGCGCCTGGCCCTGGGCGAAGGCGCTGTATCTGGCGATCAGCTCGTTGACCATCAGCGCCATCGACCAGCCGTCGGAGATGATGTGGTGCATGTTCAGCAGCAGTACATGGGCCTCGCCCGACAGCCGCAGCAGGCGCGCCCGCAGCATCGGCGCCTGGTCCAGCGGGATCGGCTGGCGCACATTGGCCAGTTGCGCTTCGAGCACATGCAGATGCTGTTCGCCAGCGCCGAGCGCGGTGAGGTCTTCGTGCGGCAGCTCGATGTTCAGCGCCGCCTGGATCAGCAGCAGCGGCTCGCCTTCGTCGTCGCAGCCCACCGCACTGCGCAGCACCTCGTGACGCTGCACCAACGCCTGCAAGGCCTGGTGCAGGCACTCGACCTGCAGCGGGCCGGCCAGGCGCAGCGCCAGCGGCATACCGTAGGCGCCGTTGCCCTGGCTGAACTGCTCGGCGATCCACAGCCGGCGCTGGGCCAGGGACAACGGCGCGCTGGCCTTGTCGCCCAGGGCCCGCAACTGCGGCCCGGTGACGGCGGCCGGCTGCGCCTGACGCAGGCAGTCGGCGAAATCGCACAGGCGCGGGTGGCTGAATAGCTCGCGCACGCCGATGCCGGTGTGGCCCGTACGGTGCAAGCGGGCGACGACCTGGGTGGCCAGCAAGGAATGGCCGCCGGCCTCGAAGAAATGCTCGAAGCGCCCGACCTCGGCCATGCCCAGCACGTCTGCCCAGGCCTGGGCGACTTCACGTTCGAGAGCGTCCAGCGGCGCACTGAAGGCCACGGCGCTGTCGTCCGCGATCTCTGGCAGCGCCTTGCGATCGACCTTGCCATTGGGGTTCAGCGGCATTCGATCGAGCAGTTGCAGGCGCGCCGGCACCATGTACGCCGGCAGGCTCGCACGCAGGTCGTCAAGGATGCGCTGGCGCAGGCCACTGCCGTCGAGCGGCGCCTCGGCCGGCACCAGCCAGGCCGCCAGGTGCAGGTCGGCGCCCTGCCCGCGTGGCATCACCACCGCCTCGCGCACATCGGCGCGGGCCAGCAGGCAAGCCTCGACCTCACCGGGTTCGACGCGGAAGCCGCGAATCTTCACCTGGTGGTCGAGGCGACCGAGGAACTCCAGCTCGCCATTGGCCTGCTGGCGCACCAGGTCGCCGCTGCGGTACAGGCGCCCACCACCCACCGGGTCGAACGGATCGGGCACGAAGCGCTCGGCGGTCAGCGCCGCCTGGCCGAAGTAGCCACGGGCCAGGCATGGGCCGCCGATGTACAGCTCGCCGACGTTGCCGGCATCGAGCAGTTGCATGGCCGGGTCGAGCAGGTAGGCACTGCGCCCCGGCACCGGTGTGCCGATCGGCGCGTAGCCGGTGTCGATTCGGGTGGTGCCATCTGCCTGCCACAGCAGCGGGGTGATCACGGTTTCGGTGGGGCCGTAACCATTGACGATACGCTGCGGCCGCACATGCGCCTGGAGCCGCTCGAAGCCTTCGCGTGGCAGTGCCTCACCGGCCACGTTCAGGCAACGGACCGGCAGTTCCCGGCCTTCCTGGCGGGCCCATTCGGCCAGCTGGCAGGCGTATTGGGTGGGGAAATACACCACGCTGGCGCGTTCGCGCTCGATCACCTCGAACGCTTGGGCCGCCGTCCAGATCTGGTCGCCCCGCAGGATGCAGCAGGCACCCTGGCTCAGGGGCAACAGCCACTGCTCGGTGCCCCAGTCGAAGTTGATCGAAGCGAAGTGCACGAAACGGTCCTGCGCCGTGACCTGGTACTGCTCGGCCATGGTCTGCAGGTGCGCGGCGATGACGCCGTGGGTCAGCGCCACGCCTTTCGGCCGGCCGGTGGAGCCGGAGGTGTAGATCAGCGCCAGCAGGTTGTCGGCAGCCGCACGCGGTGCGGGGTTGGCCGCCAGCGGCGCTTGCGGCTGGTCCAGCCACAGCCAGTCGGCGGCGGCCAGTTGCAGCGGCTGGGCGGCCTCGTGGGTGGCCAGCACCAGTTTCACTGCGCTGTCGTCGAGGATGTCCTGCAGCCGTTGGCGTGGGTAGTGCGGGTCCAACGGTACATAGCCTGCACCGGCCTTGAGGATCGCCAGCAGGCCGACGACCATGGCCAGGCCGCGCTCGCTGCACAGCCCCACCAGGTCTTCGGGGCCGACACCGCGGTCGATCAGCAGCTGTGCCCAGGCGTTGGCCAGGCCATTGAGTTGGCCGTAATCCAGGCTGCCGTCCTCGGCGATCAGCGCCGTGGCCCGTGGGTTGCGCGCAGCCTGGGCCTCGATCTGCTGGTGCACGGCCAGCCTTGCAACGGGGGCCTGCGCGGCCTGCCACTGCAGTGCGCAGCGTTGCCGTGCAGCCCCTTCGAGCAACCCCAGCTCACCGAGACACGGGTTGCCCGGCGCGGCGATGGCCTGCAGCAGGTGGCCGAACTGCACGGCCAGGCGCTGCACGTCGGCGAGGGCGAAGGCGTCATGGCGGAAGCGATAGTCCACCTGCAAGGCGTCGCCCATGCCCACCGACAAGGTCAGCGCGTAGTGGGGTTGCTCATGGCTCTGCGGCACGCCGAAACGCGGGCCGTCGCCGGTAGCCTGCAGCACCTCGGCCACCGGGTAGTTCTCGAACGCCAGCAGGGTATCGAACAGCGCCTCGCCGGCCCTGCCCGCCCAGCGCTGGATATCGGCCAGCGGGGTGTACTCGTGCTCGCGGATCGCCAGGTTGCCGGCCTGCAGTTGCTCCAGCCAGTCGTCCAGGCGTTGCTCCAAGCGAGGCGCGGCCACGACCGGCACGGTGTTGATGAACAGCCCCAGCTGCGCTTCGATACCCGGCAGCTGCGCAGGCCGCCCGGCGACCGAGGCGCCCATGCACACCACGTCCTGGCGGCAGTGACGTTGCAGCAGCAACAGCCACGCGGCTTGAACCAGGGTATTGACCGTGACCTTGCGTGCCCGTGCCGAAGCCTTGATCTGCGCCGAGGTTTCAGCGTCCAGGCGTTGCTGCCAAAGCCCCTGGCCGGTTGCTTCTATGCCGCGGCGCTGGTTGGCGAGCAACGATGGCGCCTGCAGGCCTTGCAGCTGGGCCTGCCAGAACTGCTGATCCCGCTGCAGGTCACGGGCCTGCAGCCAGGCCAGGTACGCCCGTGGATTGGCCCCGCCCTGGCGCGGCCGCTCACCGCGGTAACGCTGCATCACTTCGCCGAGCAGTTGCGCATGGCTCCAACCGTCGAGCAGCAAGTGATGATGGGTGTAGATCAGGTGCCAGCGCTGCTCGCCCAGGCGCACCAGGGCAATGCCGAGCAAGGGCGCCTGATCGGTGGCGCTCAGCGCCAGGCGTTGCTGCTCGGCCAGCGCCTGCAGGTGCACCTGCTGTGCCGGCTCGTTGCGCCAGTCGTGCTCGCTCAACGGCAGTTGCCGCTGGCGGTGAATCACTTGCAGCGGCTGCGGCGCGCCATCGGGCCAATGGAAGCTGGCACGTAGGCTGGGGTGGGCATCCAGTGCGGCCTGCCAGGCGGCCACGAACCGCTGTGGCTCCAGCCCGTCGATGTCCATCCGCAACTGGTTGATGTAGTCGCCGGCCTCGGCCACGTGCAGGCAGTGGAACAGCAGCCCCTGTTGCAGCGGCGACAGCGGCAGGATGTCCTCGACCTCGCCAAGATTCTGCTCCAGCGCGGCCAGCCCGGCGCTGTCCAGGCCGCTCAAGGGGAAGTCCGACGACGTGGCGCTGGCCACGCCCGGTTGCAGGCAATGCTCGACCAACGCGCGCAACTGATGCTCGAAACCTGCGGCCAGGGCTTCGATGGTAGCGGTGTCGTACATGGCCTGACTGAAGCCGAAACTGATGCCCAGTTCGCCTTGATAAACCTGCCCTTCCACGCTCAGCCAGTTGGCCAGCGGCGCCTCCTCGTCCTGGCCCTGGCCGGCGCCCTGCGGATCGGGCTGCCACAACGCACCCGCCTCGAACTGGCTGTCGAACTGGCCTAGGTAGTTGAAGGTGACCCGAGGTTGCGGCAGGCGCGCCAGTTGCTCGCGCACCGCGTCAGGGCCCAGGTAGCGCAGCACGCCGTAGCCCAAGCCACGGGCCGGCACGGCGCGCAGTTGCTCCTTGACCGCCGCGATGCAGGCGCCGGGCTCAGCTTCAGGGCGCAGGGCGACTGGGTACATGCTGGTGAACCAGCCCACGGTGCGGGTCAGGTCGATGTCTTCGAACAGCGCCTCGCGGCCATGGCCTTCGAGCTGCACCAGCACCTGACGCTGCCCGCTCCACTGGCACACGGCGCGGGCCAGCGCCGCCAGCAGCAGGTCGTTGACCTGGGTGCGGTAGGCGCTGGGCGCCTGTTGCAACAGGGCCTGGGTCAGGGCCGGCGGGAAGCTGATGCTGACCTTGCGCTCATCGGCCACGCGGGTGTGGGCCACGGCGCGGTCGCGCGGCAGCTCTTCGCCCTCGCCCATCGCCTGCCAGTGTTCGAGCTGCGCCATGCACGCCTCGGCATGCCCGGCCAGGCGCTCGGCCCAGGCCTGATAGCTGCTGGTTCTGGCCGGCAGCGGCTGGCCCAGGCAGGCCCGTTGCAGGTCTTCGAGGAGAATGCGCCAGGACACGCCATCGACCACCAGGTGATGGATCACCAGCAACAGGCGCTGGCTGCCGTCGGCCATGGCCACCAGCACCGCCGCCAGCAACGGGCCCTGGTCGAGGCGCAAGCTGCGTTGGGCCTCATCGCACACGGCGGCCAGGGCTGCTTCGCTGGCCGCCTCGCGCTGCCACAGCCGTGGCACAGCCTGTGCTGCATAGGCCTGCTGCCAGTGGCCATCGCCCTGGGTAAAGCGCAGGCGCAGGGCATCGTGCTGCGCCACCACCTGGGCCAAGGCCTGCTGCAGTTGCTCCGGCTGCAGCGGCTGGCGCGGCACCAGCAGCAAGGCCTGGTTCCAGTGCTGGCGCTGCGGTATCGGTGTGTCGAAGAACTGCCGTTGCACGGGGGTGAGCAGCGCCGGCCCTTCGGCCGGGCGCTGGTCGATCTGCACGCACTTCACCTCGCCTGCGGCCTGGGCCAGGGTGCGCAGGGTTTGGTGTTGGAACAGGTCGCGTGGGTTGAGTGCCAGCCCGGCCTGGCGGGCACGGCTGACCACCTGAATGGCGATGATCGAGTCGCCACCCAGTTCGAAGAAGTTGTCGTCCAGGCCTACCTGGGCCACGCCCAACACCTCGCTCCACACCTGCGCAAGCTGGCGTTCGGCATCGCTTTCAGGGGCCACGTAGGCGCCTTGCGCCGTGGCCTCGGGTTGCGGCAAGGCTTTGCGGTCGAGCTTGCCGTTGGGGGTCAGCGGCAAGTTGTCGAGGGCCATGAGGTAGCTGGGCACCATGAACTCGGGCAGGGTCTGCAGCAGCCAGTCCTTGAGCGTGCCCTGCCAGCCCTCGGGCTGGGCGTTGAGCACCAGGTAGGCCACCAGCTGGCGGCCATCGAGGGCCAGCACCACGCACTCGCGCACGTATTCATGCTCGGCAAGGCGCGCCTCGATCTCGCCTAGTTCAATCCGCAGGCCACGGATCTTCACCTGGTGATCGAAGCGCCCGAGGTATTCGATGACGCCATTGGCGCGCTGGCGCACGCGGTCGCCGGTGCGGTACAGGCGGCTGCCGTCGGCGAACGGGTCGGCGACGAAGCGCTCGGCTGTCAGCCCAGGCCGGCGGTGGTAGCCACGGGCCAGGCCGATGCCGCCCAGGTACAGCTCGCCGGACACGCCCGGGGCAACGGGCTGCAGCCCAGCGTCGAGCACGTAGGTGCGGATATTGGCGATCGGCTGGCCGATCGGCACGCTGTCCTTGCCCTCTTCGACGCAGGTCCAGTGGGTCACGTCGATGGCGGCTTCGGTGGGGCCATAGAGGTTGTACAGGCCGGCGCCCGGCAAGCGCGTGAACACCTGGCGCTGGGCATCCACCGGCAGCGCCTCGCCGCTGCAGACGATGCGCGTCAGGGTGCGGCAGGCTTCGACACCGGGTTCATGGATGAAGGCCTGCAACATCGACGGCACGAAGTGCAAGGTAGTGACGCCATGGCGCTGGATGCTGGCGATCAGGCGCTGCGGGTCGCGGTGTTCGCCGGGGGCTGCCACGGCCAGGCAGGCGCCGGTCATCAGCGGCCAGAAGAATTCCCATACCGACACGTCGAAGCTGAAGGGGGTCTTCTGCAGCACCGTGTCGCTGGCACCCAGGCCGTAGGCTTGCTGCATCCAGCACAGCCGGTTGGTCAGTGCCTGGTGGCTGTTGCCGGCGCCCTTGGGGCGGCCGGTGGAGCCGGAGGTGTAGATCACATAGGCCAGCTGGGCCGGTTCGAGCGCCAGCGCCGGTGAGCGGCTGGGCAAGCCGCCCAGTTCCAGGGTGTCCAGGGCCACGCATTGCACGCCCGCCGGCAGCGGCAAGCTGGCGAGTAACGCTTGCTGGGTCAACAGCAGGCGGATGCCGCTGTCCTCGATCATGTAAGCCAGGCGATCTTCGGGGTATTCCGGGTCGAGCGGCACATAGGCGCCACCGGCCTTGAGAATCGCCAGCAGGGCCACGACCATTTCAACACTGCGCTGGGCCGACACGCCCACCAGGGTGTCGGTGGTCACGCCCTGCCCTCGCAGGTAATGGGCCAGGCGATTGGCTCGGGCGTCCAGCTCTTCGTAATTCAAGGTGCTGTCGCCAAAGCGCAGCGCGCGGGCCTGGGGGGTGCGTTGTGCCTGGGCCTCGAACAACTGGTGCACACCTTGGTGCAGCGGGTAGCGGGCGGCCGTAGCATTCCACTCGTGAAGCTGGGTGTGAAGGCTTGCCGGCGCGAGCATGGGCAGTTGCCAGATCGGCCGCGTCGCATCGGCCACCAGCTCGCGGAGCAAGGTGACCCAGTGCTCGGCCATGCGTTCGACGGTGGCCGCGTCGAACAGGTCGACCGCGTAGGTGAAGGCGGCGTGCAGTACGCCGCCGCGCTCGTAGGTGTCCAGGCTCAGGTCGAACTGAGTGGTGCGGCTACGCCACTCCAGCGCCGACAACGCCAGGCCCGAGGCCAGGGTCACTGCCGACAGGTCTGCCACCTGTGGCTGGTGGTTGTACATCACCTGGAACAGCGGCGCGTGGCTGAGGTTGCGCTCGACCTTCAAGGCATCCACCAGGCGCTCGAACGGCAGGTCCTGATGGGCCTGGGCGCCCAGCACGGTTTGCCGCACAGCCTGCAGATAGCGCAGTGCATCACCCTGGTCATCGGGCTGCAGGCGCAGCACCTGGGTGTTGACGAACAGGCCGATCAGCCCTTCGACCTCAGCGCGGTTGCGGTTGGCCACTGGGCTGCCGATGCGCAGGTCGCTCTGGCCGGTGTAGCGCTGCAGCAGCAGCCCGAAAGCGCCGAGCAGCAGCATGAACAGGGTCAGGTTGTGGCGGGCGGCGAAGCTGCGCAGTTGCTGGGCGAGTTCGCCGTCCAGCGGCAATTCCAAGCGCGCGCCGCTAAAGCTCGGGCTGGCGGGCCGTGGGTGGTCCAGGGGCAACTCCAGCACCGGATGCTCCGTGCCCAGATTGCCCTGCCAGTAGGCCAGCTGGCGCTCCAGCTCGCCGGCTTCGAGCCAGCGACGCTGCCACAGGGCGTAGTCGACGTACTGGATCGGCAAAGCCGGCAACTGCGGTTGTGCGCCCGCGGCGAAGGCGTCGTAGCAACGGCTGAATTCGTCGATCAGCACGTTCATCGACCAGCCATCGGAGACGATGTGGTGCAGGGTGAGCAGCAGCACGTGTTCCTGCTCGGCCAGTTGCAGCAGGCGAATGCGCAGCAGCGGGCCCTGGGCCAGGTCGAACGGGCGCAGCGACTCGGCCTCGACCTCGGCCTGCACTCGAGCCTCGCGGGCGGCTGGGGCCAGTGCGCGCAGGTCCAGGCGCTGCACCTGCGGTGCCGCCGGGCGGTGCACCTGGTGCAGGCGCTCGTCGGCCTGTTGCTGGAACACGCAGGCCAGGCTCTGGTGGCGCTCCAGCAGGCACACGAACGCCTGCTGCAGGGCCGCCTCGTCCAGGGCGCCGGTGAGGCGCACCGCGCCCGGCAGGTTGTAGGCGCCGCCTTGCGGGTCCAGTTGCCACAACACCCACATGCGCTGCTGGGCGTAGGACGGTGCCAGGCGGTCTTCGGCCGCTACCCCGGCGGGGATCGGGAACTGGGAAAAGTCGATACCCTCCCTGGCCAGGGTCTCAAGGAACAGGCGGCGCTTGTCCAGCGGCAATTCAATGAAACGGCGGGCCAGTTGCAGGGACTTTTCGGGATTCATCGGCTTGCTTTCCGTACGAGTGAGGTACCACGGGCAGTGCCCGGCTATCCCTACGAAACGGATGCAGCCTGGAAAAAATTAACCGTGGCGGATGGGCTGTGCGAGGTGGGCGGCCGCCCACGCAAGGATGAGAGGCGGCAGGCACGCCGCCTCTGAAGGAAAGGGGCTCAGAGGGGGGCCGCCATACGGCCCCCTGGGTCAAAGCGCTGCGGCCAGCGCCTCGGCGAAACGTTGCGCCACTTCATCGACCTGCGGCGCAGTGATGATCAGCGGCGGCAGGAAGCGCACCACCGCGCCGTGGCGGCCACCCAGTTCGAGAATCAGCCCGCGCCTGAGGCACTCGCGCTGCACCTTGGGCGCCAGCTCGCGGTTGGCCGGTGGGTGCCCCAGTGCATCGAGGGTGCCGGTCGGCTCGACCAGTTCCACCCCCAGCATCAGGCCACGGCCACGAATGTCACCCAGTTGCGGGTGCTGGCGCTGCAGGCTCAGCAGGTGCTCACGCAGGCGCTGGCCCATGGCTTCGGCGTGCTCGGCCAGGCGATGATCGACCAGGTAGTTGATTACCGCAGAGCCCGCCGCCATGGCCATCTGGTTGCCTCGGAAGGTGCCGGCGTGGGCGCCTGGCTTCCAGGTATCGAGCCAGTCCCGGTAGACCACCACCGCCAGCGGCAGGCTGCCGCCAATGGCCTTGGACAGGGTGACCACATCCGGCACGATACCGGCGTGCTCGAAGGCGAACATCCGCCCGGTGCGGGCGAAGCCGCTCTGGATTTCATCGACGATCAGCGCTACCCCGGCCTGCTCGGTGATGCGCCGCACACCTTGCAGCCAGGCGATGTCGGCCGGGATCACCCCACCTTCGCCTTGCACCACTTCAAGGATCACTGCCGCGGGCAGTGGTACCCCGCTTTCCGGATCGAGCAGCAGGTTTTCCAGGTAATGCAGGCTGGCCTTGACCCCGGCTTCGCCCCCCAGGCCGAACGGGCAACGGTAATCGTAGGGGTATGGCATGAACTGCACGCCATTGCCGAGCAACGCGCCCAGCGGCTGCTTGGGACCGTGGCTGCCCATCAGGCTCAGCGCGCCCTGGCTCATGCCGTGGTAGGCACCCTGGAAGGCCAGCACGGTGCTACGCCCGGTGGCGCTGCGCACCAGCTTGAGCGCCGCTTCCACCGCGTCGGTGCCGGTGGGGCCGCAGAATTGCACCTTGGCCTCGCGGCGCAGCGCTTCGGGCAGCACGCTGAACAGGTCCTGGACGAAGCGGTCCTTGACCGGCGTGGTCAGGTCCAGGGTGTGCAGGGGGATTTCGTCGGCCAGCACGCGCTGGATCGCCTCGATCACCACCGGGTGGTTGTGGCCCAGGGCCAGGGTGCCGGCACCGGCCAGGCAATCGATGAACTGACGACCCTCGACGTCCTCGACATGGATGCCACGGGCGCGCTTGAGTGCCAGCGGGATGCGCCGGGGGTAGCTGCGGGCGTTGGATTCCTGTTGTTGCTGGCGTTGCAGCAGGGGCGAGTCAGTGAACTCGTACAGCGGTTGCGGCGCACTGGCCGGCAGGGCCTGGGCAAGGCTGGAAGCGATCGACATGGGTGAATCCTCGCAAGCAAGCGAATGTGCGGGTGGTTGTCGCTTGGGAAACGCTTGGGTGCGGGGAGGATTTAGCGGTTGCGGTTGGATTTTTTGGGGTTTGCGCGGGCCCTATCGCCGGCAAGCCGGCTCCCACAGGTACGGCGCCGCACTTGAGAACAGTGGGATACCTGTGGGAGCTGGCTTGCCAGCGATTGGGCCCTTGAGGTCAATGCAACCTGTTCTTGGCCACCTCGATATCATTCATCAATGCCTTGGCCAAGGCTCCCAGGTAATCCGCTGCGCCGAGCAGCTTGTGGTCATCTTCCATGTCACCCTCACGCACCAGGTGCTTGATGTAGCCCAGCAGTATCGAAACTTGCTCGTAGGCATCATCGATCGGAATGCCTGGCTGGACGCGTAACAGGTCGATGGGCGGGTTACCGACATCGAGGAACGTCTCGACGCCGACGGTTGTGACGATCTTGGGCTGGTCAGCCATGTCGTTACCCCTGGGCCTGTTGGCCATAGAGCCGCGTGTGCACATGCTCCACCAGCGCAAACGCGATCTCGCTGGCATGCATGGCATTGCCCAGCATGTTCAAGCCAGGTTCGCCCGCACGGGTTCGGCAGTGTTCGTCGATGGTTTCGATGACGCCGCGTAGCAGCTCGCTGACGTGGGCCAGGGCGTCGGGGGGGGTACATGTCGGATTGGACAGTGAAGAAAGGGGTGTTGGGGGTTTTAGGTCGGGGAGGATCGGGTACGAGCTTCTTCATTGTGTAATTCCAGCTTCATAGGCAAAGGGAACTACCACCTGAATCTTTCTCATGGATTGAAGGCGGCAGCCGTACGCGGGTGTGAGAAAGCCGATAGAAGCTAGCAAACACTCGGCCAGGCAAAAGCCCGCCCACGTACGGCCACCATAAAGGTGCTGCTAGCTGATCTGTCGGGTTCTCATGCCCGGTCGCCGGAGCGACCCGGAAACGTTATCCGTGAGGCATTTCCCCGACAACAGCGAAACTTCAGTAGCGCACGTAGGATAATTCCCAAAGATGCCAACACTGAAGCATTTGGTTTCAGGTTCAGAAATATCTTACGGCTGCTGGCCCTATCGCTGGCAAGCCAGCTCCCACAGGTACAGCACCGCCCTTGAGAACAGCGGTGCATCTGTGGGAGCTGGCTTGCCAGCGATAGGGCCAGTACAGGCAGAAATGATCAACCGCCCGAACGCGCCGGTACCTGCAACAACACCCGCAACCCATCACCACGGCTGTCAAACTTCAGGCTCCCGGCACAACGCTGCACAATGGCCTGCACAATCGCCAGGCCCAGCCCGCACCCACCACTCTGCCCATTGCGCCAAAAGCGCTCGGTCAGGTGCTGCAGATCCCCATCGGCGATCCCCGGCCCATGGTCACGCACCATGAAGCCCACCTGCCCCGCGTCCATCTGCACTTCCAGCTCCACCTCGCTGCCGCCGCCATGACGTAACGCGTTATCCAGCAAGTTGCGCAACGCCGCCACTGCCAGCGGCGCAGGCATGCCCAGGTAGATCTGCGCAGCTTCCTCGGGCAACCGCAGCACGATGCGCCGGTTGTCACCGCCCCCGGCATCCTGCACCGCCTGCCGCGCGACCTGCTCGGCACTGCACTGCACGCCATCCTCGAACGACAGGCTGCCCTCCACCCGCGCCAGCATCAGCAACTGCTCCAGCGTGCGGTGCATGCGATCGGCGCCCTGCTCGGCATGTTCCAGCGCCTGCTCGCGCACTGCGCCATCGGTCATCCGCGCCACCTGCAGGTGGGTCTTGATCGCGGTCAGCGGGCTGCGCAGTTCGTGGGCAGCATCGTCGGTCAGGCGCCGCTCGCGCTCCAGGGTCTGGGCGATGCGCAGGAACAGCTGGTTCTGGGTATCGAGCAAGGGCTGCAGCTCACTGGGCAGGCCGGACACCTGCAACGGCTCGACGCTGTCGGCGCGCCGTCGTCGCAGGGCATCACGCATGCGGTTCAGCGGTTCCAGGCCTTTGCCCAGGCCGATCCACACCAGCCCGAGGCTGCCCAGCAACGCCATCAGCACCGGCGCCGAAGCGGCCAGCAGGATGGACTGGTTCAGCGCCTCGCGCTCCATGTGGCGGTCGGCGGTGGTGATGCGCACATCGCCGTGGTTGTAAGTGAAGGTGCGCCACAGCGCGCCGTCGATGGTCTGGTCGCGGAAGCCGCTCTGCTGGTCATCCATCGTGCCGTCGTGCTTGTGGTTGCTGGCGAGGATTTCGCCGCGCAGCGACGTCACCTGGCAGGCCATGCCATCGGGCACCGTGAATTGGTCGGCGGAAAAATGCGCCTCCTCGCCCTTGGCAGTCAGCGGCTTGGGCAACTGGTCGATCAGCCCGGCGACCATGCGCGCCGAGGCCACCAGGCGCTGGTCGAGGGAGAACATCATCTGCTGGCGCAGGTCGCGCAGCATCCAGGCGGCGGCCAGCACCCAGATGATGATGAAGGCGCTGCCCAGGATCAGGCTCAGGCGTACCCGCAGGCTCATGATGCCGCGTCCTCCGGCGCCTGCGCCGGCCCCAGGCGATAGCCCAGGCCGCGAACGGTCTCGACGATGCTGTTGCCGAGCTTGCGCCGCAAATGGTGGATGTGGACGTTCAGCGCGTTGCTCTCCACTTCATCGCTGAAACCGTACACGCAATCCTTGAGCTGCTCGCTCGACAGCACCCGCCCGGGGTTCTGCAGCAACGCCTGGAGCAACGCCTGCTCGCGCCGCGACAGGTCCACGGATTGGCCGGCCAAGGTGGCTTCGCAGCTGCTTGGGTCGTAACGCAGCGGGCCATGCTCGATCACGTTCACCGCCCGCCCGGCGACCCGCCGCAACAAGGTGTGCAAGCGTGCGGCCAGCTCGCGCAGGTCGAAGGGTTTGAGCAGGTAATCATCGGCGCCGGCCTGCAAACCGTCGACCCGGTCGGTGACCGCATCGCGGGCGGTGAGCACCAGCACCGGCAAGTCGATGCCCTGCTGGCGCAGGCGGCGCAACAGCTTGAGGCCGTCTTCGTCGGGCAAGCCCAGGTCGAGGATCATCACGTCGAACTGCGCCGCCTGGAGCATGGCCCGGGCAGCGGCGGCGTTGGCTACGCGGTCGACGGTCAGGCCCTGGGCGGTGAGGCCGGCGCAGATGCCGCTGGCGATCAGGTCGTCGTCCTCGCAGAGCAGAACGTGCATGGTCTGAAGCTCCCGGAATGGTGTGGGTGGCATTGCACTATGGAGGGATTAACTGGGGATTATGGGCTTTATTCGGCGGTTGGTGTGGGGTGATTGCCTTGGATGCAAGGCGAAATATCCTTTTCTTCGATTCGACCTTAAACCTGCTCGTTCGGAGACGATAGAGACTTTTCCTACAAGCTTTACGGATTTTTCCTCAAAAGATCTGTGATGAGATTTCCCCCTGTACGCGATGTCAGGGAGACACCTCATGTATCTGGATTTCCTCGTGCCGTCATGGCTCGAGATCGAATCACGCATCATTGACGCAATGGGCTATCAAGGAGGCGCCCATTTTCTCGACCCTCTCAACCAGGCCGCCCCCTCGCTGTCCCTCAACCTGAACCGGGTCAAGGCGGTGCGTTCGGCCTTCAACCAGGCCCAGTGGCAGGCCAGCGTCATGCTGCGCCAACGCTTTGCCGAGCTTGAGATCGCCAGCATCGTCGATGACCTGCTGAGGGTGGTGAGGGACATGGCGATGATCGTCGCCGCCAGCACCCTCACCGGCGGCGCCATCGGCGCCGGGTTCGGGGCGTTTGCCGGCGGCGCGGGGGTGATTCCCTTCGCCGGCGCCGGCGCAGCGATGGGCCTGCAGGTCAGTGGCTGGATCCTCGGTGTGCTGGGGCTTGCCTCCATCGCCGAGTTCTTCGTCGAAGGCCTGCCGCGCATCGGCGAGTACTACCTCGATGGCATTCGCATCGCCTGGGAAGGGACGCGCAGCGATGGCCTCAACCCCTTCAGCCAGGACCACCCGGATACGGTCTCCCGTGCTGCTCATCACATTGCGCTGGGGCATGTGGAAGTGGTGGTGCTGCTGTTGGGGGCGATCGTCTCCTACCTCACCCGCGGACGCGGCGATGCCCGGGTGCTGGCGCAGGAGATGGCGGCCAGCAGCAAGGGCGCGCGGCTGGGGCAGTGGATGCTCAAGCATGAGGAGGGGTTGAAGAAGCGGCCGGATCTGCAGGTGCCGGAGCGGCGTAAGGGGGCATCTGACTCACATGACCAAGGTCCAACGAATCAATCCAAGAAGGAGACGACAAAGCCCCATCCCAGCACAATGGCATTACATAATGTCGAATGTTTCAAAGCTGATAAGGTGCCGGAATACAACATAGGCGAATTCAAACGACAGCTGAATGGCCAGGAGGATGGACTGAACTGGATGACTGTCGAAAAATTTCTGGAAAGAATCGAAAACCCTGAACAACGGAATAAAGGATTAGCCACAAAGGCGAGAAAAGATTACCAAGACTCATTTCAGGACGACATAGAATCTGAGCTAATGAAAATCATGGATCCATTTGAGGCACAAATTGTAGCCATCGAAAAAACCAAAAACCACATGTCAGTCATAGCAGCATTACACAATCCGGACCTCGTAGCCGGTGGTAAAGATATGATATCCGACTTTGGAGACCGCCAAATTAATTCAATAATTGGCGCTCAATGGAAAACCAAGATACCGGAACTAAAAAAAGCTGCTGAAACGGTGCCGCCGCACCTCAGAAGCTCAACACGTATGAATGTCAAACTTCATAAATGCTAAAACCAGGAACCTGAAATGGACAAGATATTTTCTAGATTCATTGAAAATTTTGGCCCGGCGATCGACCGCCGAGAAGTACCCACCTCAACAATTGAGCGGTACAAAGATAAACTCCCTCCCAAACTATTGGAGTATTGGTCAGAGCATGGGTGGGCTGGCTATGGAAATGGCATATTCTGGCTGGTCAATCCACAAGAATACGATGCCGTGGTTTCATACTGGCTAGATAATACCAATCTCAGTTTGCACGACAGCTACCACTTGATTGCACGAAGTGCTTTCGGAGATTTGTACCTGTGGGGTGAAAATACGGGCTTCTCCTTGAAGATAACAAGCGTTGCCTCCCGATTCGTATTTCACAACAAGCACTTCACAAAGGAACAGCTCAACACTGAAATTCAAGGCTTTATCCTATCAAGAAAAGTCGACTCGAACGATTTTAACGACCTATTCGAATCCGCACGAAAAAAGCTTGGCAATCTCAACCATGACGAGATGTACGGCTTTTTCCCGGCCCTCATGCTAGGTGGTTCCGACTCTCTGGAACACCTCAAAAAGGTCAGCGCCGTTGAGCATTTGGTCTTCTTGGCACAGCTGACAGACCTTGAACCCTACCCTTTTTCCGCCAGACCAGCCTAGTGCCGCTGCTTTTCAACATACATAAAACTAAAAAGGAATTAACCTATGAACGTAGTCTTCTCCATCTTCCTCGAAACCTTCGGCGACCCGATCGGCCACCGGCCCGTACCGGCTTCAGCTCTCGAACATTACAAAGACAAACTCCCCATCCAACTCCTCGACTACTGGAAAGAACACGGCTGGTGCGGCTACGGCGGTGGCCTTTTCTGGCTGGTCAACCCAGCTGAATACGAATCCGTAGTCGATTCATGGATCGGAGGCAGCACCCACGACACCTACCACCTCATCGCCCGCAGCGCTTTCGGCGAGTTGTACCTGTGGGGTGAAAACACCGGTTCCATCCTGACCATTGCGGCCTACCATTCCCGCTACTTCCTGAGCGCTCCAAGCGCGAACAACGAAGAACGAGATAACAAGATCCAGAGCCTGCTGATGTGGGCCATGACCGAAAACATCGGCCTGGACCTTTTCGACGAGGCCCGGGCAACACTGGGCGACCTGGCATCTGATGAGATGTACGGTTTCGTGCCTGCCCTGATGCTGGGAGGCTCAGCCAAGCTGGAACATCTGCAGCGACTGAACGCCGAAGTGCATTTGATTCTGCTCTCGCAGATGGCCGAGCTCGAGCCGTATGAACTCGATGACGAGGACGCACAAGATGAATAGGCAGAACGAACGCGCTCAGCGGTAAACCGCTTCAGGCCGGTCCACGTCCTGCAACACCCCGGCGTCCTGCACTTCAAGCCTGATGCAACTCGCCGGGTGCGCCTTCACTACCGACCTTGCCCCTTCATCACCCGTGAGGCGTGAAAGCGCCGGCCAGAAAGCGCGCCCGAACAACACCGGATGCCCCTGCTGCCCGTCATGCTGTGGCAAGACGATGGCGGATGCACCCGCAGCCGAGACCAGCTGGCCAAAGGTTGCCGGCGCTATCCAAGGCATATCGCCCAACAGAACCGCCACTGCCTGTGCATCACTGTCGACCAGCGAAGCCGCCCCAGCCGCCAGGCTATGCCCCATCCCCAACCCGGCATCCGGGCTGGCAATGACTCGGCAATTCCCCGGCAAGCCGAGATCCTCGCCCCGCTCGCCCTCACGCAGCACCACGCGCACATCGCTGAACACCGAGCAGGCGCGCTCGACGCTATGTACCAGCAAGCTGCGCCCGTCGTCCAGCGTGGCCCGGCGCTTGTCACCGCCAAAACGCACGCTGCGCCCCGCCGCCAGCACCAGCGCCACCACACTCACAACGAAGCCCGCTCGATGCCGTTGCGCTGGCGCAGGATATCGGCGAGCACCGCCAGGGCGATCTCCGCCGGGGTCTTGCTGCCCAGGTTCAGGCCGATGGGGGCATGGATGCGGGCCAGCTCGTCGGCACCCAGGCCGCCGATCCGGTGCAGGCGTTCGCGGCGCTTGTCGGAGGTCGCGCGCGAACCCATCACACCGATATAGAACGCTTCGGTGCGCACGGCTTCGAGCATGGCGAGGTCGTCGATTTTGGGGTCATGGGTCAGCGCCACCACCGCCGTGTCGGCATGGCAACCGCCATTGGCGATGTACTCCGAAGGCAGCTCCCGGCGTATTTCAATGCCGTCCAGCACCACGCCTTCAAGCACCTCTTCGCGCGGGTCGCAGAGGATGACCTCGAAGCCCATGCCCTTGCCGAACTCGGCGCAGTAATGCGCGACGCTGGAATACCCCGCCAGCAGCAGGCGCTGGGCAGCACCGACCCGCAAGTACACGCGGCTGGCCTCACGCACCACCCGCGGCCCCTGAGCGCAGTCGTCGCTGAGCCGGCGATCGCCTTGCGGCAGGCTCACTTCGCGCAACAACCGACGCTGCCCCTGCAAGGCACTTTCCAGCGCACGCAAATGCGCCTGCACCTCGCAGTCGGCCGGCAGGTTCTCCACCAGCACCTCGAGCACCCCGCCGCACGGCAGGCGAATGTTCGAGCGCCGGTCGCTACCGTCGCCGTAGCGCACGATGGCCACCGGCTCGGGAAACTCGCCCAGCGCCACGCGTTCGAGGAAATCATCTTCCACACAGCCGCCCGACAGCGAGCCGACCCACTGCCCGCTGTCGTTCACCGCCAGCAACGAGCCCGGCGCACGGGGCGCCGAGCCGTAGGTGGCGAGCACCGTGCACAACCATACCCGCTGGCCGTTGCCAGACCACT
This sequence comes from Pseudomonas sp. KU43P, assembly GCF_033095865.1. Taxonomy (NCBI): domain Bacteria; kingdom Pseudomonadati; phylum Pseudomonadota; class Gammaproteobacteria; order Pseudomonadales; family Pseudomonadaceae; genus Pseudomonas; species Pseudomonas sp. KU43P. Next base: position 1,860,244 of record NZ_AP019365.1, on the reverse strand, counting down.
GCAGGGCCTGGCGCATGACTTGCAGATCGAGATGCTGCACCTTTACTCCGCCTTCAGCTCGGCGAGCTGCTGCACGCTCAGGTCACCGGGCAGTCCGCCCCAGGCCTGGCGCAGGTAGTTGACCATGTCCGTCACCTGCTGATCGTTGAGCTTGTCGGCAAAGCCTGGCATCGGTTGCATGCGTTCGAAGCCAGTGAACTGCTGCTCACGGATGCCGTCAAGGATAGCCTTGACCAGGTTGCGCGAGTCGCCCTGGCGCAGCACCGTGTTGCCCTGCATGGCCACCGCGATGTGCGGCTTGCCTTCGCCGTCGACACCGTGGCAACCGGCGCAGACGTTGAGGTACTGCTGGCGGCCGCGCTTGGCGCTGTCGGTCAGCTGGTCCAGTGGCACTTCCTTTATGACCTTGGCAGCCGGTGGCTGTTCACCCAGCAGATAGGTGGCCATGGCGGCCAGGTCGGCGTCCTCCAGGTGCTGGGTGCTGTGGTGCACCACCGGGAACATCTCGTTGAACATGCTGCCCTGGGCACTGATACCGTGCTTGAGGAAGGTGGTCAGGTCCGGCTGGGTCCAGCCACGATCCGCCAGGTCCTGGGCCAGCAGGCTCGGGGCCAGGTAGCCGTTGAGCAGGCCACCGGTCAGGCGCTTGTCCTGTTGCAGTGCACCGATCGGGTTGCGCGGGGTGTGGCACTCGCCACAGTGGCCCATGACTTCGACCATGTACTGCCCACGCTGCCAGGCCGGGCTCTTGCCCTCGGCGGGCTGCAACTGCACGCTCTTGCCATAGAGCATGTTCCAGCCGGACAGGCCTGTGCGCACGTTGAACGGGAAGCTCAGCTTGGTCTCCGGCGCCGGGCGGTTGATCGGCGGGATGGTCATCAGATACGCCAGGATCGCGTCGGAATCTTCCCGGGTGATCAGGTGGTACGAGGTGTACGGCATCGCCGGGTACAGGTTGGCGCCATCCTTGCGCTTGCCCTCGGTCACCGCGGCGAAGAACTCGTCGGCGCTGTAGTTGCCGATGCCGTGCTGCTTGTCCGGGGTGATGTTGCTGCCGTAGATGGTGCCGAACGGCGAATGGATCGGCAGGCCACCGGCGAACGGCGCGCCGCCCTCGGCGGTGTGGCAGGCCATGCAGTCGGCGGCGCGGGCCAGGTATTCACCACGCTTGACCTGCGCGTCATCGGACGCCTGCGCGGCCAGCGAAACGGCGAGGCCGAGCGCCAGCGCCAGGCCGGAACGAACAAAGCCCATGCTCAACCCTCCTTGACCAGGCCGAGATCATTGAGCACGGTCCGCGTGGCGTCGTAATAACGCACGTAACCGGTGCAGCGGCAGATGTGGTGACCGAGGCTGGCCTCGATGCTGTCTTCCACTTCGCTTTTCTTCAGCGGCTGACGCTGGGCCTTTTCCACCAGCACGGTGGCGGCGTTGACGAAGCCCGGTGCGCAGTAGCTGCACTGGAAGGCGAACAGGTCGACGAACTTCTGCTGGATCGGGTTCAGCGTCATGTTGCCGGCCTCGTCCTGCTTGGCGTGGCCTTCGATGGTGCGCACTTTCTTGCCGGCAAAGTAGTGGGCGCCGGTGATGCAGGTGCGCACTTCCTCGCTGGTGCCGTCGGGGTTGTCGACGATCACCACGCAGGCGTGGCAGATGCCCTGGCCGCAGCCCAGGCGGGAGCCGGTGAGGTTCTGGTGCTCGTGCAGGTAGTCGATCATCGCCAGGTCATCGGGGACCTCGACCGGGCCGACCGGTTGACCGTTGAGGGTCAGTTGAAGCGAACGGTTAGCCATTGAGGGCCTCCTTGATACGGGCTGGAGTAATCGGAAGATCGCGTACACGTTTGCCAATGGCGTGGGCCACGGCGTTGCCGATGGCACCGACCACCGGGATCATCACCACCTCGGCGATGCCTTTGGACGGGTCGGTCGGCGACAGCGGCGGCAGGATCTCGGAAGTCTGCTGCCACACCGCCACATCTTTGGCATGCGGCAGGCGATACCGGTTGAAGTTCCAGTCGCCCTCCCCCGGGCCACCTTCATGCAGGGGCATTTCTTCGGTCAGGGCATGGCCGATGCCCATGGCGATGCCGCCTTCGAGCTGGCCCTTGACCAGTTCCGGCACCAGCACACGGCCGCACTCGACCCAGCTGTGGTGGTTGAGCACCTGCACTTCGCGGGTGCCTTTGTTCACTTTCACTTCGACGATGGTCGCCACCGGGCTGTAGTAGGTGACCATGGCGTTGTTCAGCTGGGTGGCCGGGTAGCCGGCGTTCTGCCGATCCAGCAGGTGGTAGCCGTTGCTGGTCATCTGCGCTTTCTTGGCATTGACCGCACCGTCGCCATACTTCACCGCCATGGCATCGAGCGGGAAGCGCTCGCGCACGCCGTCGATGACGAAGTCGGCCTCGGCCCAGCTCCAGCGGTTGAAACCGTGCACGCTGACGCCGGTGACCAGGCCCATTTCGTGGGCTTTTTTCGCAAGCTCGGCGAAGGGGATCGGCGCCAGGCCGTTGCCGGTCAGCTCACCGTTGACCCACACCGCGTTCTCGCGGCGTACCACCAACGGGTTGGCCTGGCCGCCGAACGGGCCTTTGCTCCACAGCGCCATGGCGGCGGGCCACAGGCCGTGGTTGAACAGCGCGCGCGCCGCTTCGCGGGTGGCGTGACTGAAGTAGAAGGCCGAGTTGGTGGCCGACGATGGAGAGGCCAGCTTGCCGACCCAGCGCGGGTTACGCAGCGCGGCGTCCTGTTCGGCCTGGCTGATCAGGTACGGATTGCCGCTGGTGGTCAGTTGCAGCTCCGGCCATTCGGTGACGGCGGTGGTCACTTCATCGGCCGAGCGGCCGAGGAAGTCGCTGACCACCAGGGCCTGGGAGGTGGACATGCCGGTGCCCAGCTCGGTGCCGATGTGGCGCAGGCTGATGCGGCCATCGGCGGTGAACTCGATGCTGGCCATCGGCGCTTCGGAGCCGGTGCCGAAGTCTTTCTGGCAGATGGCGAAGCCCACGCCGTACCAGTGGTCCGGGTCCTTGGCGTCCATCGCCTGCTTGCGCGCGTCGCGGTTGCGCCACCACTCGTGGGCGGCAGCCTTGTCGAGGATCTCGTGCAGGCGCAAGGCGCCGGCCGGGACCGCGCCCTGGGTGTTCTTCATGCCCGATTTCAGCGCGTTGGCGCGGCGCAGTTCGATGGCATCCACGCCCAGGCGGCCGGCGATCTCGTCGACCATCATTTCGGTGGCGGCCATGGTCTGCAGGGTGCCGTAGCCGCGCATGGAGCCGGCCTCGACGCCACGGGAGTGGTACGCGGTGACGGACAGGTCATTCTGCGGCATGTAGTAGATCGACTGGGCAGCCGTGGCACCGACCGCAGCCACCGACGGGCTGTAGTTGATGCGGCCACCGCCGTCGCAGCTCATGTCGGCGCGGAAGATCTTGAAGCTGTTGTCCTTCTTGTCCACGGCCAACTGGTAGCGGATGTCGAAGGCGTGGCGCTTGATGCCGCTCTGGAACTGCTCGTAGCGGTCGTTGGCCAGGCGGATCGGCACACCGGCGCCATACAGCGCGGCAACCGCGGCGTAGAACACGAAGATGTTGTTGTCTTTGGAGCCGTAACCCACGGTGTAGCCGGGGTGCATGTTCAGGTGCTGCAGGGCGAAGCGCGACGGCTTGATCATGTGCACGCATTCCTGCGCCACTTCGAACGGGCACTGGGTGGCGACCACGAAGTGCAGCGTGCCGCTGGCCGGGTCGTACCAACCGTTGCCGTTGTCCGGCTCCAGCGCTGCTGGCTCGATCGACGGGGTCTTGTAGCGCTCGTCGAACACCAGCCAGTCTTGCGGCGGGTTATCGAGCTGCTCGCCCATGCGCTTGGCATAGAACAGGCCCTGCTCGGTCAGGTCGCCGTGCTGGTTGGGCTGCTTGGACCACACCGGTTTGCGGTTGAGGATGGTGGGGAACAGCATGGAGTTCTTCAGGCTGGAGAACTCGTCGTCGTCGAACGGCGTGGCGCCGCCCACGCGCACGAAGCGGAAGCTGCCATAGGGGTCGCCCTGGTACAGCGGCGCCTGGGCGCCGTAGCGGATTGCCTTGTCGTTGAACTGCAGCTTGCGCTTGGCCTGGCGGTAACGCTCGAAGTCGTTCCAGATCAGGATCGCCACCGGATGGCCGATGAACATCGGCACCTTGCCAGGGGGCAGCAGCGGGTCAGGCGAGTGGGCTTCCGGCCAGGCGATGCCGTCCTTTTGCAGGTCGGCCGCGGTGACGACACGGTCCGGCTGCAGGTCAGCGCCGAGCCAGTCGAGGTCGTAACCGGCATAGATGCGGTCGGCCTTGGTGATCTTGAGCAACATCGCGTGGCCTTGCTGGGCGGGCCAGCCGGGCATGTCCTTGGAGCGGATGTCGCGGGCGAAGACTTTGTTGCCACACACCTTGGACAGGGCGTCGTTGCGGAAACGCGCTTTGCCATCATGGTTCATCCACTTCTGCGGCGAGGTGGTGACACGGTCTTCCATCAGGGCGGCGAACGCCTGGCTGCCGAGGGGCGCCAGGGTCACGCCGACGCCGGCGATCAACCCACCTTGCAGGAAGGAGCGCCGGGAAATATCACGGTTGGACATGCTTGATCCTCTGGGCAGAAAAGGATGTCTGCCCATCTTTTGATTCTAGGTGCTGGAGAACAGGGAGGGGAAAAGCCTGAAAGCTGACTATAAAGTCAGTTTTATATCAGGAAAATTGCCTTTAAGCAAAGTCAAGCGGACAGTATGTCGCGGTGTGTCTGAGCCGAAGGCTGCATCGGAAGGCCTTGGGTTAACCTTGGGTTAATCGTTCCAGGCCAGCATGGCCCCACTTCACGTACTGCCAAGGCGAAGACATGCGCGTTTTCCTGCTCTTCCTGACATTGCTGCTGGCCGGCCCGCTGCAGGCCAACCCCTTCGACGTCAAACCCGACTTCCTACCGGTAAACCAGGCCTTTGTGCTCACCCACGACCGCCAGGCCGACGGGCAGATGCGCCTGTTCTTCCAAATCAAGCAGGGTTACTACCTGTACCAGAAGCGGCTTAAGTTCGACGGGCTGCCTGCCGACCAGCATCCGCAGCTGCCCCCTGCCCTCAACCACCATGACGAGTTTTTCGGCGACAGCGCGGTGTACCGCGATCAGCTCGAACTGCTGCTGCCGGCCAACGCCCAGGGCCAGCTGCGTTTGGGCTGGCAGGGCTGCGCCGACGCCGGCCTGTGCTACCCACCACAGACCACGGTGATCGACCTGGGCGGCAGCGCCGCACCGGTCGCCGACCAGGCCAGCGACCAGGCCCTGGCCAGCGGCTTGCAGAGCGCCAGCCTGGCTTGGAGCCTGCTGGCGTTCTTCGGCCTTGGCCTGCTGCTGGCGTTCACCCCCTGCTCGCTGCCGATGTTGCCGATCCTGGCCGGCATCGTCCTGGGCAACGGCGCAAGCGCCCGGCGTGGCTGGGTGCTGGCGGGTGTCTATGTATTGAGCATGGCGCTGGTGTACGCGGCGCTGGGTGTGGTTGCCGCATTGCTCGGTGCCAGCCTGCAGGCGTGGCTGCAACAGCCGTGGTTGCTGGGCAGCCTGGCGGCGTTGTTCGTGGTGCTGGCCCTGCCCATGTTCGGCGCCTTCGAGCTGCAACTGCCCGCGGCCCTGCGCGACCGCCTGGACCGTGCCGGGCAAGGCACCCAGGGCGGCAACCTGTTTGGCGCGGCGCTGCTCGGTGCGCTGTCGGGCTTGCTGATGGGCCCGTGCATGACCGCCCCCCTGGCCGGCGCGCTGCTTTACATCGCCCAGAGCGGCGATGTGCTGCAGGGCGCGCTGGTGCTGTTCACCCTGGGCCTGGGCATGGGCGTGCCGCTGTTGTTGCTGGTGACCCTGGGCAACCGCTACCTGCCGCGCCCGGGCGCCTGGATGAACCGGGTCAAGGGAGTATTCGGCTTCGTGTTCCTGGCCATGGCCCTGTACACCGTGCGTGGCCTGCTCGGCGCCCCGTTGCTGCTTGCCTTGAGCGGCGCCTGGCTGATCGCCCTGGGCTGGGCAGCGTGGCCTGCGTTGCAGCGCTTGCCTGCCCTGCGTGCAGTGCCGCTGCTGGGTGCACTGTGGGGCGGCCTGCTACTGGTAGGCGCCGCCGCCGGTGGCGATGACCTGTGGCAACCGCTGCGGCCCTTCACCGGCGGTGGCGCGCCGGTTGCCGCGCAACACAGCGAAGATACCTTCGTCACGGTCAGCAACCCGCAAGATCTGCAACGCGAACTGGACGCTGCCAAGGCCCGCGGCCAGTGGGTGATGCTGGACTACTATGCCGACTGGTGCGTGTCGTGCAAGGTCATGGAAAAGCAGGTGTTCACCCGCTCCGACGTGCAAACCAGCCTGGCCGGCGTGCACCTGCTGCGCCTGGACGTGACCGCCGACTCACCGGCCAGCCGCGAGCTGCTGCAACGCTACCAGGTACCCGGCCCGCCCAGCATCATCTGGCTCGGCCCGGAGGGCGAGGAGCGCCGTGCCCGACGCATCACCGGTGAAGTGGATGCCGCCGGGTTCCTGCAACACTGGAACCAGACCAGGAGCCAAGGTTGATGCTGACCGTCACATTGGGGCCATTGACCATGGCCCTCAACCACCTGTTGATGCTTGCTGCCCTGGGCGTGGCCAGCCTGGTGGGCTGGTGGACCGCCCGGCGCGGCGGCGAAAGCCCGGAGTCGGCGCTGTTCAACCTGTTCCTTGTCGGCCTGCTGTGCGCCCGCCTGGGTTTCGTCCTGGCCTACTGGCCGATGTACCGCGATGACCTGCTGCAGGTCATCGACATCCGCGATGGCGGCTTCCTGCTCTGGTCCGGCCTGATCGGCATCGTGCTGGCCACCCTCTGGCAGGGCTGGCGCCACCCCGGGCTGCGCCGCCCACTGGGTTGGGCACTGTTCAGCGGCGCACTGTTCTGGGGCCTGACCAGCCTGGGCAGCCACCTGTACAGCAAGGGCACCGAGCTGCCCGAGCTGAGCCTGCGCAACGCCGGTGGCCAGTCGGTGGCCTTGCACAGCTACCGGGGCAAGCCGCTGGTGATCAACATCTGGGCCACCTGGTGCCCGCCGTGCCGGCGGGAGATGCCGGTGCTGCAGCAGGCGCAGGGCGAATACCCCCACGTGACGTTCCTGTTCGTCAACCAGGGCGAGACGCCGGAGAACGTCAGCACCTTCCTTGCCACCACCGGGCTGAGCCTGACCCATGTGCTGTTCGACGGCACCGGTGTGCTGGCCCAGCGGGTCGGGTCGATGGCCCTGCCCACCACGTTGTTCTACGACGCCAACGGCCGCCTGATCGGCAGCCACCTCGGCGAACTGTCCCGGGCCAGCCTGCGCCATGCCCTGGAACCTTTCCAGCGGGCCGCCGAGCCCGCCCCTGCCGCACAAGGAAACTGACATGCGATTGACTGCACTGCTGCCCCTCTCCCTGGCCCTGCTGGCCAGCCCCATGGCGCAGGCTGAAGAGTTGCCGAAGGCGATCCAGCAACTGCAAGCCAAGGGCGCCGTGATCAAGGGCAGCTTCGATGCGCCTGACGGCCTGCGCGGCTACGCCGCCGAGTACCAGAACAACGGCATCGCCCTGTACCTCACGCCCGGTGGCAAGCACGTGCTGGTCGGTAGCCTGCTCGACGAACAAGGCAAGGACATGAGCGCCGAGCCGCTGGAAAAGCTGGTGTACGGGCCGATGTCCAAAGCCATCTGGGCCAAGCTGGAGAAGACCAACTGGATCGCCGACGGCAAGGCGGATGCACCGCGCAAGGTGTATGTGTTCAGCGACCCGAACTGCCCGTATTGCAACATGTTCTGGCAGCAGGCCCGGCCGTGGGTGGAGTCGGGCAAGGTGCAGCTGCGGCACATCATGGTCGGCATCATTCGCGAGGACAGCCCGGGCAAGTCGGCGGCGCTGCTGGCCGCGAAGGATCCGGCCAAGGCGCTGGAGCAGCATGAGAAGGCCGGCAAGGCGAGCACCTTGAAGGCGCTGGAGCAGGTGCCAGAGGCGGTGCAGAAGAAGCTTGAGGCCAACATGGCACTGATGGACGAGATGGGGTTGCAGGCGACGCCGGCGATTTTCTATCAGGATGAGCAGGGGAACCTGCAGAGCCAACAGGGGGCGCCGCGTCCCGAGTTGCTGGGGCAGATTCTCGGGAAGCGTTGAGTTTCTGGCTGGCGCGCGAAGTCGGTGCAAGCCTTGGGCGTTGTGGCGCGGCACAAATCGAGCGCCGCCCGCGCGGCGCATCGCGGATGAATCCGCGCCTACATTTGTTGCAACGTGCCATGGTCTGTAAGGCCATGGTTGTTCGCCTTTGGCGCCCGCCGAGAAATTGCGCCGGCCTCTGTAGGAGCGGATTCATCCGCGATGCGCCGAACGGGCGGCGCTCGATCTCATGGACGGTGATTGACGCTCGGCGAACCCATCACAACCCCTCCAGTTCCGCCATCAGGTCACTCAGCCGATCCACCTTGTCCTCATCCAATGCACTGTCCTGCAACCCACGCACATAGCCCGCCAACGCCTCCACCGTATTGCACTCGAACATCGCCCGCAGCGGCACATTGAGCTGCAGCTGCTTCTGCACCCGCGAAGCGATCTGCGTCGCCAGCAACGAATGCCCGCCCAGCTCGAAGAAGTTGTCGTGCACCCCTACCCGCTCGGCCTTGAGCACACTGGCCCAGATACCCGCGAGCACTTCCTCCAGCTCATCGCGCGGCGCCAGGTAGGCCTGGCTGTGCTGGCCGCCGATGTCGATGGCCGGCAAGGCCTTGCGATCGAGCTTGCCGTTGGCGTTGTGCGGCAGGCTGTCGAACCAACCCCAGTGCAGCGGCACCATGTACTCCGGCAACTCGGCGCGCAGGCGTTGCTTGACCTGCTCGAGCAGCGCGGCGTCGGCGCTGACACCCTGATGCGCCACCAGGTAACCGACCAGGTGCTTGCCATTGACACCTTCCTGCACCCCCACCGCAGCATCCCGAAGCTCGACCTGCTCGTGCAGACGGGCCTCGATCTCGCCCAGCTCGATGCGGTAGCCGCGAATCTTCACCTGATGGTCGATACGCCCGACATACTCGAGCACACCGTCCGGCCGCCGCCGTGCCAGGTCGCCGGTCCGATACAGACGCTCGCCCGGCGCTCCGTGCGGATGCGGGATGAACGCCAGCGCAGTACGCAGCGGATCACCCACATAGCCACGACCTACGCCGGTACCGGCCACGCACAGCTCGCCTACGGCCCCCAGCGGCACCAGGGCCTGGTCTTCGTCATACAGGTACAGACGGTTATTGTCGGTCGGCGTGCCGATCGGCAGGTAGCTCCCCTGGGTCGATTCATGATCGACGCGGAAGAACGCCACATCGTCCGAGCACTCCGCCGGCCCGTAGGCGTTCACCAGGCCGATGCCCGGGTAGCGCTGCAGCCATTGCGCAGCCAGCTCCGGGGGCATGGCTTCACCGGTCGGCAGCATCCAGCGCAAGCCGTCGAGGGCCTGATGGTCGTTGGCGAGCATGCCCTGGATCAGCGACGGCACGCTTTCCAGCACGGTGATGCCGGTGGCCTGCACATGCGCCAGCAGGCCCTGTGGGTCGTGGGCAATGGTGTTCGGCACGATCTCGACCTTGGCGCCGAACAGCGGCGCGGCGAGGAACTGCCACACCGAGATGTCGAAGCTCTGCGAGGCGGTCTGGGCGATCACGTCCTGCTCGCTCAGGGCCAGGTACGGCACCTTGCTGAGCTGGTTGTTGAGCATGCCGCGCTGCTCGACCATCACGCCCTTGGGCAGGCCGGTGGAGCCCGAGGTGTAGATCACGTAGGCAAGGTTGTCTGGCCCGCTGTGGATGCCGGGGTTGTGGCTGGCGACGTTGCTGGCCTGGATGTCTTCCCATACCAGCAGCTGCGGCCGGGCCACACTCACCAGTTCATCCAGCAACTGGCGCGCCTGCTCGGCACAGGCCGCGCTGCACACCAGCACCGGTGTGCGGCTGAGCTCGACGATGCGCTGCAAGCGCGCCGGCGGCAGGCCTGGGTCCAGCGGCAGGTAGCCGGCACCGGCCTTGAAGCTACCGACGATCATGCCCAGCAGCGGCAGGCCGCGCTCGGCCAGCAAAGCGACAGGCTGGTCGACGGCCACGCCCGCGGCAACCAGGGCATGGCCCAGGCGGTTGGCCGCAAGGTTCAGCCCGGCATAGTCGTAGGACGCCTCCAGGCAGCGAGCCACGGTGCGCTGCGGGTGAGCGGCGACCTGCGCCTCGAACAGCGAAACATAGCTGTGCTCCAGGGCATAGGCGTGTTCGGTGCGGTTGCAGTCGTCGAGCAGGAAGCGCTGTTCTGCTTCACCGAGCAGCGGCAGTTCGTTCACATCTCCTTCGAAGCCCTGCACCAGCGCCAGCAGCAGGCGTTTGAACTCGGCCAGCAGGCGCTCGACGGTCGGGTAGTCGAAGTAGCGCTGGTCGAATGACAGGTGCAGGCCCAGGTCGTCGCCCGGGTAGCACACCGCCGTCAAGGGGAAGTTGGTGTGGGTACGGCCCGAGTCGGAGCTGGCGTTCAGGTGCTGGGCATGGTCGAGCACCGCACTTTCCACCGGCGCGTTCTCGAACACGAACAGGCTGTTGAACAGCGGCTGGCCCTTGGGCAGCTCGCTGCATTCCTGGATCGCTACCAACGGCAGGTATTCGTACTCGCGCAGTTCCATGTTGCGCTCCAGCAGGCCTTGCAGCCACTGCCGCACGCTGCGGCGCTGGCCGGGTGCGGGCAGTTGCACGCGCAGGGCGATACTGTTGATGAACAGGCCGACGGTGCGCTGCATCTGCGGCAGGCTCACCGGGCGCCCGGCCACGGTCACGCCGAAGGCTACGTCACGTTCGCCGCTGTAGCGTGCCAGCACCAGCGCCCAGGCCGCCTGAGCGAAGGTATTGATGGTCAGCTGGTGGGCCTGGGCCAGTTCGCGCAGGCGCACTCCGTCGCTGACGGCCAGACGGGTGTAGCAGTCACCGACGACCATGCCGTCCCCGGCGTGGTCATTGCGCAACGGGCGGTCGCTGGGGATGGCCGTGGCGCGCTCGAAGCCGGCCAGGTTGGCCTGCCACCAGCCACGGGCCTCGTCCAGGTCCTGGCGCTGCAGCCAACCGATGTAGTCGCGGTAGCGCGGCGGTACCGGCAGTTGCGCCTGGCGGCCTTCGCCGAGGGCTTGGTAGAGCTCGAAGAAGTCGTTCATCAGCAACGAGCGGCACCAGGCATCGATGAGGATGTGGTGGTTGCTCATCATGAACCAGTAGCGCTCATCGTCGACCCGCACCAGGCGCAGGTGGAACGGTGCCTCGCGCAGCAACGCGAAACCGGCCTCGCGCTCGTCCTTGTGCAAGGCCTGCAGGCGCTGCTCCTGGGCCGTTTCGTCGAGGCCGCGCCAGTCTTGGTAGTCGACCGACGTCTTGCCCGGCTTGTGGATGATCTGCAGCATCGCTTCGCCGGCGTTCCAGCTGAACGAGGCACGCAGGGCTTCGTGCCGCGCCACCACGGCCTGCCAGGCCTGGGCGAAGCGCTGCGGGTCGAGGGCGCTGTTGATGCGGTAGCGGTCCTGCATGTAGTAGATGCCGGTGCCCGGCTCCAGCAGGGTGTGCAGCAGCAGGCCTTCCTGCATCGGGGTGAGTGGATAGACGTCCTCGATCTCGGCGGCGGCAACCGGCAGTGCGTCGATCTGCTCCTGGGTCAGGTGCGCCAGCGGGAAGTCCGACGGCGTGAAGCTGCCGTTGCCATCGGCCAGGCAGTGGGCGACCAGAGCCAGCAGCTCCTGGCGGTAGGCGTCGGCCAGTTGGGCGATGGTCTGCGCAGCGTAGCGCTCGCGGCTGTAGGTCCAGCGCAGCTGCAAGGCACCGCCGTAGACCTGGCCGTCGACGCTGAGCCAGTTCGGCAGCGGCGCATCCAGATCATGGGCCAGGCCCGCCGGGGCATCCAGCGGCTGGAACAGCGCTGCGGCGTCGAACTGCTGGTCGAACTGGCCCAGGTAGTTGAAGGTAATCCGCGCCTGCGGCAGCGCCGCCATGTGTTCACGGGTGGCAGGCTCGGCCAGATAGCGCAGCACGCCGTAGCCCTGCCCTTTGTGCGGCACCTGGCGCAGTTGTTCCTTGATCCGCTTGATCGACGTGGCGCGCGCGGCATCGCCGTCACCCGCCTGCGGGTTGAGGCAAAGGGGGTAGGCGTTGGTGAACCAGCCGACGCTGCGGGTCAGGTCCATGTCTTCGAACAGGCCGTCACGGCCGTGACCTTCGAGCTGAACCAGCACTTGCTGGTCGCCGCTCCAGCGGCACAGGGTGCGTGCCAGGGCGGTCAGCAACAGGTCGTTGACCTGGGTGTGGTAGGCCGCCGGGGCCTGTTGCAGCAATTGGCGGGTCTGCTCCACGTCCAGGTCGATGGTCAAGGTGTCGGCATGGCGATGCAGGTTGCCACCTTGCGGGTGATCGCAAGGCAGGTCATGGCGCAGGCTGCCGAGCTGGCCTTGCCACCAGCCGAGCTCGTCACGCAGCGAGTCGCTGCCGGCGTAGCTGGCCACGCGTGCGGCCCAGTCGGCCATGGCGTGGGTCTTGGCCACCAGTGGTTGGCCACGGTACAGCGCCTGCAGGTCTTCGAGCAGCACCCGCCAGGACACGCCGTCGACCACCAGGTGGTGGATCGCCAGCAGCAGGCGTTGGGCACCCTGCCCGTCCGTGACCAGCACGGCGCGCAGCAACGGGCCCTGTTCAAGGTCCAGGCTGCGCTGCACGTCACTGTACAGCGCCTGGCAGTCTTCGAAGTCGGCCACCGTGGCCGTCCACAGCAACTGCGCATTGGCAGGCGCGGCATACTCGCCCTGCCAGCGGCCAGCTGCCTGGGTGAAGCGCAGGCGCAGGCTGTCATGGTGCTCCAGCAGCCCTGCCAGTGCGTATTCGAGTTGCGCCTGGTCCAACGATTGGCGCACTTGCAGCAGTACCGCCTGGTTCCAGTGCTGGGGCTGAATCACTTCGCTGTCGAAGAACCAGTGCTGGATCGGCGTCAGGCCAGTCTTGCCCTGCCGCAGCCCCTGCTCGATGCCGCTGGCGGCCTCGCTGCGGGTGACCACGGCGGCAAGTGTCTGGATGGTCTGGTGCTGGAACAGGTCGCGTGGTGTGAACTGCAACCCCAACTGGCGGGCTCGGCTGACCACCTGGATGGACAGGATCGAATCGCCGCCCAGCTCGAAGAAGTTGTCCTGCACGCCCACACGGGAAACGTTGAGCACCTCGCGCCATACCTGGGCCAGTTGCTCTTCCAGCGCGTTGGCCGGTGCCTGGTAATGCTGGCGGGCCTGTTCCAGGTCCGGCGCTGGCAATGCGCGGCGGTCGAGCTTGCCGTTGCCCATCAGCGGCAGGCTGTCGAGCAGCACCAGGTGCGCGGGCACCATGTAGTCAGGCAAGTGCTGGCGGGCATCGGTCTTGACCGCTTCACGCAGCCGGGCCTGTGCGTCGCAGTCGGCGCCGGCCTGCTTGCACACCAGATAACCGACCAATTGCTTGCCACCGGGCAGGTCGAGTGCCAGGACCACGGCTTCGTCGACGTCGGCGTGCTCTTGCAAGCGGCTTTCGATTTCGCCCAGTTCAATGCGGAAGCCGCGGATCTTCACCTGCTGGTCGGCGCGGCCGATGTATTCCACCAGGCCATCAGCGCGCAGGCGCACCAGGTCACCGGTTCGGTACAGGCGCCCGCCGCCCGCGCTGAACGGGTCGGCGACGAAGCGCTCGGCGCTCAGGCCTGGGCGGTCGTGGTACCCCTGGGCCAGGCCGGCACCGCCGACGTACAGCTCGCCGATGCCGCCTTGTGGCAGCAGCGCCAGGTCCTCGTCGAGGATATAGGCGCTGCGGGCACCGATCACCCGCCCGATTGGCACGCTGCCGGCGTCGGCGGGCAAGGTGTCGGGTGCAAGGCACGCGAGCGGCATGACCACGGTTTCGGTCGGTCCGTAGGCGTTGAAGAACTGCTGCGGGGCGAAGGCCTGGCGGATGCGCGTCAGATGCTCGCCGGTCAGCGCCTCGCCGCCGGTGATCACCAGGCGCACCGGCAACTGCTTGCCCTGCCCGGCCAGGTACTGGGCCAGCTGGCTGCCGTAGCTGGGGGTGAAACCGAGAATGCTCACCTGCTGCTCGCGCACCAGTTGGCAGATCTCCTCGGCTCCCCACTGGCCCTGGGCCCGCAGCACCACGCGAGCGCCGCACAGCAGTGGTGCCAGCAGGCGTTCGCTGGCGGCGTCGAAGTTGATCGAATAGAAGTGCAGCTCGCAGTCATCGCCGCGCATGCCGAAGGCATCGATCACCGCCTGGCAATGCATGGCGATTTCACCGTGGCTGACCACCACGCCCTTGGGCTTGCCGGTGGAGCCGGAGGTGTAGATCAGGTAGGCCTGGTGCTGGGGCAGGTTGAGGTTGTCCAGTGGCGCATCGCTGTAGGCGGACAGGCTTACGGCGTCGTCTTCCAGGCTCCAGCGCTGCACACCGGCCGGCAGCTCACCGAGGGTATCGAGCAAGGCGCGCTGGCTCAGCAGCAGGCCGATGCGGCTGTCCTCGATCATGTAGCGCAGGCGGTCGAGCGGGTATTCCGGGTCGAGCGGCACATAGGCGCCCCCGGCCTTGAGGATGGCCAGCAGGCCGACCACCATCTCCAGCGAACGCTCCAGGGCCAGGCCTACGCGCACCTGCGGGCCGACGCCGCGCTCGCGCAGGGCACGGGCCAGGCGGTTGGCCTGCTGGTCGAGCTCGGCATAACTCAGGTGCTGGCCTGCGAAGGTCAGCGCACCGGCCTGCGGCGTGCGCGCGGCTTGAGCGGCAAACAGGCCGTGCAAGGTCTGGTCGAGGGCATGGTGGTGCTCGCCTTGCAACTGGCCGATCAGCACCTGCTGCTCGGCGTCGGCCAGCATCGGCAGTTCGCACAGGCGCTGTTGCGGGTCGTCGAGCAGGCCGGCCAGCAACTGCTGCCAATGCTCGGCCATGCGGGCGATACGCGGTGCGTCGAACAGGTCGCGGCTGTAGGTCAGGCAACAGCCCAGGCGGCCATCGAGGTCGGTGACTTCCAGGTACAGGTCGAACTTGGTGGCGCTGGCGTCGTTGACCAGGTAGTCCACCTGCATGCCCGCCAGCTCACGGCTTTGCTGGAAGGCCCAGCGCTGCACGTTGCACATCACCTGGAACAGCGGGTTGTAGGCGCTGCTGCGCGGCGGTTGCAGTGCTTCCACCAACTGCTCGAACGGCAGATCCTGGTGCGACTGGCCTTCGATGGCGGCCTGGCGTACCTGGTCGAGCAAGGCGGCGGCGGTCATCTGCCCGTCCAGTTCGCAGCGCAGCACCTGGGTATTGAGGAAGGCGCCGATCAGGCCTTCGCTTTCCGGGCGGATGCGGTTGGCCACCGGCGCGCCGATGCGCAGGTCGCGTTGGCCGCTGTAGCGGTGCAGCAAGGCGGCCAGGGTGGCGGTCATGGTCATGAACAGGGTCAGGCCGCGCTGGTTGTTGAAGGCATGCACGCGGGCCACCAGCGCCGGGTCGAGGTCGAAGCGGTGCAGCTCGCCACGGTGGCTCTGCACTGCCGGGCGTGGGCGGTCGGCGGGCAGCGCCAGCACCGGGTGCTCATCGCCCAGACGGGCTTTCCAGTAGGCCAGCTGGCGGGCGCCTTCGCCGCTTTCCAGCCACTGGCGTTGCCACACGCTGTAGTCGAGGTATTGCACCGGCAGCGGCGCCAGGGGCGACTCGCGGTCGTCGACGAAGGCTTCGTAGAGCTCGCCCAGCTCGCGGGCGAAGATGTCCATGGCCCAGCCTTCGGTGACGATGTGGTGCAGGGTCAGCACGAAGTAGTGCTCGCGCTCCTCGGCCTTGACCAGACAGGCGCGCAGCAGCGGGCCACGCTCCAGGTCGAACGGCTGGTGCGCCTGCTCGTCGGCCAGCTGCTGCAGGCGCTGCTGGCGGGTTGCGCCTGGCAAGGCGCTGAAGTCCTGCCAGTCCAGGTGCAGCGGGCTGTCTTCGGCGACGCACTGGTAGGGCACGCCGTCGATGGCCGGGAAGGTGGTGCGCAGGGTTTCGTGACGCACGATCAGCGCCTGCAAGGCACGCTCGAAGGCATCCACATGCAGCGTGCCACGCAGGCGCGCCATGCCGCCGACGTTGTAGGCGGGGCTGTGCGGCTCCATCTGCCAGAGGAACCACATGCGCTGCTGCGAGTACGACAGCGGCACGGCCTGGCGGCGATCGACTCGGGCGATCGCACCTTGCAGGTTGTGCTCGCCGGCTGCCTGGATGCGGGCGATCTGCTCACAGAAGGCGCCCAGCTCGCTGGCTTCGAACAGCACTTTCAGCGGCAACTCGACATCGCAGGCCTGGCGGGTGCGCGAGACGATCTGGGTGGCCAGCAGGGAGTGGCCGCCGAGGGCGAAGAAGTCATCGTACAGGCCGATGCGTGGCAGGTTCAGCACCTCGCGCCAGATGTCCGCGACCTGCTGCTGCAACGCAGTCTGAGGTTCGACATGTTCACGCTGCTGCCAGACCGGCGCCGGCAGCGCCTTGCGATCGACTTTGCCACTGGGGCCCAGCGGCAGGTGTTGCAGCGCGATCAACTGCGCCGGCACCATGTAGGCCGGCAGGCGCTGCGCCAGGTTGGCCAGCAGCGCCTCCGCCAGTGCGGGGCCGCTGTAATAGCCGACCAGTTGCGCACCGACGGCATCCTGGTGGATCAGCACCAGCGCCTGCTCCACGCCCGGCTGGCCGAGCAGGCAGGCCTGGACTTCTTCGGGCTCGACCCGGAAGCCACGCACCTTCACCTGCTGGTCGAGACGCCCGAGGTATTCCAGGGCCTCGTCCTGCACATGCCAACGGGCGCGGTCGCCGCTGCGGTACAGGCGCGCACCATCGCCATCGGCCTGGGGCACGAAGCGTTCGGCGGTCAGGCCTGGGCGCCCCAGGTAACCCCGGGCCAGGCCCGCTCCGCCCAGGTACAGCTCCCCCGGCACACCTGGCGCCGCCAGTTGCAGTTCATCATCGAGCACCTGGCAGAGCACGTTGCCCAGCGGCCGGCCGATCGGCGAACGCGCGCCATCCTCGGCCCGGCAATGCCAGTGGGTGACGTTGATGGCGGTTTCGGTCGGGCCGTAGCGATTGTGCAGCTGCACCTGCGGCAGGCATTGCAGCACGCGGTCGCGCAGGCTCGCCGACAGCGCCTCGCCACCGCAGAACAGCCGGCGCAGGCTGGTGCAGCCTGCGGCCAGAGGCTCCTGGACGAAAACCTGCAACAGCGGCGGCACGAAGTGCAGCGTGGTCACGCCATGCTGCTGCACCAGCGCGGCAATGCGCTGCGGGTCACGGTGTTCGCCAGGGCCGGCCAGCACCAGCTTGCAGCCAGTGACCAGCGGCCAGAAGCACTCCCATACCGACACGTCGAAGCTGATCGGTGCCTTCTGCATCAGCACGTCGCTGTCATCCAGCGTGTAGGTGGCCTGCATCCACTGCAGGCGCTCGGCCAGGGCCGCATGGGTGTTGCCCACGCCCTTGGGCTGGCCGGTGGAGCCGGAGGTGTAGATCACGTAGGCCAGGTTGTCGCCGTGCAGGTGCAGCCCCGGCGCGTGGCTTGGCCAGCTGTCCAGGTGCAGCTGGTCGAGGGCGATGGCGCTGACGCCCTCGACCTGCGGCAAGCTATCGAGCAACCCGCTGTGGCTCAGCAGCAGGCTGGCCTGGCAGTCGCCCAGCATGTAGGCCAGGCGCTCGGCCGGGTAGTCGACGTCCAGCGGCACGTAGGCGCCGCCGGCCTTGAGGATGGCCAGCAAGCCGACCAGCAGTTGCGGCGAACGCTCCACGGCGATGGCTACACGGGTGTCGGGGCCGACGCCTTTGTCGCGCAGGTAATGGGCCAGGCGGTTGGCCTGCTGGTGCAGTTCGGCGTAGTCGAGGCTCCCGCCCTCCCAGGCCAGCGCCGTGCGTTGCGGGGTTAGGCGCGCTTGCTCGTTGAGCTGCTCGACCACCAGGCGTTGCGCCATGGGCGCAGGCGCCTGCCCCCAGGCCAGCAATTGCTGGCGCCCTGGCGCATCGAGCAGGTCGACATCGCCCAAGGCCAGTTGCGGTTGCGCGCACACCTGTTCCAGCAGCGCCAGCAGGTGCTGGGCCAGGCGTTCGACGGTGCGGCGGTCGAACAGCTCGGCAGCATAGTCGAAGGCCAGGCTCAGGCGGCCCTGATGGTCTTCTTCGCTGTGCAACTGCAGGTCGAACTTGGCTTCGCGGCTGTGCCACGGCAGTTCTTCGGCCAACAGGCCCGGCAGGCGGCGCAGGGCCGACAGGTCACGCTGCTGGTGGTTGAACATGACCTGGAACAGGCCTTGTTCGCGGGCTTCGGGCAAGGCTTCGAGCAATTGTTCGAATGGCAGGTCCTGGTGGGCCTGCGCGCCCAGGGTGGCTTGCCGCACCTGGGTCAGCAGCTCGGCGAACGGCTGGCGACCGTGCAGTTGCGCACGCAGCACCTGGGTATTGATGAAGAAGCCGACCATGCCCTGGGTTTCCTGGCGCGGGCGGTTGGCGTTGGGCACGCCGACGCGGATATCCCCCTGGCCGGTGTAACGGTGCAGCAAGCCTTGCCAGCCCGCCAGCAGGACCATGAACAGGCTGGCCTGTTGTTCGCGGGCCAACTGCTTGATGGCCTCGGCCAGCGGGGCCGGTACCTTCACGGTCAGGCGTTCGGCGCGCTTGGCCTGTTGGCTGGCGCGCGGCTGGTCGGGGTGCAGGTCGAGCACCGGCAGCGCATCGCCCAACTGATCTTTCCAGTAAGCCAGTTGCCGTGTGCTTTCGCCCTCGGCCAGCCATTGGCGCTGCCAGTCGCCGTAGTCGGCGTAGCCCAGCGACAGCGGCGCCAGCGTCACTTCCAGCCCCTGGCTGTGGGCCGCGTACAGCTTGGCGAATTCGTCGAGAAGGATGTTCAGCGACCAGCCATCGGCGACGATGTGGTGCAGGGTCACCCACAACTGGTGGTCTTCGTCCGCCAGGCGCACCAGCATTACCCGCAGCAGCGGGCCCTGGGCCAGGTCGAACGGTTGCTGCGCGTGTGCTTCGCGACGCTCGGCCACCTCAGCGGCCGACAACCCTTCCAGGCCCAGGCGGTTCAGGCTGAACGGCTGCTCGGGCAATACCCGCTGCAACGCTTGGCCATCTTCTTCGCTGAATACCGTGCGCAGCGCTTCGTGCCGCGCCACCAGCGCCTGAAACGCCGATTCCAGCGCGGCCTCGTTCAGCTCGCCACGCAGGTGTAGGCCGGCGGGTATGTTGTAGGCCGCCGATTGCGGTTCAAGTTGCCAGAGCAGCCACAGGCGGTTCTGCGCCAGCGACTGCGGCAGCGCCTGGCCGCGGTTCAGGGTGGCGATGGCCGAGGCCTGGCCGCCGCCCTGCTCGATGACGGCCGCAACGGCCGCACTGTAGTCGGCCAGAATCGGGGCCTCGAACAAGGTGCGCAGACCAAGCGCGATGCCCAGCTCGTCGGCCAGGCGCGCGGTCACCTGAGTCGCGATGATGGAGTTGCCGCCCAGCAGCAGGAAATGGTCGTCGCCGGCCACCGCTTCGACCTTGAGCAATTCCCGCCAGACACTGGCGATACGCGCCTGCAAGCCCTCGCTCGCGGGACCGGTTTGGCAACTGGCGGCAGGTGCCGGGAAGCGGGCGTAGCAATCCAGGCTGCCGTCATCCATGCGCAGGCGGCAGGCCGAGCGCTGCAACTTGCCGCTGGAGGTCTTGGGCAGCGCGCCCGGGTTGAGCAGCAGCACTACCGCCGGCGCCTGGCGGCAGGCATCGGCGATGACCTGGCGCAGGGTCTTGATCAGCGCCTCGGGCTGCAGTGCCTTCTGCACATTGCGGCTGATCTCCACCGCCACGCCAATCCCCTCCTCGCCCTGGTCGTCCACGGCGAACACCGCCACACGGCCCTTGCGCAGCACCTCGACCTCACGCTCCAGGGTCTTTTCCAGGTCCTGCGGGTAGAGGTTCTGGCCGCGTACGATGAGCATGTCCTTCAGGCGGCCGGTGACGAATACCTCGCCTGCGCGCATGAAACCGAGGTCACCGGTGCGTAGCCAGGTCTGCCCGTCCCTGTCGACGAACGTGCGGGCAGTGGCCTCGGGGTTGCGCCAGTAACCCAGGGCGATGCTCGGGCCGGCAGCCCAGATTTCACCTACCTGGTCGTCACCCAGCGTCTCCAGACGCTGGGGTTCGACGATGCACACCGCGTGCCCCGGCTGCGGGTAGCCACAGCTCATCAGCACGCTGCCCTCACCGGCCTGGGCGCGGTTGGCGGCCAGCGCCTGGGCATCCAGCTCCAGCGCTGCAATGCCCTGCCCGCGGCGGCTGCCGCTGACGAACAGGGTCGCCTCGGCCAGCCCGTAGCTGGCGAAGAAGCTGCTGGCCTGGAAACCACAGGTTGCGAATTTCTCGGCGAAGGTGTCCAGGCTGTCCTGGCGGATCGGCTCGGAGCCGGAATAGGCCACGCGCCAACGACTGAGGTCGAGGCCGGCCAGGGCCGCCTCGCTGACCCGTTCGCTGCACAGGCGGTAGGCGAAGTCCGGCCCGCCGCTGATGGTGCCGCCGTATTCGCTGATCGCCTGGAGCCAGCGCAATGGCCGGGCGAGGAAGTAGCCCGGCGACATCAGCACGCACGGCACGCCACTGAAGATCGGCTGCAGCAGGCCGCCGATCAGGCCCATATCGTGATACAGCGGCAGCCAGCTGACGATCACATCGTCGGGGTTCAGGTCGATGCCGAAGCCATGGCGGATCAACTGTTCATTGGCCACCAGGTTGCCGTGGCTGACCTGCACGCCTTTGGGCAGCGCGGTGGAGCCGGAGGTGTACTGGAGGAAGGCGATGTCGTCGCTGGCCAGCGCCGGCTCGCGCCAGGCTTCGGCCAAGGCCGGGTCCAGGGTGTCCACTGCCAGCATCGCCGGGGCGTTGGCGCCGGCCAGGGCTTCGAGGCCCTGCAGGCCATCGCGCAATGCCGACACGGTCAGCAGCAGGCGCGGCTCGGCGTCGTCGATGATCGAAAGCAGGCGCTCTTGGTGATGGCGGCGCGCCGACTCCGGCGGATAGGCCGGCACAGCGATGACGCCGGCATACAGGCAGCCAAAGAAGGCCGCAACGTAGTCCGGGCCGCTGGGGAACAACAGCACGGCGCGGTCGGCGAAGCTGGCGCGGGCCTGCAGGGCGGCGGCGATGGTGCGCGCGCGAAGGTCCAGCTCGCGGTAACTGAGCACGGCCTGCTCGCCGGGGGCATCGGCCAGGAAGCGCAGGGCGATGCGGTCCGGCGTGCGCGCGGCGCGTTGCGCCAGTGCCTGGACCAGCGAGAGCGGGAGTTCGTGGGCGTCCGTCATGGGGTGTTCCTGCCAGTGTCTGGATAGGTCGGGCCGGGCTGCCTGGCGCGGGTCGGCGGGCAGCGTGCGGCGGCCGGATGTACACAGGGGAACGGATGGGCAGCGGAAGAAATTAACGGCAGGACGCCGTGCCGGGCCTGTCAAAAAGTGAACTGCATCACGGCCACTGGCTTAGATCTGAAACTAATAGATACTCATTAACTTTCGTATTTGACAATCATTATCATTATGAATAGTTTGTCGCACGTCGTAGGAAGCTTCCCCATCTGGGGGGCTCCCTTTCCCTTCCGAGACAAGGTGATTTCCATGGCGGAACAACTATCCACAAGAAAGTGCGATTCACCCTTACTCCAGGCATTCGTCGACAACCGCAGCATTCTGGTCAAGATCGCCGCACGCATCACCGGTTGCCGCTCGCGCGCCGAAGATGTGGTGCAGGACGCGTTCTTCCGGCTCGGTTCCGCGCCTCAGATCACCTCGTCGTTCAAAGCCCAGCTCAGCTACCTGTTCCAGATCGTGCGCAACCTGGCGATCGACCATTACCGCAAGCAGGCAATGGAGCTGAAGTACTCGGGCAGCGAAGAGGAAGGCCTCAACGTGGTTGTGCTCAATGCCTCGCCGGAAGCCACCCACATCAACCTCGCGGCGCTGGAACACATTGCCGAGGCGCTCAACGAACTGCCCCCGCGCACCCGCTATGCGTTCGAGATGTACCGGTTGCATGGCGTGCCGCAGAAGGACATCGCCAAGGAACTGGGGGTGTCGCCGACCCTGGTCAACTTCATGATTCGAGATGCGTTGGTGCATTGCCGCAAGACGGCCAATCGGCAGGGGTGAAGTTCGGCGTCGCCTTCATCGCCGGCAAGCCGGCTCCCACAGGGACACCACCGATCTCAATGTCGGTGGGGTACCTGTGGGAGCCGGCTTGCCGGCGATGAAGGCGACTCGGTATCAGGCCAACTTGCACCGGTCGAAGAAGCGCTCACGCCCCAGGATCATCAGCGCCGCCCGCTTGTGCGGGAAGTCGAACTCCTTTTCGCAATGGAAGCACTGGTCCTGCATGTAGCCGATCATCTTGCCGTTGTCGGCCCTCGGTTCGGCGACGACCCGCTGGGTGCGCGGGTCGTCGAGGAACAGATAGTGCACCAGCGCCGACAGCCAGCTGGCGACCTTGTGCGGCCCCCGGTGGTTCTCTTCGCCCACCAGCATATGCACGCCACGGTCGTAATCGTCGGCCGGGTAGAACGGTGCAATGCGGTCTTCCTTGGCCCAATAGGCTTCGAAGTAGGCGAACGGTTGGTCGTCAAAGCTACCGATCAGGGTCAGGGCGTGCGGGTCGGCCTCGAGCTTGGCCAGGTATTCCCGGTGCTGCGCCAGCGAGCCGCCCTCCTGCCAGAACTTCTCCACCCGCGGGTTGTTCTGCCAGCGGTTGAAGCGCTCCAAGTCTCGGTCGATATCCAGGGTGCGCAGCGACACCCAACTGCCCAACCGGGCATCGAACCGGCGGTACACCTCGCCACGGGGCTTGGGCGACCGGCGCGGGTGGCGCTTGCCGTCGCTCAATTGCAGCTGCTGCGGGTAGGCGCCGGTCGACAGCTGGCCGAGCCAGGGTTGCGGCAACTGCCAGAACAGGGTGCGCTCGCACAGGTACAGCCCTGGCTTGTCACTTGCCACCAGCAGCCCGCTGCTCAGCGCCTCGGGCAGCGCTTGGGGCAACTGCCAGGCCAGGCGCTGACAGGCGGGGTCACGCGACAGCAGCCAGTAGCAGGCGGCCCACAAGGCTTGCTGCGGGCGCTCCGGGCACAAGCTTTCGACATGGACTTGCACAGTATCGCCCGGCACTAGGCGCACCTGGATCAAGGGGCGCTCATCCAGCGTCAGCCTCAGCCAGCAATCGCCCTCTTCGGCGTTGAGGCTGGGCCAGCGAGGCTGTGACAACGGCTGCGTAGCGGCATCGAACGGCATGGTCTCGGCTCACGGTAAGTGGAAGAAAGGCTCACTTGTGCAAACGTGGCCGCAGCCGGGGAATTTACTCGGCAGGCGCCGCGACGGTGATCCGGTAGGGTTGGAAGATCCGCGTCAGCTCACCGGTTTCACGCAGGTAACGCATCAAGGCGGCAAATTTCTGGTCGCTGATAGGGGCGCCTGGGCGCAGCAAGGCGTAGTGGTGATAGACCTGATCGATGCGCTCGGAAGCCATCAGCTGGTCGAGGCTGGCGGGGTTTCGCGTGAGGAAGTCGCTGAGGTAGGAGCGCGTGACCAGGGCGATGTCGGCACGCCCGGCCTGAACCATCAGCAGGTTGCTGTCGTGGGAGTAGGTCAGGGTCGCGTTGTAGGCCTTGCGCAGATACTCCGGGTCGGGGTTGAAGCGGGCGAAGGCATAGTGATAACCGTTGAACAGCGCCAGGCGCTTGCCGTGCAGGTCGTCGAAATAATGCTGGTCGCGGCCGTCGAGCTTCTTTGCAACGAACACTTCGGCATCTTCCAGGCCCATGTCCACGGCCTGGTGCGGGATCTGCTGCCAGCCCCACTCCGGGTTCTCGAAGATCGCCATGTCGGTACGGCCTTGCTGGAAGTCACCAAAGCGCCGCTGGATGGAGGTGGGCACCAGCACGAAGCGATACTCCGGCTGGAGGCGGTTAAGGGCCTCGACCAGTTGCGGCAGCAGCCCGGTGTCGGCGCCCTGCTCCGGGCGCACGGTATATGGCGGGAAATGCGCGGCACCAATCTTCACATCAATGGCGTCGGCCGCCCATGCCGGTGCCGCCAGCCAGGCAGCGGCCGCCAGCAGCAGGGTGGAAAAAACCTTCAGGCCGGGTGCTGGAGTCAAGACGGACACTCATCACGGTTCATACCTGGATGGCCTAAGCTAGGCGTTTTCGGATAACGGCACAACTGCTGGAAACGCCAAAGTGAGGGCATTTTGCCAGAGGGTGCCGTGAGCCCGGAGATTGGCTACGCTGCTCTAGCATGTACGGCATGGGAGCCTGGTATGGGCCACTGGTTGGTGATCGACCTGGAAGCCACCACCGATGACGGTGGCTGGCCGGTCACGGAGATGGAAATCATTGAAATCGGCGCCAGCCTGGTGACCCGCGAGGGCCGCGAGGTGGACCATTTCCAGCGTTTCGTGCGGCCGCGGCGGCGGCCGCAACTGACGCCGTTCTGCCGCGAGCTGACCCACATCAGCCAGGCCAGCGTCGACAGCGCCGCAGCGTTCCCCGAGGTATGGGCGCGGTTCGAGCGCTGGCTGGGGCACCACCGCGGGCAGTTGCAGGCCTGGGTGAGCTGGGGCGATTACGACCGCCAGCAACTGCTGCAGGAATGGCAGCAGCATCAGCTCGACAGCCTGTTGCGCACCCTGCCCCACATCAACCTCAAGCAGCGCTTCGCCAAGGCCCGCCACCTGCAGCGCCCGACCGGGCTCAACGGAGCCCTGCAACTGGCCGGCATGCACTTTTGCGGCCAGCAGCACCGGGCCCTGGAGGATGCGCGCAATACCGCGCGCCTGCTGCCCTTGAGCCTGCCTGAAAGCAGATGACGGCGTGAATGGGCTTGGGCATACTGGCCAGCCCTTTTTCACCCCCATTCTTTCAGGAGTCGCCCATGTTCCAGGTCAATGAGTACTTCAACGGCACCGTCAAGTCGATCGCCTTCGCAGGCACCGAAGGTCCGGCCACCGTCGGTGTGATGGCCCCGGGCGAATACGAGTTCGGCACTGCCAAGCGTGAAATCATGCACGTGGTTTCCGGTGCGCTGACCGTCAAGCTGCCAGGCAGCGACAACTGGGAAACCTTCAACGCCGGCGACAAGTTCAATGTGGCTGCCGACAGCAAGTTCCAGCTGCAGGTCAAGGTGGATACCGCTTACCTGTGCGAGTACCGCGACTAAGCAGCACGCCTGCACCGGCCTCATCGCCGGCAAGCCGGCGCCCACAAGAATGGACTGCCCCCAGGAAGTTGGACACCAATCCAAGCCTTGGGGGCAGTCCAAGAATCGCACCGCACTCTGTGGGAGCCGGCTTGCCGGCGATGAGGCCAGCGCTATTTCAGCAGAAACCCCGCCACCCGCTCTGCCGCCGCCTGCAGATGCTGTTCATGGCTGAACCCCGAAGCCTTCAGCGGCTTGAGGTCATGATCCCCCGCCACCAGCCAGCTCACCTCGATCGCCGGTGACAGCGCATACCCTTTCACCGCCTCCCGATTGCCCAACGCATCTCGCTCGCCCTGCACGATCAACGTCGGCGTGCGCAACTGCGCCAAATGCTCGACCCGTGGTTTCTCCGGTTTGCCCACCGCATAGAACGGATACCCCAGGCACACCAGCGCATCCGCGCCCAATTCGTCGGCCAGCAGACTGGCCATGCGCCCGCCCATCGATTTGCCGCCCACGGCCAACTTTCCTGTGACCAAAGGTCGCACCTGCCGGTAAACCTCGCGCCAGCAATCAAGCAACACCTTCTGCGGATTGGGCGGCCGCTTGCCACCCCCGACCCTGCGCTCGGCCATGTAGGGGAACTCGAAACGAATCACCCCTACCCCTAGCGCCGCAAGCCTTTGCGCCATCTCGTTCATGAAATCGCTGTCCATCGGCGCCCCTGCGCCGTGGGCCAGGATCAGGCACCCCTTGGGTGCGCTATCTGCCTGATTCCATGGAGGATCGCAGCGCAAGCCTGGGACATTTCCGATCTTCGCCCATTGATCCCCGTCAATACCGGCACTTTGCCCATTACTCATGCTTGCCTCGCTGTAAAGCCTGCCAAAATAACCGTGGATGGGAACCCATACATGAACACAACCAGCAGTACCGCCTACAACTACAAGGTGGTCCGCCAATTCGCCATCATGACGGTGGTGTGGGGAATCGTCGGGATGGGGCTCGGCGTCTTCATCGCCGCCCAGCTCGCCTGGCCTTCCCTCAACTTCGACCTCCCCTGGACCAGCTTCGGCCGCCTGCGCCCCCTGCATACCAATGCGGTGATCTTCGCCTTCGGCGGCTGTGCCCTGTTCGCCACCTCCTATTATTCGGTGCAACGCACCTGCCAGACCACCCTGTTCTCACCGCGCCTGGCCGCGTTCACCTTCTGGGGCTGGCAACTGGTGATCCTGCTGGCAGCGATCAGCCTGCCGCTGGGCTACACCAGCTCCAAGGAATACGCCGAACTGGAATGGCCCATCGACATCCTGATCACCATCGTCTGGGTCTGCTACGCCATCGTGTTCTTCGGCACGCTGATCAAGCGCAACACCAAGCACATCTATGTGGGCAACTGGTTCTTCGGCGCCTTCATCCTCACCGTGGCGATGCTGCACATCATCAACAACCTGGAGCTGCCGGTCAGCCTGACCAAGTCGTACTCGGTGTATGCCGGAGCCACCGATGCCATGGTGCAGTGGTGGTACGGCCACAACGCGGTGGGCTTCTTCCTGACCGCAGGCTTCCTGGGGATGATGTACTACTACGTGCCCAAGCAGGCCGAGCGCCCGGTGTATTCCTATCGCCTGTCGATCGTCCACTTCTGGGCGCTGATCACCCTGTACATCTGGGCCGGTCCGCACCACCTGCACTACACCGCGCTGCCCGATTGGGCGCAGTCGCTGGGCATGGTGATGTCACTGATCCTCCTGGCCCCGAGCTGGGGCGGCATGATCAACGGCATGATGACCCTCTCCGGTGCCTGGCATAAGCTGCGCAGCGACCCGATTCTGCGCTTCCTGGTGGTATCGCTGGCGTTCTACGGCATGTCCACCTTCGAAGGCCCGATGATGGCCATCAAGACGGTCAATGCCCTGTCCCACTACACCGACTGGACCATCGGCCACGTCCACGCCGGCGCCCTCGGCTGGGTGGCGATGATTTCCATCGGCGCGCTGTACCACACCATCCCGAAAGTGTTCGGCAAGGAGCAAATGCACAGCATCGGCCTGATCAACGCGCACTTCTGGCTGGCGACCATCGGCACCGTGCTGTACATCGCCTCGATGTGGGTCAACGGCATCGCCCAGGGCCTGATGTGGCGGGCGGTGAACAGCGACGGCACGCTCACCTACTCGTTCGTGGAAACCCTGGTGGCCAGCCACCCTGGCTTCATCGTGCGCTTCGTCGGTGGTGCGATCTTCCTCAGCGGCATGTTCCTGATGGCCTGGAACACCTGGCGCACCGTGCGTGCACCGGCCGCCGTCGCCGCCCCTGCCAACGTGCAACTGGCCTGAGGAGACCTGCCTGATGAAACATGAAGTGATCGAGAAGAACGTCGGCCTGCTGGCCTTGCTGATGGTGTTCGCCGTCAGCATCGGCGGCCTGACCCAGATCGTCCCGCTGTTCTTCCAGGACGTGACCAACAAGCCGGTGGAAGGCATGAAGCCCTACACCGCGCTGCAGCTCGAAGGGCGCGATATCTACATCCGCGAAGGCTGCGTCGGCTGCCACTCGCAGATGATCCGCCCGTTTCGCGCCGAAACCGAGCGCTACGGCCACTACTCGGTGGCTGGCGAAAGCGTGTGGGACCACCCATTCCTGTGGGGCTCCAAGCGCACCGGCCCGGACTTGGCGCGCGTAGGCGGGCGCTACTCGGACGACTGGCACCGCGCGCACCTGTACAACCCGCGCAACGTGGTGCCGGAGTCGAAGATGCCGTCCTACCCGTGGCTGGTGGCGCAACAGGTCGACAACAGCCACACCGACACCAAGATGCGCACCCTGCGCACACTGGGCGTGCCGTACAGCGACGAGGACATTGCCGGGGCGCGTGATGCGGTCAAGGGCAAGACCGAGATGGACGCCCTGGTCGCCTACCTGCAGGTGCTGGGCACCGCGATCAAGAACAAGAGGTAACTGCGATGGAAATGGACATCGGCATGATCCGCGGCCTGGGCACCCTGGTGGTGATGATCGCCTTCATCGGCCTCTCGCTGTGGGTGTTCAACCGCCGCCGCGACCGTGATTTCGCCGAAGCGCGCCTGCTGCCCTTCGTCGACGACCGCCTGCCGCCTGCGGGCCGGGAAACCGCCATTAGGAGTACCCAGCAATGACAACCTTCTGGAGTACGTACATCAGCGTACTGACCATCGGCAGCCTGATTGGCCTGGCCTGGCTGCTGCTGTCGACCCGCAAGGGCCAGAGCAGCGACACCACCGACCAGACCATGGGGCACAGCTTCGATGGCATCGAGGAATACGACAACCCGCTGCCCAAGTGGTGGTTTTGGCTGTTCGTCGGCACCCTGGTGTTCGGCGCTGGCTACCTGGTGCTCTACCCGGGCCTGGGCAACTGGAAAGGCATCCTGCCCGGCTACGAGAACGGCTGGACCGGCGTCAACGAGTGGCAGAAGGAAATGGACAAGGCCGACGCCAAGTTCGGCCCCATCTTCGCCAAGTACGCCGCCATGCCCGTGGAGGAAGTGGCCAAGGATCCGCAGGCGCTGAAAATGGGCGGCCGCCTGTTCGCCTCCAACTGCTCGGTGTGCCACGGCTCGGACGCCAAGGGCGCCTATGGCTTCCCCAACCTGACCGACAAGGACTGGCGCTGGGGTGGCGAGCCGGAAACCATCAAGGCGTCGATCATGAACGGCCGCCATGGGGTGATGCCGGCCTGGGCCGAGGTGATTGGCGAGCAAGGCGTGGCCGATGTGGCCGCCTATGTGCTGACCAACCTCGACGGCCGCAGCCTGCCGGAAGGGGTCAAGGCTGACGCGGCCAAGGGCAAGGAGATCTTTGCCGCCAACTGCGTGGCCTGCCACGGGCCTGAAGGCAATGGCACACCGGCCATGGGGGCACCGAACCTGAACCATCCGCAGGCGTTCATCTATGGGTCGAGCTTTGCTCAGTTGCAGCAGACCATTCGCTATGGCCGCCAGGGGCAGATGCCGGCCCAGGCGCAGATTCAGGGGAATGACAAGGTGCATTTGCTGGCGGCTTATGTGTATAGCCTGTCGCAGGCGAACGCTACTGAGGTCGTGACTGCTCAGTGAGTTGGACGTAAGAGATATTTCGACTGTTGGATCGAGCGCCGCCCGCGCGGCGCATCGCGGATAAATCCGCGCCTACATTTGTTGCAACGTACCTATGCCTGATAGGCCATGGTTGCCAGCTCTTGGGGTACGACGCGATTTCTCGGCGGGCGCCAAAGGCGGACAACCATGGCCTGACAGACCGTGGCACGTTGCAACAAATGTAGGCGCGGATTTATCCGCGATGCGCCGCGCGGGCGGCGCTCGATCTACGCCACACCACCAATACCAAGCCTCCCCTCGCCTTGCACCCCCCCCTAACCGAACTAAGCTTGTTGCCTCAGTGGACCTCGCCGCCAATCCAGCGAGGCAGACGTGGCGCAGCGCCTGACGCCATCCGCAGAAAAAGCTTGACCGATCGATCAGAAAAAGGTGAAAAACGGTACACATTACAAATATTTATTTGTGTACAATCGTTCGTACCCAGTTGCCGCGGGACACCGGCAACAGGGCCCGGACACGGGTCGGCGCACGTTCCTTGCGTTGCCATAACCCTGGTGGTTATCGATACTGGCGCCGATTTTTCAACCAACAAGAACACCAAAACCGTGGAACCTTAGAATGAGCACAGCAATCAGTCCGACTGCTTATAACTATAAGGTCGTCCGCCAGTTCGCCATCATGACGGTGGTCTGGGGGATCCTTGGCATGGGCCTCGGCGTCTTCATCGCCTCGCAGCTGGTGTGGCCGCAACTGAACCTGGACCTGCCCTGGACCAGCTTCGGCCGCCTGCGCCCCCTGCACACTAACCTGGTCATCTTCGCCTTCGGCGGCTGTGCGCTGTTCGGCACCAGCTACTACGTGGTGCAGCGAACCTGTCAGACCCGGCTGATTTCCGACAGCATGGCCGCCTTCACCTTCTGGGGCTGGCAGGCGGTGATCCTCGGCGCGCTGATCACCCTGCCGATGGGCTACACCACCACCAAGGAATACGCCGAACTCGAGTGGCCGATCGCGATCCTGCTGGCCATTGTCTGGGTTACCTACGCCCTGGTGTTCTTCGGCACCATCGTCAAGCGCAAGACCAAGCACATCTACGTCGGCAACTGGTTCTACGGCGCCTTCATCGTGGTCACCGCGATGCTGCACATCGTCAACCACATCTCGCTGCCGGTGAGCCTGTTCAAGTCGTACTCGGCTTACTCCGGCGCCACCGATGCGATGATCCAGTGGTGGTACGGCCACAACGCCGTGGGCTTCTTCCTTACCACCGGCTTCCTGGGGATGATGTACTACTTCGTGCCCAAGCAGGCCGAGCGGCCGATCTACTCGTATCGCCTGTCGATCGTGCACTTCTGGGCGCTGATCACCCTGTACATCTGGGCCGGCCCGCACCACCTGCACTACACCGCACTGCCTGACTGGGCACAGTCGCTGGGCATGGTGATGTCGATCATCCTGCTGGCTCCGAGCTGGGGCGGCATGATCAACGGCATGATGACCCTGTCCGGTGCCTGGCACAAATTGCGCACCGACCCGATCCTGCGCTTCCTGGTGGTGTCCTTGGCGTTCTACGGCATGTCCACCTTCGAAGGCCCGATGATGGCCATCAAGACCGTGAACTCGCTGTCGCACTACACCGACTGGACCATCGGCCACGTCCACGCCGGCGCTCTGGGCTGGGTAGCGATGATCTCGATCGGCGCCGTGTACCACATGATCCCGCGCCTGTATGGCCGCGACCAGATGCACAGCGTCGGCCTGATCAACGCGCACTTCTGGCTGGCGACCATCGGCACCGTGCTGTACATCGCCTCGATGTGGGTCAACGGCATCACCCAGGGCCTGATGTGGCGCGCCATCAACGATGACGGCACGCTCACCTACTCCTTCGTCGAAGCCCTGCAGGCCAGCCACCCGGGTTACATCGTCCGGGCCCTGGGCGGCGCGTTCTTCGCCTCCGGCATGCTGCTGATGGCCTACAACGTGTACCGCACTGTTCGCGCCGCCAACCCGGTGCAGGCTGAAGAAGCCGCCAAGATCGTCGTCGTGGGAGCGCACTGATGAAGCATGAAGCCGTCGAGAAGAACATAGGCCTGCTGGCCTTCTTCATGGTCATCGCCGTGAGCGTCGGTGGCCTGACCCAGATCGTCCCGCTGTTCTTCCAGGACGTGACCAACAAACCCGTCGAAGGCATGAAGCCACGCACCGCGCTGGAACTGGAAGGCCGCGATATCTATATCCGTGAAGGCTGTGTCGGCTGCCACTCGCAAATGATCCGCCCGTTCCGCGCCGAAACCGAGCGTTACGGCCACTACTCGGTGGCCGGCGAAAGCGTGTGGGACCACCCATTCCTGTGGGGCTCCAAACGCACCGGCCCGGACCTGGCGCGCGTGGGCGGGCGCTACTCGGACGACTGGCACCGCGCGCACCTGTACAACCCGCGCAACGTGGTGCCGGAGTCGAAGATGCCGTCCTACCCGTGGCTGGTCGAAAACAAGCTCGACGGCAAGGACACCGCGAAGAAGATGGACGTGCTGCGCACCCTCGGCGTGCCGTACACCGACGCCGATATCGCCGGTGCCCGCGACGCGGTCAAGGGCAAGACCGAAATGGACGCCATCGTCGCGTACCTGCAGGGTCTTGGCACCATCATCAAAAGCAAACGGTGACGCTGATGGATATCGGGATGATTCGCGGCCTGGGCACCGTGGTGGTGATGGTGGCGTTCGTGGGCCTGGCGCTGTGGGTGTTCAACCCACGGCGCAAGCAGGAATTCGACGAAGCCACGCAACTGCCCTTCGCGGATGATCCCGAGGCCAAACAGCACGTCGAGCAAGCGCAAGCAAAAGCTTCTGGGAGCAAACAACAATGACAACCTTCTGGAGTCTGTACGTCACCGTCCTGACCCTGGGCACCATCTTCTCGTTGACCTGGCTGCTGCTGTCGACCCGCAAGGGCCAGCGCGAAGAGGTCACCGACGAAACCGTCGGGCATGCCTTCGATGGCATCGAGGAATACGACAACCCGTTGCCGAAATGGTGGTTCTGGCTGTTCGTCGGCACCATCATCTTTGCCTTGGGCTACCTGGTGCTGTACCCGGGCCTGGGCAACTGGAAAGGCATCCTGCCAGGCTACAGCTACCTGGATAACGACAAGCAGACCGAGTTCACCAATGGCCAGCCAGGCTGGACCGGCGTGCACGAGTGGGAAAAGGAAATGGCCAAGGCCGATGCCCGCTTCGGGCCGATCTTCGCCAAGTTCGCAGCCATGCCCATCGAGGAAGTGGCCAAGGACCCGCAGGCATTGAAGATGGGCGCACGGCTGTTCGCCTCGAACTGCTCGGTGTGCCACGGCTCCGACGCCAAGGGCGCCTACGGCTTCCCCAACCTGACCGACAACGACTGGCGCTGGGGCGGCGAGCCGGAAACCATCAAGACCACCATCATGGGCGGTCGCCATGGGGTGATGCCGGCCTGGTCGGAAGTGATCGGCGAGCAGGGCGTGGCCGATGTGGCGGCGTTCGTGGTCAGCAAACTCGATGGCCGCAGCCTGCCGGAAGGCGTCAAGGCCGATGCCGAGAACGGGCAGAAGATCTTCGCCACCAACTGCGTGGCCTGCCACGGGCCGGAAGGCAAGGGCACGCCAGCAATGGGCGCACCTAACCTGACCCACCCGCAGGCGTTCATCTATGGGTCGAGCTTTGCCCAGTTGCAGCAGACCATCCGCTACGGGCGCCAGGGGCAGATGCCGGCGCAGGAACAGCTTCAGGGTAACGACAAGGTGCACCTGCTGGCCGCTTACGTGTACAGCCTGTCGCATCAGGCGGAGCCGGCCAAGGCCGAGTAAGGCAGGCCTGGCCCTATCGCCGGCAAGCCGGCTCCCACAAAAGCCTCCCAGTAGTACGGAGACCTTGTGGGAGCCGGCTTTCCGGCGATGAGGCCAGTGAATTCACCCGCTTCATGACCTGAATCAATTGACACCCGCCATATCACGATTCACATCGCCAACCCAATGCGACAAAAGGTCGCAGCGCGACCCCAGGGTGCCATCACCGGCGTATCATGGATCGCAGCGCGCCGGCAGACGGCGCGAGACTGCGGCCGGCATGCACTGGCCGCGGCGTTTCTCCACTGCCGTGGGACTTGATGATGAGCAAGCAAATTCCGGTACATGACGTCACCCCGCCTGCCAGCAAAGGGAAGGACTCCGTCGACCTCTACGCCTCTCGTGAGAAAATCTACACCCGCGCCTTCACCGGCGTGTTCCGCAGGCTGCGCATGGTCGGCGGGGCAGTGTTGTTCCTCCTGTACTTCGGCACCGTGTGGCTGAACTGGGGTGGCCACCAGGCCGTGTGGTGGAACCTGCCCGAGCGCAAGTTCTACATCTTCGGCGCCACCATCTGGCCACAAGACTTCATCCTGCTCTCAGGCATCCTCATCGTCGCCGCCTTCGGCCTGTTCTTCATCACCGTGTACGCCGGCCGCGTGTGGTGCGGTTACACCTGCCCGCAGAGCGTGTGGACGTGGATCTTCATGTGGTGCGAAAAAGTCACCGAGGGCGACCGCAACCAGCGCATGAAGCTTGACCGCGCGCCCATGAGCGGCAACAAGTTCCTGCGCAAGTTCGCCAAGCACAGCCTATGGCTGCTGATTGGCTTCGTCACCGGCATGACCTTCGTCGGCTACTTCTCGCCGATCCGTGAACTGGTCATGGAATTCTTCACAGGCCAGGCCGATGGCTGGGCCTACTTCTGGGTCGGTTTCTTCACCCTCGCCACCTACGGCAACGCCGGCTGGCTGCGCGAGCAGGTGTGCGTGTACATGTGCCCCTATGCACGCTTCCAGAGCGTGATGTTCGACAAGGACACGCTGATCGTCTCCTACGACCCGCGCCGCGGCGAAACCCGCGGCCCGCGCAAGAAGGACACTGACTACAAGGCCCAGGGCCTGGGCGACTGCATCGACTGCACCATGTGCGTGCAGGTATGCCCGACCGGCATCGACATCCGCGACGGCCTGCAGATCGAGTGCATCGGCTGCGCCGCCTGCATCGACGCCTGCGACAGCATCATGGAGAAGATGAGCTACCCCAAAGGGCTGATCAGCTACACCACCGAGCACAACCTGTCGGGGCAGAAGACACATAGGGTGCGCCCGCGCCTGATTGGTTACGCCGTGGTGCTGCTGGTGATGATCGGCGCCCTGGCCACTGCCTTCGCCACCCGTTCGCTGGTTGGTTTCGACGTCAGCAAGGACCGCGTGCTGTACCGCGAGAATGCCCAGGGACGGATCGAGAACGTGTACAGCCTCAAGGTCATGAACAAGGACCAGCGCGACCACGTCTACGTGCTGGACGCTACCGGCCTGCCGGACCTGCGCCTGGAAGGCCAGCGCGAAATCCGCGTGGCGGCCGGCGATATCGTCAGCCTGCCGGTGCAATTGTCGGTTTCCCCCGAGAAACTGCCCTCGAC
Organism: Pseudomonas sp. KU43P; assembly: GCF_033095865.1. Lineage (NCBI taxonomy): Bacteria > Pseudomonadati > Pseudomonadota > Gammaproteobacteria > Pseudomonadales > Pseudomonadaceae > Pseudomonas > Pseudomonas sp. KU43P. Next base: position 1,825,430 of record NZ_AP019365.1, on the reverse strand, counting down.
CACCAACGAAATCACCTTCATCCTCAAGAGCGCCGACGACAGCGCCGCCGAGGTCAATGCCAAGAGCCGCTTCATCGGCCCACAGATCCGCTGAGAGAGAATACAGACAATGCCTGCCGCTACCGCCACCAGCCCTTGGTACAAGCACCTCTGGCCCTGGATCATCATCGGCATCCTCACCACCTCGGTGTGCCTGAGCCTGACCATGGTCAGCATCGCCGTGCACAACCCGGACAACCTGGTCAACGACAACTACTACGAGGCCGGCAAGGGCATCAACCGCTCGCTGGACCGTGAACTGCTGGCCCAGACCCTGAACCTCAAGGCCAGCGTGCACCTCGACGAACTGACCGGCGAAGTGGACGTGCGCCTGACCGGCAACAGCGACCCGCAGAGCCTGGAGCTGAACCTGATCTCGCCGACCCAGCCGGACAAGGACCGCAAGGTGCCGCTCAGCCGCGCCGAAGCGGGGCGTTATGTCGGGCAACTGGATGACAAGGTCGAAGGGCGGCGGTTCGTCGAACTGTTGGGCAGCCAGGATGAACATGTGTGGCGGTTGTTCGAGGAAGAAAAGGTCGAGCATGGGGTGGCCTTGCAACTGGGTGATGAAGCGCTGCAAGGTGCCGAGCACCAGTAATGACCCAACCCACTCCCTGCTACCACTGCGCCCTGCCCGTCCCCGCCGGTAGCCGCTTCACCGCCGAGGTCCTCGGCGAGCCTCGGCAGTTCTGCTGCCCCGGGTGCCAGGCGGTGGCCGAGTCCATCGTTGCTGGCGGCCTGGAACACTACTACCAGCACCGCAGCGACAGCAGCGCCAACCCCGAGGCACTGCCCAAGCAGCTGCAAGACGAACTGGCCCTGTATGACCGCAGCGACGTGCAACAGTCGTTCGTGCGCCACGCCGGGGAGCGGGCCGAGGCCACCCTGCTGGTCGAAGGCATCAGTTGCGCCGCCTGCGGCTGGCTGATCGAGAAGCACCTGCGCAACCTGCCCGGTGTCGCCGAAGCCCGCCTGAACCTGTCCAACCACCGCCTGCTGCTCGACTGGGACGACCAGCAGTTGCCACTTTCCAGGCTGCTGGCCGAACTGCGCCATATCGGCTATGCGGCTCATCCGTACCAGCCCGACCAGGCCGCCGAACAGTTGGCCCGGGAAAACCGCAGCGCCCTGCGCCGCCTGGGCGTGGCCGGGTTGTTGTGGTTCCAGGCAATGATGGCAACCATGGCAACCTGGCCGGAATTCAACATCGACCTGTCGCCCGAGATGCACACCATCCTGCGCTGGGTCGCGCTGTTTCTCACCATCCCGATCGTGTTCTACAGCTGCGCACCGTTTTTCAAGGGCGCTGCCCGAGACCTGCGCACCCGTCACCTGACCATGGACGTGTCAGTCTCGCTGGCCATCGCATTGGCCTTCGGTGCCGGCATCTGGACCGCAGTCACCGGCAGTGGCGAGCTGTATTTCGACACCGTGGGCATGTTCGCCTTGTTCCTGCTGACCGGGCGCTACCTGGAACGCCGCGCCCGGGAGCGCACGGCAGCGGCCACCGCGCAACTGGTCAACCTGCTGCCGGCCTCGTGCCTGCGCCTGGATGCCTTTGGCCATGCCGAACGTATCCTGCTCGGCGAACTGCAGCGCGGCGACACCGTGCAGGTGCTGCCCGGTGCGGTGATACCGGCCGACGGTCGCATTGTCGAGGGCCGCTCCAGCGTCGATGAATCGCTGCTCACCGGCGAGTACCTGCCGCAGCCGCGCCGGGCTGGCGAACACGTCACCGGCGGCACGCTGAACGTGGAAAGCACCCTGCACGTGGAGGTCCAAGCCCTGGGCCACGATTCGCGCCTGTCGGCCATTGTCCGCCTGCTGGAGCGGGCACAGAGCGAAAAGCCGCGCCTGGCGGAAATCGCCGACCGTGCCTCGCAGTGGTTCCTGCTGTTCAGCCTGCTGGCTGCCGTGGCCATCGGCCTGTGGTGGTGGCATGCAGAACCGACGCGGGCGTTCTGGATCGTCCTGGCCATGCTGGTGGCGACCTGCCCCTGTGCCCTGTCGCTGGCCACCCCCACCGCCCTCACCGCTGCCACCGGCACCTTGCACAAACTCGGCCTGCTGATCACCCGCGGTCACGTGCTGGAAGGCCTCAACCAGATCGACACGGTGATCTTCGACAAGACCGGCACCCTTACCGAAGGCCGCCTGGCCTTGCGCAGCATCCGCCCGCTCGGCGAACTGCCCGCCGACCGCTGCCTGGCCCTGGCCGCCGCTCTGGAAAACCGCTCCGAACACCCCATCGCCCGCGCGTTCGGCCGCACCGCCAGCGCCGCCGATGATGTGCAGAGCGTACCGGGGCTGGGCCTGGAAGGTCAGGTCGAAGGCCAGCGCCTGCGCATCGGCCAGGCCACCTTCGTGTGCGCCTTGAGCGGCACGGAGATTCCCACTGTGCCGGAGCCGCGCGGGCAATGGCTGCTGCTGGGCGACCGCCAGGGCCCGCTGGCCTGGTTCGGCCTCGATGACCGCCTGCGCGAAGATGCTCCGGCCCTGCTGGCCGCCTGCAAGGCACGCGGCTGGCGCACCCTGCTGCTGTCGGGCGACAGCTCGCCGATGGTCGCCGAGGTGGCCGCGCAGCTGGGCATCGACCAGGCCATCGGCGGCCTGCGCCCGGACGACAAGCTGGACCGGCTCAAGGCCCTGCAAGCGGCCGGCCGCAAAGTGCTGATGCTCGGCGATGGCGTCAACGACGTGCCGGTGCTGGCCGCCGCAGACATCAGCATCGCCATGGGCAGCGCCACCGACCTTGCCAAGACCAGCGCCGACGCGGTGCTGCTGAGCAACCGCCTGCAAGCACTGGTACAGGCCTTCGACCTGGCCCGCCGCACCCGCCGCAACATCCTCGAGAACCTGCTCTGGGCAACCCTGTATAATGGCCTCATGTTGCCGTTCGCCGCGCTCGGCTGGATCACCCCGGTGTGGGCGGCCATCGGTATGTCGGTCAGTTCGCTGATCGTGGTGCTCAACGCCTTGCGCCTGACCCGCCTGCCCGCCGGCACGGGCTCGCACGCAAGCGGCGCGGCACACACTGGAAGGAAGTCCACATGCCCGCCCTCTATGTCATGATCCCGGCCGCCCTGCTGCTTGTCGGGGTTGCCGTGTACATCTTCTTCTGGGCGGTGGACAGCGGCCAGTACGACGACCTCGACAGCCCCGCCCACAGCATCCTGTTCGATGACCAGGACCCACGCCACCAGGCCGCCGTGAACGACGAAGCCGCCAAGCCCGAAGACAAGGAAACACCGCCCCGTGCCTGACTTGCTTGCCTTGCTCGGCTCGGCACTGATCCTCGGACTGCTCGGCGGCGGTCATTGCCTGGGCATGTGCGGCGGCCTGATGGGCGCCCTGACTCTGGCCATCCCCCCCGAGCAACGCGCCCGGCGCGCACGCCTGCTGCTGGCCTACAACGTGGGCCGCATCCTCAGTTACGCCTGCGCCGGCCTACTCCTGGGCCTTGCCGGCTGGGCCGTGGCCAGCAGCCCGGCAGCCCTCGGGTTGCGGGTGATAGCTGCACTGCTGCTGATCGCCATGGGCCTGTACTTGGCCGGCTGGTGGAGCGGGCTGACGCGCATCGAGGCCCTCGGCAGGGGGCTGTGGCGACATGTACAGCCTGTGGCTTCGCGGTTGTTGCCGGTGTCCAGCCTGCCTCGGGCGCTGTTGCTCGGCGCCTTGTGGGGCTGGTTGCCGTGCGGGCTGGTGTACAGCACCTTGCTGTGGGCCGCCAGCCAGGGCAATGCGGGGTACAGCGCGGCGCTGATGCTGGCGTTCGGCGTGGGTACGTTGCCGGTATTGGTAGCCACTGGCTTGGCGGCGGAGCGGGTGAACAGCCTGTTGCGCCGGCGCAGCGTGCGGATGGCGGGCGGCGTGCTGGTGATCCTGTTCGGCATCTGGACCCTGCCCGGGCCCCATCAGCACTGGCTGATGGGGCATTGAGGGGGGGCTGCTGCGCAGCCCCATCGCCGGCAAGCCGGCTCCCACAGGAAGCGCACCGCGAGGTCCTTGTGGGAGCCGGCTTGCCGGCGATTGGGCCCTACAGCGCAGCCAATTGCTTTTAATGTGAATCAAAAAACCGATTTCACGCCCGCCCCGCCGCCCTGATGCCTTTTGATACAAATCAAAACGGCCCTCTTCAGACAGTCATAGACTCCGGACACTGCTGCTCATTCCGGGGACCGCCCACATGCTCGAAGATCTACGCTGGGATGCCGACCTGATCCGCCGCTACGATCTGGCCGGCCCACGCTACACCTCCTACCCGACCGCGGTGCAACTGCACAGCGAGGTGGGCTCGTTCGACCTGCTCCACGCCCTGCGTGAAAGCCGTCGAGCGGTACGCCCGCTGTCGCTGTACGTGCACGTGCCGTTCTGCGCCAACATCTGCTACTACTGCGCCTGCAACAAGGTCATCACCAAGGACCGCGGCCGCGCTGCGCCCTATCTGCAGCGCCTGGAGCAGGAAATCCAACTGATCGCCTGCCACCTGGATCCCAAGCAAAAGGTCGAGCAACTGCATTTCGGCGGCGGTACCCCCACCTTCCTCAGCCATGTCGAACTGCGCCAGTTGATGGCGACCCTGCGCCAGCACTTCAACCTGCTGGACGATGACTCCGGCGATTACGGCATCGAAATCGACCCGCGCGAAGCCGACTGGTCCACCATGGGCCTGCTGCGCGAACTGGGCTTCAACCGCGTCAGCCTCGGCGTGCAGGACCTGGACCCGGCGGTGCAGCGGGCGGTTAACCGCCTGCAGAGCCTGGAGCAGACGCGCACCCTGATCGAAGCGGCGCGCACCCTGCAGTTTCGCTCGGTCAACCTCGACCTGATCTATGGCCTGCCCAGGCAGACCCCGGAAGGCTTCGCCCGCACGGTGGAGGAAGTCATCCGTCTGCAGCCCGATCGCCTGTCGGTGTTCAATTACGCTCACCTGCCCGAGCGCTTCATGCCCCAACGGCGCATCGACGCCGGCGAACTGCCGGGGCCGGCGGCGAAACTCGAGATGCTGCGCAACACCATCGAACAGCTCACCGCAGCCGGCTACCGCTACATCGGCATGGACCACTTCGCCCTGCCCGACGACGAGTTGGCCGTAGCCCAGGAGGAAGGCACGCTGCAGCGCAACTTCCAGGGTTATACCACCCATGGCCACTGCGACCTGATCGGCCTCGGGGTGTCGGCGATCAGCCAGATCGGCGACCTTTACTGCCAGAACAGCAGCGACCTCAACACCTATCAGGACAGCCTCTCCAACGCCCAGCTCGCGACCCAACGCGGGCTGCTGTGCAACCACGATGACCGGGTACGGCGAGCGGTGATCCAGCAGCTCATCTGCCATTTCGAACTGGATTTCGAGCCGATCGAGGAGGCCTTCACGGTCGATTTTCGCGGCTACTTCAATGACCTCTGGCCGCAATTGCAGACCCTGCAGCGCGATGGCCTGATCAGCATCGACGACAAGGGCATTCGCATTTTGCCGGCCGGGCGCCTGCTGGCTCGCTCGGTTTGCATGCTGTTCGATGCCTACCTGGCGATGCACGACCGTCAGCGCTTCTCGCGCGTCATCTAGCCAGACGAGTCGTTTGACCGCATGGACAAGCGGCAAAGCCAGGCACACTATGGGCAGTGAACGAACCCCCGGCATCATGCAGCTGGGGTTCGGCCAGGGCGCACCACAATAGCGCACGCTGGCCTACACCCTATGCCGTAGGTTACCCTTACGACTTATGTGTGCTTTCCCACAAGGATCGATTCAAATGTCCGAGCCAGTCAAACTGCGCACCCACAACCAGGCCCATTGCAAGGATTGCAGCCTGGCGCCCCTGTGCCTGCCTCTTTCGCTCAACCTGGAAGACATGGATGCACTGGATGACATCGTCAAGCGCGGACGACCGCTGAAAAAAGGCGAGTTCCTGTTCCGCCAAGGTGACAATTTCGGCTCGGTCTACGCAGTACGTTCCGGCGCCCTCAAGACCTTCAGCCTGAGCGACAGCGGTGAAGAACAGATCACCGGCTTCCACCTGCCCAGTGAACTGGTCGGCCTGTCAGGCATGGACACCGAAGCATACCCGGTGTCGGCCCAGGCCCAGGAAACCACTTCGGTGTGCGAGATCCCGTTCGAGCGACTCGATGAGCTTTCGGTGCAATTGCCACAACTGCGCCGCCAGTTGATGCGCGTGATGAGCCGCGAGATTCGCGACGACCAGCAGATGATGCTGCTGCTCTCGAAGAAGACTGCCGACGAGCGCATCGCCACCTTCCTGGTCAACCTCTCCGCACGCTTCCGTGCCCGCGGCTACTCGGCCAACCAGTTTCGCCTGAGCATGTCGCGCAACGAGATCGGCAACTACCTGGGGCTGGCGGTCGAAACCGTGTCGCGGGTGTTCACCCGCTTCCAGCAGAACGGCCTGATCCGCGCCGAAGGCAAGGAAGTTCACATCCTCGACCCGATCCAGCTCTGTGCGCTGGCCGGTGGCGCGATGGAGGCCTGAAAGCTGCGCTAAAAAGGTATACTGGCGCATTCGTTTTTCCAGGATACCCGCAATAATGCACAGCGACGCCTTCGACCTCAAAGCCCTGATCCGCCCGGTAGTGGACTTCCCCAAACCGGGCGTGATCTTCCGCGACATCACCCCGCTGTTCCAATCGCCACGCGGGCTGCGCTATGTGGCCGACCAGTTCATCGAGCGCTATGTGGAGGCTGAGTTCAGCCACATCGGCGCCATGGACGCGCGGGGCTTCCTGATCGGTTCGATCATTGCCCACCAGCTCAACAAGCCGCTGATCCTGTTCCGCAAACAGGGCAAGCTGCCGGCCGACGTGTTGTCGGAAGGTTATCAGACCGAATACGGCGAAGCCTTCCTTGAAGTGCATGCCGACAGCCTGTGCGAAGGGGACTCGGTGCTGATCTTCGATGATTTGATCGCCACTGGCGGCACGCTGCTGGCGGCAGCCAACCTGGTGCGCCGTACCGGGGCCCAGGTGTTCGAGGCCGCGGCGATCATCGATTTGCCTGAACTGGATGGGTCGCGTCGGTTGCAGGCTGCGGGTGTGCCGACATTCTGCCTGACCGAGTTTTCCCTCAGCGAGTACTGAGTGGGTTCCGGGGCCGCTTTGCGGCCCGAATCGCCGGCAAGCCGGCTCCCACATAAGAGGTGCACAGCCCTTGAGGTCAGCGTAGTACCTGTGGGAGCCGGCTTGCCGGCGATTGGGTTGCAGAGCAGCCCCACGCAATCACAGCGAAATCGGCCTGCGTCCCGCAAAGGCATGCGCCAGCGTGCCGCCATCAACCAGCTCCAGCTCGCCGCCCAACGGCACACCATGGGCAATCCGCGACGCCACCAGCCCCTTCTCCGCCAGCAACTGGGCAATGTAATGCGCAGTCGCCTCCCCCTCCACCGTCGGGTTGGTCGCCAGGATCACCTCGGTAAAGCTGCCCTGCTCCTCGATGCGTGCCATCAACTGCGGCACACCGATCGCCTCCGGGCCAAGGCCATCCATCGGCGAGAGGTGCCCCTTGAGCACGAAATAGCGGCCACGATAGCCGGTCTGTTCCACCGCATATACATCCATAGGCCCCTCCACCACGCACAGCTGGCTGTCGTCACGGCGTGGGTCGGCACACTGCGGGCACAGCTCCTGCTCGGTCAAGGTCCGGCATTGGCGGCAATGGCCAACCCCTTCCATGGCCTGGCTCAACGCCTGGGCCAGGCGCACGCCGCCACTGCGGTCACGCTCCAGCAGCTGCAAGGCCATGCGCTGGGCGGTTTTCTGGCCGACACCCGGCAGGGTGCGCAAAGCGTCGATCAGTTGGCGAATCAGGGGGCTGAAGCTCATGTAGGCAGGCCTGCAAGTCAGGGAATCAGAATGAACAAGGGAGCAACGACCGCCAGGCCGTTACTCCCCCTGTGTAGCAAATAAACGATCAGAACGGCATTTTGAAGCCCGGCGGCAGTTGCATGCCGGCGGTCATGCTGCCCATCTTGTCCTGGCTGTTCTGCTCGATCTTGCGCACGGCGTCGTTCAGCGCTGCGGCGATCAGGTCTTCCAGCACTTCCTTGTCGTCTTCTTCGGTCGACATCAGGCTCTGGTCGATGCTGACACGCTTGACGTCATGACGGCCAGTCATCACGACGCTGACCAGGCCACCACCGGATTGGCCGGTCACTTCGGCGTTGGCCAGCTCTTCCTGCATCTTGGCCATTTTTTCCTGCATCTGCTGGGCCTGCTTCATCAGGCCGGCCATGCCACCTTTCATCATGGGGGTATACCTCGATTGGGTCATGTGATGCGGCCCGGCAAAGGCCGGCCGCATGGTTATCCGTTACTGCTCCTGGCTGACCAGGGCGTCTACAGGCTCAATAGTATCCTGTCGCACCGTGGCACCGAACTGCTTGATCATCTGCTGGATCAACGGATCCTGCTGGATCGCACTCACGGCGTCCTGCTGGCGCTCGGCACGCTTGCGCGCCGCAGCCTGGGCCGGGGTTTCCTGCTCGGGGCGAATCAGCTCGATCCGCAGGTTCAGGGTGCGCCCCAGGTGCTGGTTGAGCGCTTCGTTCAACCGGCGCTGCTGGGTGGCGTTGAACAATGCACCCTGGCCCGGGTCCAGGTGCAGCAGCCAGTCATCGCCTTCTGCAGCCATGAGCGTGCAGTTTGCGGCGATGTTGCCTGTCATGCCGGAGACAGGCAACTGCGGGAATAATTCTAGCCATTGCAGGGCCAGGCCGGTCGCCGGCTTGGACGCGGGCAACGGCTCAGGGGCGACGACAGGCGCCTCTTCCTGCACGTGTTCGGCCAGTTCGTCGAGGTAGCTGAAGCCGACCGGATCGCTGTCACCGCCGTAGTAGTCCTCGTCCATGGGCGGCTCGTCGTCGCGATCCATACCGGCCGGGGCATAGGCGGACGGGTCGAACGGCGGCGCTTCATAGGCCGGCTCGCAGGCGGGCGCCGGGGGCACTACGGGAGCAACGGATTCGGGCTCCACATTGACCGGCACGGGCGCGATGGCGGTGGCGGGCTCTTCCCAGGGCAGGTCGATGACTTCCTCTGCCACCGGCGTAGGCTCAACGGGCTCGGGTTCAGGCTCGGGCTCGGGCTCGGGTTCTGACGCCGGAGCAGGCGCTGCCTCTACCGCTGGGGCAGTTTCAGGCGCGGGCGCCACGGCAGCAACGACAGGCGCCGCAACTGCGGGCGCTGCCACCGGAGTTGCCGGATCAGCTGTGGCCTGGCTGATCCCCACCGGCTTTAGTACCGGCTTCGGTGCATCGTCGGCATCCGCAGGGCGGAACGCCAGCATCCGCAACAAAACCATTTCGAAACCGCCACGCGGGTCCGGCGCCAATGGCAGGTCGCGGCGGCCGATCAGGCCCATCTGGTAATAGAATTGAACGTCTTCGGCCGGCAAGGCCGAGGCCAGTGCCAACACCCGGTCACGATCGCCCTGGCCGTTGTCCACCGCGTCCGGCAGGGCCTGGGCGATAGCCACCCGGTGCAGCACATTGAGCATCTCGGCCAGTACGCCGCTCCAGTCCGGCCCCTGCTCGGCGAGATTGCGCACGGCTTCCAGCAGTGCCCGTGCATCGCCTTCGAGCAGTGCCTGCAACACGCCGTAGACCTGGCCGTGATCGAGGCTACCGAGCATCGCACGCACATCGGCAGCCAGCACCTTGCCCTCGCCAAAGGCGATGGCCTGGTCGGTCAGGCTCATGGCATCGCGCATCGAACCATCGGCAGCACGGCCAAGCAGCCACAGGGCGTCCGGCTCGAACGGCACGTTCTCGGCTTGCAGCACATGGCTCAGGTGCTCGACCACCCGCTCCGGGCTCATGTTCTTCAGCGAAAACTGCAGGCAGCGCGAAAGGATGGTGGCCGGCAGTTTCTGCGGGTCGGTGGTGGCGAGAATGAACTTGACGTAGGGCGGCGGCTCTTCCAGCGTCTTGAGCAAGGCGTTGAACGAGTGGGTGGAGAGCATGTGCACTTCGTCGATCAAGTAGACTTTGAAGCGCCCACGGCTCGGCGCGTACTGCACGTTATCGAGCAGTTCGCGGGTGTCTTCGACCTTGGTGCGGCTGGCGGCGTCGATCTCGATCAGGTCGACGAAACGGCCCTCATCGATCTCCCGGCAGACCGAGCAGGTGCCGCAGGGCGTCGAGGTGATGCCGGTTTCGCAGTTCAGGCATTTGGCGATGATGCGCGCAATGGTAGTCTTGCCGACCCCTCGCGTACCGGTGAACAGGTAGGCGTGGTGCAGGCGCTGGTTGTCCAAGGCATTGATCAAGGCCTTGAGCACATGGGCCTGGCCGACCATTTCGCGGAACGAGCGCGGACGCCATTTACGTGCAAGAACCTGATAACTCATCGAAAAACCATCGCAGCCTGATCGAGCGGAAGATCGCTAATGCTAGCGGAGCGGGGCCGAAATTGCACCCTGCGTGGTTCGTCTAAGCTTAGGCACTGGCACGCTGTTCAAGGAGGATGTGCAGTGCGAAGACTGCTTGCCCTGCTGTTGCTCTGGTGCGCCCACGGCCTGGCGGACCCACCGGTGCTGCGTTTTTCCGTGGCCGAGAGCTGGAGCATGCCGCTGGTGCGGGTCGAAGGCGGCCAGCCGGTGGAAGGCTTGCTGTTCGACTTGATGCAAGCCGTGGCCCGCGAAGCGGGCTCCCTTCCCGAATATCACGTGCTGGCCCGTCTGCGCCTGCAACAGGCGATGGAGGACGGCGATATCGACGTACGCTGCTATGTGAGCACCCAGTGGTTCAACGACCGGCCGGGGAATTTCGTCTGGAGCATACCGCTGTTTCATCAGCGTGATGTGCTGGTGGGGAGGGCCAGCGAAAGTAGCCCTTTACGCCCGGAGCAGCTGCCGCAGCAGGCCATTGGTACCGTGCTGGGGTATGCCTACCGCACACTGGAGCCGCTGTTCGTGCAGGGGCAATTGCACCGGGAGGACAGCCGCAGCCAGGAGTTGGCGCTGCAGAAGCTGCTGGCTGGGCGCTATCGGCATGCGGTAAGCAATGAGCTGTCGTTGCAGTGGTTCAATCAACACTTGCCTCCAGAGCAGCGCCTGCAGGCACTTGGGGTGCTGGAGGAGCAGGCTTTGGGATGCATGGTACGCAACGACCCGGCGATACCGACTCAAGGGGTGCTGAGGGCGTTGGTGAGGATGAAAGAATCGGGGGAGATCGATCGGATTGCTCGGCGGTATGGGGCGACGGGATATTCGGAGGGAGTTTCGGCGGCTCGACCGTGAAGGGGCGCGCGCGGGGGCTTGAGTTGGGTGATGTGTCATGGTCAAGACCGAGCGCCGCCCGCGCGGCGCATCGCGGATAAATCCGCTCCTACATTTGTTGCCACGTGCCACGGCCTGTCAGGCCATGGTTGTCCGCCTTTGGCGCCCGCCGAAATAGCCAGGTGAGCCCAGCACCCCCCCAAAAATTGCGTCGTGCCATCAAGGCTGGCAACCATGGCCTATCAGGCATAGGCACGTTGCAACAAATGTAGGAGCGGATTTATCCGCGATGCGCCGCGCGGGCGGCGCTCGGTCTCAATGACTACACACCTTTAACGGCGAGCACTCGTGTCCACGCACTAGGGCGAGACGATCATCGCCGCGCTCAGAAACAACCCCACCCCGAACACAAAATGCGTCACCAAGCTCTTCAAACAGTTACGCGCAGGCGTCGGCGTTCTCGAGGCAAAGAACCCTGCCCCCATTATTGGTTGCATGAAACACAGCGGCGCCACGACCGTGCCCAGGCCGACAAGAAGCGCAGGCCCCAAGGTGGGCGCCTGCAACCAACGCTCCCCGACAAGCACCACCAGCAGCCCCGCGAACAACACGCCGATGCCGTAATGAATTACCCACCCCAACGCCAGTTCATGCCGCACCGGCTCGGCCTTGGCAATCGCCTGGTGCCGGATTCGCCCCTGAAGCACATGCCCTGCCCAACGCCCGAGCATGGCGAAGTTCAACGTGGCCACACCCAACCGCCTCAGCAGCAGCCCCCACAAGTCCATGACCACCGTGGCACCTATACCTATTGGCAAAGCAGCAAGAAACATCGCAGACAACGTCATTGAACAAGCCCTCGAAGATTGACGATCACCCCTTTGCCCCGCAGCATAGAAGTTGAAGTCAACTTCAAGTCAAGGGCCCAACATGGACATTGCCGATGTCGCCAAGCGCACAGGTGTACCAGCATCGACGCTGCGTTATTACGAGAAGAAAGGCTTGCTTACATCACTCGCCGGGCAGGGCCAGCGGCGGCAGTTTGCGGCCGATGTGGCAGACAGGCTCGCGCTGATCGCCCTGGGGCAGGCTGCGGGATTTTCGCTGGATGAAGTGGGCACGATGCTGGTAAACCTGCAGGTTGACCGGCAGATGCTGATCGCCAAGGCCGACGAGTTGGATGCGCGGATCAGGCAGTTGCAAGCGATGAGCAAGGGATTGCGACATGCGGCGCAGTGCCCTGAGGAGGATCATCTGGCCTGCCCGACATTCCAGCGGCTGATGAAATTGTCAGCGGCGGGACATGGAAAGAAAGAGGACAAATCGGCTTATGCGTTGAAACGGCCATTCAGGGGATAAGGCCGATTTTCCGACCCCGGAAATGGAGGCGGCCCCACCAGCCACACCCCGGCACTCGATGTTCCCGCTATGGCTGCTCCCTTCCGGGCCTGACCAGGTTAACGGGTAATCAATGCGGGGGGACCGATGGGGCCACCACTACGCGACTCGCTAGGCAGCGAGTGGCGCCATTGTACCGGTCTGGAGAGCAGATACAACCTCTGAGGGAGAAAAAGTCATCATTTCTCAATGACTTGTCCCGAGATCAAGATACTTGAAAGGGCCTCATCGCCGGCAAGCCGGCTTCCACAGGGGCGGCATAGGCCTTGACCGCAGCGCTGTCCCTGTGGGAGCCGGCTTGCCGGCGATGAGGCAAGCGCAGTCAGACCGCGATGCCCTGCTCACCCAGGAATACGACGAACGCATCCTCATCCAGCACCTTCACCCCAAGCTCACTGGCCTTGGCCAGTTTGGAACCCGCCCCTGGGCCGGCCACCACGCAATGGGTCTTGCCCGACACCGATCCAGACACCTTGGCCCCCAGACTCTCCAGCTTCTCCTTGGCAACGTCGCGACTCATGCGTTCCAGCGTGCCGGTCAGCACCCAAGTCTGGCCCGCCAGTGGCAAGCCTTCGGCAACTTTCTTCTCGCAGCTCCAGTGCATGCCGAACGCCAGCAACTGGGCCTCGATGCCACGGGCCAGCTTCTGATTGGCTTCGTCCTTGAAGAACTCACGCACCGCATCGGCCTGCTTCGCCGCCAAGGCCTGGCGCAGGTCGATACCGTCAGCCTCGATGATCTTTTCCAGGCTGCCCAGCTTGGCCACCAGTTTTTCCGCCCCGGTAGGCCCGACAGAGGCGATGTCGAGCTTGGCGATCAACCCGGCCAAGGTGGTGCTGGCGGCGAACTCGGCGGCCAGCTCGCCTTCGTCCTGCAGCTTCATGCCACACGCCAGCAACTGCTCGATCACCTTGCGGTTGTGCTCGTCTTCGAAGAAGTTGTGGATCTCATGGGCAACTTCCAGGCCGATGTCCGGCAGGTAGGTCAGCACCTGGGGCAGCGCCTGCTGCACGCGCTTAAGGCTGCCCAGCGAGCGCGCCAGCACCTTGGCGGTTTCCTCGCCCACGTCCGGGATGCCCAGGGCGTAGATGAAGCGCGCCAGGGTCGGGCGCTTGCTGGCGTCGATGGCATCGAGCAGCTTCCTGCTCGACACTTCGGCGAAGCCTTCCAGGCCGACGATCTGGTCGAACTCCAGCTTGTACAGGTCTGCCGGGGAGCCGATCAGGCCTTCGTCCACCAACTGCTCAACGCTCTTCTCGCCCAGGCCGTCGATGTCCATGGCACGGCGAGATACGTAGTGGATGATCGCTTGCTTGAGCTGAGCCCCACAGGCCAGGCGGCCAACGCAGCGATACACGGCACCTTCGCTGGTGGTTTCCTTGCCCTTGCTGCGCTTGATCAACTGGGTACGCTCGACCTGCGAGCCGCACACCGGGCACTCGCTGGGTACTTCTACCGGGCGAGCATTCTCGGGACGCCGCTCGAGCACCACCTGCATGACCTGTGGGATCACGTCGCCGGCACGGCGGATGATCACCGTATCGCCAATGCGCAGGCCCAGGCGGGCAATTTCGTCCATGTTGTGCAGGGTGGCGTTGGACACCGTCACACCCGCCACCTTGACCGGCTTGAGGCGCGCCACGGGGGTCACCGCGCCGGTACGGCCAACCTGGAACTCCACATCCAGCACTTCGGTGAGCTCTTCCATGGCCGGGAACTTGTGGGCGATGGCCCAGCGCGGCTCACGGGCACGGAAGCCCAGCTCACGCTGGGCTGCCAGGCTATTGACCTTGAACACCACGCCGTCGATTTCGTACGCCAGGCTGTTGCGTCGCTCGCCGATGTCACGGTAGTAGGCCAGGCACTCCTCGATACCCGAGGCGTGCTTGAGCTCACGGCTGATCGGCAGGCCCCACTGCTTGAGCTGCTCGAGAATGCCGATATGGCTTTCACCGATGCTGGCTGACACCTGCCCTACACCGTAGCAGCAGAATTCCAGCGGCCGGCTGGCGGTGATCTTCGAATCGAGCTGGCGCAGGCTGCCAGCGGCGGCGTTGCGCGGGTTGGCAAAGGTTTTGCCGCCGGCTTCGGCCTGGGCGGCGTTGAGCCGGTCGAACCCGGCCTTGCTCATGAACACCTCGCCGCGTACTTCGAGCACGGCCGGCCAGCCTTCGCCTTGCAGCTTCAGCGGGATATTGCGCACGGTGCGCACATTGGCGCTGATGTCTTCACCGGTGGTGCCGTCGCCCCGGGTGGCACCCTGCACCAGTTGGCCGTCGCGGTACAGCAGGCTGACCGCAAGGCCATCGAGCTTAGGCTCGCAACTGAAGTCGACCGCGCCGGGCTGATCGAGGCCATCCACCACACGGCGACCGAACTCACGCAGGTCGGCCTCTTCGAAGGCGTTGCCCAGGCTGAGCATGGGCACTTCGTGGCGCACCTGGCCGAAGGCTGCCAAGGCCGCCCCTCCGACGCGCTGGGTTGGCGAGTCAGGGGTCACCAGATGCGGGTGCTCGGCTTCCAGCGCCTTGAGTTCGTTGAAGAGACGGTCGTACTCGGCGTCGGGCACACTCGGCTCGTCGAGCACGTAATAGCGGTAGTTGTGCTGGTCGAGTTCGGCGCGCAAGGCGTGGATTCGGGTTTCGGCGTTCATTTTTCAGGCTCTCTTGCAAAGCAAAAGAGCAGCCCCTGGCTGCTCTTGCGCTCGTATCGGGGCGAGCAGGACCGAGGCAAGGTCCGCTCGCAAAACAGCATCAACGTTTCTGGGTCAGCGCCCGGCGCTCGAACTCGACGATGCGCTGGCGGTAGTGTTCGATGGTCTGCGCGGTCAGCACACTGCGCTGGTCATCCTTCAGCTCGCCATTGAGTTCATGGGCCAGCTTGCGCGCCGCAGCCACCATCACGTCGAAGGCCTGCTTCGGATGACGTGGGCCTGGCAGGCCGAGGAAAAAGCTCACCGCACGGGTGCTGAAGTGGTCGATGTCGTCCAGGTCGAAAATACCGGGCTTGACCGCGTTGGCCATGGAGAACAGCACTTCGCCGTGACCGGCCATGCTTTCATGGCGGTGGAAGATGTCCATTTCGCCGAAACGAAGGCCGCTTTCGAGAATGTTCTGCAGCAGTGCCGGGCCTTTGAAGCCGCCTTCGTCACGGGAAATCACGCTGATCACCAGCACTTCTTCCACCGGCGGCAGATCCTTGGCGGCCGCAGTGCCGGTAGCGGTGAAACCACTGCTGCGGTTGTCGTCGGCGGCAAAATCGTCGGCGGCATCAGCGAACAGGTCGGGCTCACGGGGCTCGGCGGCCAGGTTCAGGTCACCCTGAGCCTGCACCGGCGCCTCGGCGGCACGCTTGCCACGTTTGCTGGCCTTTGCCGGCTTCGGCTCACGCTCGCGTTCGCGCTCTCGCGCAGGTGCACTGAGCGAAGGCAGGTCGCTTTCGTCCAGCTCAGGCTCCTTCTGGGTATCCAGCACCCGCGACGGGCCGAGCACTTCAGCACTGCCCTCCTCGTCCGGCAGGTTGGAGTAACTGCGATCCAGACGGAATTTCAACTTGCCTTTTCCGCCGCGCATGCGGCGCCAGCCGTCGAAAAGAATACCGGCAATGACAATGATGCCGATGACGATCAGCCACTCGCGCAGACCGATTTCCATGTAATCCCGTGCCTCTATAAAAATATGCTTGAAAACAAAGGGTTCAAAGCCCTTTAACACGTGGCGCCAACTCTATGTTCTGACAGGCGTTTTACCCACGCAAAAAACGAGTGACATTAAGCTAGCACGACCAAAGACAACTTTACACCGTCTGTCGCACGTGACGGGGGGCATTTACCTACAGAATGCGACCCATATTCGCTTATCAGGCGTCAACCATGGCCAGCGCCTCCTCCACATCAACCGCAACGAGACGTGAACAACCCGGTTCATGCATGGTCACCCCCATCAATTGGTCCGCCATTTCCATGGCAATCTTGTTATGGGTGATGTAGATGAACTGCACGCTTTCACTCATTTCCTTGACCAGCCGGGCGTACCGGCCGACGTTGGCATCGTCCAGCGGCGCATCGACCTCGTCGAGCATGCAGAACGGTGCGGGGTTCAACTTGAAGATGGCAAACACCAACGCCAGTGCCGTCAATGCCTTCTCGCCGCCGGACAGCAGATGGATGGTGCTGTTCTTCTTGCCCGGCGGACGCGCCATGATCGTCACCCCTGTATCGAGTAGATCTTCGCCCGTCAGTTCCAGATAAGCGCTGCCACCACCGAAAACTTTTGGGAAAAGTGCCTGTAATCCGGCATTTATCTGATCAAAGGTATCTTTGAAGCGGTTGCGGGTTTCCTTGTCGATCTTGCGGATGACGTTTTCCAGGGTGTCCAGCGCTTCGACCAGATCAGCGTCCTGCGCATCCAGATAGCGCTTGCGCTCGGACTGCTGTTCGTACTCTTCGATGGCCGCCAGGTTGATCGCGCCAAGGCGTTGGATGCGTGCCTCCACCTGCTCCAGCTCCTGCTCGGTGCCCTGCTCGCTGGCATCGGCCTCGACAGTGGCAAGCACGCCCTGCAAGTCGTAGCCATCGGCCAGCAGTTGCTCCTGCAAGGTCTTGCGGCGCACATCCAGGCCCTGACATTCCAGGCGCAGTTGCTCCAGCTGGCCACGCAGCAACTGGGCCTGTTGCTCGGCCTGGGTGCGGCGCTTCTCGGCATCGCGCAGGCCGCGGTCGGCCTCATCCATGTGCAGGCGGGCCTGGCGCATTTCTTCGTCGACGCTCATGCGACGCTCCAGCAGCTCTTCAAGCTTCAGGCGCAGTTCTTCCAGCGGCGCCTCGCCCTCTTCCAGGTTCAGGTTCAGTTGTTCCTGACGCTCGTTCAGACGCGCAGCCTGCTGCTCCAGACGCTCCAGGGCCTGGCGGGTGGAATCGTGCTGGGCCCGCAACGAACCCAGGCGCACGGCCAGCTGATGCGCGTGATCCTTGTGCTGGCGGGCTTCCTGGCGGATACGGTCGAGGCCTTCGCGCAAGGTGTCGCGGCGGGCCATCAACTGCTCGCGCTGCTCGGTGTCCTGGGCCATCAGGTCCAGGGCGTCCTGCAGCAGCAGGCGCGCCTCGCCCAGTTGCTCATGCTCCAGTTCGCGCTGTTCCTGGAGCTCGCTCAATTCTTCCTGCAGGCGGCGGCGGCGCAGTTCGACCTGTTCGGCACGGGCACGCCCGGCGCTGAGACTTGCGTTCAACTCACCATGCTGGCGGTTTTCATCCTGAGTGCGGCGACGCAGCGCTTCACGCTGTTCTTCCAGGCCCAACTGCTGCTCGCGCAGCGCTTGCAGTTGCTCTTCAAGCTGTTCCAGCGCGGCTTCCTGCTCCAGCTGCTCCTCGCCGAGGCGCTCGATTTCCTGGCCACGGGCCAGTACGCCACCTTGGGCCTCGCCACCTCGGCTGATGCGCAGAAAATGCCGGCCGACCCAATAGCCATCGCGGCTGACCAGGCTTTGCCCATCGCCAAGCGAGGCACGTTGCGCCAAGGCCTGGGCAAGATCTTCCACCGGCCGAACCTGGCCCAGCCAGGGCGCCAGGTCGGTGCGCCCTTCGACCTTGTCGAGCAGGCTGCCGGGCTGGCGAGCCGCTGTGTCGGACGCCAGCAGCAAGCGCAACTCGCCCTGCTCCAGAGCGCTGAAATCCAGGCTGGCGAACTCATCCACCAACACTGCCTGCAAGTCGGCACCCAGTACGGCCTCCACTGCGAGCTCCCAGCCCGGCTCCACCCGCAGCCCTTCGGCCAGGCGCGGACGCTGCTCGAGGCCTTGCCCGCGCAGCCAGTCGGCGGCACCGACCCCGGGCTCCAGGGCAGCCTGTTGCAGTGCCTCCAGGGAGGCCAGGCGGCCGCCCAGGCGCTGCAGTTCACCCTGCTGCTGTTGCTGGGCCTGGGTCGCCTGCTGCAATTGCTCGCGCACGGTTTCCAGTTGTTCGACCACCTGGCCTTCCGAGTGCTGCAGCTCCTCGAGCAGCATCTCGCTGCTGGCCAGCTGTTCAGCGAGCTCGAGCATGGCGGCATCCTGCGGGTCGGCGCCCAACTGGTCGCGCTCTTCGGCCATCTTGCGCTGGCGCTCGGCCTGGCGCTCCAGGCTGGCCTCCAGTTGCTGCTGCCGCGCCTGCTGCACTTCAGCCTGGCGTCGCGGCTCGGCGGAGCGGTTGTTGAAACTGTCCCATTGCTCCTGCCAGC
This sequence comes from Pseudomonas sp. KU43P, assembly GCF_033095865.1. NCBI lineage: Bacteria > Pseudomonadati > Pseudomonadota > Gammaproteobacteria > Pseudomonadales > Pseudomonadaceae > Pseudomonas > Pseudomonas sp. KU43P. The sequence goes on along the minus strand of NZ_AP019365.1, from coordinate 1,806,551 downwards.
CGTGCATGCCCAGTTCGGCCTCTTCGAGGGCCGCGGCGGCTTCCTCGGCGGCTGCCAGGGTCATTTCCTGCTCCGGCTCGAGCATGGCCAGCTCTTCGCCCAGGGTGGCCAGCAGGGTACGGTCATGACCCAGGTGCGATTCGGTTTCCTGACGCGTGCGCTCGGCTTCCTTGAGGTCGTCCTGCAGCTGGCGCAGGCGCTGCTGGCCATGCTGGATGCTCTGCTCGACACGGGCAATATCGCCAGCCACCGCATAGAAGCGGCCCTGCACCTGGTTGAAGCGTTCGGACAACTCATGGTGACCATCGCGCAAGTGCTCGATGCTGGCGTCGGCGTTGCGCTGCTCGGCGACCAGGGCCTCGTGGGCCACGCCCTGGTCACCGATCACCGCCTCGCGCTGACGTACCCGTTCATCCAGATCGCGCCAGCGCAGGGCCGACAGGCGCGCCTTGAGCTGGCGCTCCTGGGCCTTGTATTCGCGGTACTTCTCGGCCGCCTGGGCCTGCCGATGCAGGCGTTCGAGCTGACGCTCCAGCTCTTCGCGCAGGTCGGTCAGCCGCGCCAGGTTTTCCTGGGTGCGGCGGATACGGCTTTCGGTCTCGCGGCGGCGCTCCTTGTACTTGGAGATGCCAGCCGCTTCCTCGATGAAATTGCGCAGCTCCTCGGGCTTGGCCTCGATCAGCTTGGAGATCATGCCCTGCTCGATGATCGAGTAGCTGCGCGGGCCCAGCCCGGTACCGAGGAAGATATCGGTGATATCACGGCGCCTGCACTTGGTGCCGTTGAGGTAGTAGGTGTTCTGCCCGTCGCGGGTGACTTTGCGGCGGATGGAAATCTCGGCGTAGGCGGCGTACTCGCCCAGCAACGTGGTTTCGCTGTTGTCGAAGATCAGCTCGATACTGGCCTGGCTCACCGGCTTGCGGCTGGTGGAGCCGTTGAAGATGACGTCGGTCATCGATTCGCCGCGCAGGTTCTTCGCCGAGCTTTCGCCCATCACCCAGCGCACTGCGTCGATGATGTTGGACTTGCCGCAGCCGTTGGGGCCGACCACGGCCGCCATGTTACTGGGGAAGTTGACCGTGGTCGGGTCGACGAACGACTTGAACCCGGCCAGGCGAATGCACTTCAGGCGCATCGATCAGCCTCGGGCCAGCGCCGCCAGCACCAGCTCGCAACTGCGCTGGCAATAGGCGGTGAGCACCTCGCGGATGCGCGGCAGGTCGCGGGCGACCACGGCGTCGAGCAGGCGGGCGAACAGGTCCAGGTAGTCGACCATGCTGGCCTGGCGCTGGTCCAGAGCCAGGTAGTAGGCACGGCTCATGGCCGGCTGCAGGTTTTCCACGGTTTCCTGCAGGTACGGGTTGTCGGCGAACGGATAAGCGGCGCGCATCACTGCAAAACTTTCTGCCACGAACGCCTTGATATCTTGCTGTTCGCGCGCCTGCTGCAAACGCTGCTGGATCTCCAGGAACGGGCGCAGGTCGGCATCGGTGCGCCATTTTTGTGCAACGGCGTTGCCCAGCAGGATGTAGAACTCCCCCATCAGGGCGCACAGGCTGCGTACGCTACGCTCGTCCAGACGTGTCACATGGGCACCACGACGCGCCAGGATCGCTACCAGATGGCGACGTTCGAGGATCAACAACGCTTCACGCACCGAGCCACGGCTGACATTCAGTGCCTGGGTGACCTTCTGCTCCTGGATACGCTCGCCGGGGGCAAGCTCGCCGCGAATGATGCGTTCGGCCAGGTAGTCGGCAATTTGCTCGGAGAGGCTGTCCGGCGCCTTGAACGTCATGGTTTTCCTTCAAAATCATTGAACTGGGCTCAAGGGGCGGATTGTAGCGCACTTGCCCGGCCCTCGCGCAGAGGGGCGCGGCGCTTTATTTAGGCGGCCGGGCAGCCTGTGGTTCGGCGCGATCTATGCTTTAGCTATGGGCAGTATGTTCGGTCGGGCATTGGCATGCGCACTTTCCTGACTCAAAAGTCAGAAAAATATTGACCAGTTCGTCAGCTCTGCTTATTGTCGGCTCAACAACAATAAAACCATTGCGAGGCCTTCCCCGTGATCCAGTTTCTCGTCAACCAGGAGCTGCGTAGTGAGCACGCCCTGGACCCGAACATGACGGTGCTGCAATACCTGCGCGAGCACCTGGGCAAACCCGGCACCAAAGAGGGCTGCGCCAGTGGCGACTGCGGCGCCTGCACCGTGGTGGTGGGCGAGCTCATGCAGAATGAACAAGGCGAGGACAGCCTGCGCTACCGCAGCGTCAACTCGTGCCTGACCTTCGTTTCCTCCCTGCACGGCAAGCAACTGATCAGCGTCGAAGGGCTCAAGCATCAGGGCCAGCTGCACAGCGTGCAACAGGCCATGGCCGACTGCCATGGCTCGCAATGCGGCTTCTGCACCCCCGGCTTCGTCATGTCGCTGTTCGCCCTGCAGAAGAACAGCCAGGGCCACGACCTGCACCAGGCCCAGGAAGCCCTGGCCGGCAACCTGTGCCGCTGCACCGGTTATCGCCCGATCCTCGATGCTGCCGAGCAGAGCTGCCGCCTGCCGTGCCGTGACCAGTTCGATGCGCAGCAGGCACAAACCATCAGCCGCCTCAAGGCCATCGCCCCGACCCAGACCGGCGAACTCAACAGCGGCGACAAACGTTGCCTGGTACCGCTGACCGTGGCCGACCTGGCCGACCTGTACAGCTCGCACCCTGAAGCACGCCTGCTGGCCGGCGGCACCGACCTGGCACTGGAAGTCACCCAGTTCCACAAGACCCTGCCGGTGATGATCTATGTCGGTCACGTCGCCGAACTCAAGCGTATCGACAAGACCGCCAGCCATCTGGAAATCGGCGCGGCCACCCCGCTCACCGACTGCTACGGCGCGCTCAACGAGGAATATCCGGACTTCGGCGACCTGCTGCACCGCTTCGCCTCGCTGCAGATCCGCAACCAGGGCACCCTCGGCGGCAACATCGGCAACGCCTCGCCGATCGGCGACTCGCCACCCCTGCTGATCGCCCTGGATGCGCAGATCGTCCTGCGCCAAGGCGAGCGCCAGCGCAGCATGGCGCTGGAAGACTACTTCATCGACTACCGCATCACTGCCCGCCAGGACAGCGAGTTCATCGAGAAGATCATCGTGCCACGAGCCAGCAACGACTGGGCCTTCCGTGCCTATAAAGTGTCCAAGCGCCTGGACGATGACATCTCGGCGGTGTGCGGCGCCTTCAACCTGAGCATCGAAGACGGCGTAGTCAGCGGTGTGCGCATTGCCTTCGGCGGCATGGCAGCGATCCCCAAGCGCGCCCGCGCCTGCGAAGCGGCCCTGCGCGGCAAGCCGTGGAACCAGGCCAGCATCGAGCGTGCCTGCCAGGCCTTGGCCGAAGACTTCACCCCGCTCAGCGACTTCCGCGCCAGCAAGGAATACCGCCTGCTGACCGCGCAGAACCTGCTGCGCAAGTACTTCATCGAACTGCAAACGCCGTACATCGAAACCCGGGTGACCGACTATGTCTAACCATCACGCCGTCAAGAGCCAGGCCGAGATGGCCGAACTGTTCAGCCAGGACCTGACCACCGGAGTCGGCCGCAGCGTCAAGCACGACAGCGCCGACAAGCACGTGGCCGGCGAAGCGGTGTACATCGACGACCGCCTGGAATTCCCCAACCAGCTGCATGTCTATGCCCGCACCGCCGACCGTGCCCATGCGCGCATCCTGCGCATCGACACCACGCCGTGCTACGCCTTCGAAGGCGTGCGCATCGCCATCACCCACGAAGACATTCCCGGCCTCAAGGACATCGGCCCGGTGGTCGCCGGTGATCCGCTGCTGGCCATCGACAAGGTGGAGTTCTTCGGCCAGCCGGTGCTCGCCGTCGCCGCCCGCGACCTGGACACTGCCCGCCGCGCAGCCATGGCCGCGATCGTCGAGTACGAAGACCTGGAGCCGGTACTGGACGTGGTCGAGGCATTTCGCAAGCAACACTTCGTGCTCGACAGCCACACCCACCAACGCGGCGACTCGGCCACTGCCCTGGCCAGCGCCCCGCACCGTCTGCAGGGCACGCTGCACATCGGCGGCCAGGAGCACTTCTACCTGGAGACGCAGATCTCGTCGGTGATGCCCACCGAAGACGGCGGCATGATCGTGTTCTGCTCCACGCAGAACCCCACCGAGGTTCAGAAGCTGGTCGCCGAAGTGCTCGACGTGCCGATGAACAAAGTGGTGCTCGACATGCGCCGTATGGGCGGCGGTTTTGGCGGCAAGGAAACCCAGGCCGCCAGCCCGGCCTGCCTGTGTGCGGTGATCGCGCGCCTGACCGGCCAGCCGACCAAGATGCGCCTGCCGCGTGTCGAAGACATGATGATGACCGGCAAGCGCCACCCGTTCTACGTCGAGTACGACGTGGGCTTCGATGATGACGGCCGGCTGCACGGTATCAACTTCGACTTGGCCGGCAACTGCGGTTACTCGCCGGACCTGTCCGGCTCGATCGTCGACCGCGCCATGTTCCACTCCGACAACGCCTACTACCTGGGCGATGCCACCGTGCACGGCCACCGTTGCAAGACCAACACTGCCTCCAATACCGCCTACCGCGGCTTTGGCGGCCCGCAGGGCATGGTTGCCATCGAGCAGGTAATGGACCATATCGCCCGTCACCTGGGCCGCGACCCGCTGGCGGTGCGCAAGGCCAACTACTATGGCAAGACCGAGCGCAACGTCACCCACTACTACCAGACCGTCGAGCACAACATGCTCGAAGAAATGACCGCAGAGCTGGAGGCCAGCAGCGACTACGCCGAGCGCCGCGAGTCGATCCGCCGCTTCAACGCCAACAGCCCGGTGCTCAAGAAAGGCCTGGCGCTGACCCCGGTGAAGTTCGGCATCTCGTTCACCGCCACCTTCCTCAACCAGGCCGGTGCGCTGATCCACATCTATACCGACGGTAGCATCCACCTGAACCACGGCGGCACCGAGATGGGCCAGGGCCTGAACACCAAGGTGGCGCAGGTGGTGGCGCAGATCTTCCAGGTCGATTTCAGCCGCATCCAGATCACCGCCACCAACACCGACAAGGTGCCCAACACCTCGCCGACCGCGGCCTCCAGTGGCGCCGACCTGAACGGCAAAGCGGCGCAAAACGCTGCCGAGATTCTCAAGAAGCGCCTGACCGAATTCGCCGCACGACACTACAACGTGACCGAGGAGGATGTGGAGTTCCGCAACGGCCATGTGCGGGCGCGCGACCAGATCGTCAGCTTCGAACAACTGGTGCAGCAGGCCTATTTCGCCCAGGTGTCGTTGTCCAGCACCGGCTTCTATCGCACGCCGAAGATCTTCTACGACCGCAGCCAGGCGCGTGGTCGGCCGTTCTACTACTACGCCTTCGGTGCTGCCTGCGTCGAGGTGGTGGTCGACACCCTGACCGGCGAGTACAAGATGCTGCGCGCCGACATCCTGCACGATGTGGGTGATTCGCTGAACCCGGCCATCGACATCGGCCAGGTCGAAGGCGGCTTCATCCAGGGCATGGGCTGGCTGACCACCGAAGAACTGGTGTGGAACGCCAAGGGCAAGCTGATGACCAACGGCCCGGCCAGCTACAAGATCCCAGCAGTGGCCGACATGCCGCTGGACCTGCGGGTGAAGCTGGTGGAGAACCGCAAGAACCCCGAAGACACGGTGTTCCACTCCAAGGCCGTGGGCGAGCCGCCGTTCATGCTCGGCATCGCCGCCTGGTGCGCGATCAAGGATGCCGTGGCCAGCATGGCCGACTACAAAGTGCAGCCGGATATCGATGCACCGGCGACGCCGGAGCGGGTGTTGTGGGGCTGCGAGCAGATGCGCAAGGCGGTGGCTCAACAGCAAGCTGCCGAACAAGAACTGGAAACCGTGACTCACTGAGGTTGGCTGGGCGCCTTTGAGGGCCCCATCGCCGGCAAGCCGGCTCCCACACACGCGTCCATGGCTGCACTGACCCTGTGGGAGCCGGCTTGCCGGCGATGGGGCCCGAACAGGCCACCTGAACATGAGGATCTGCATCATGCACCAATGGATCAACGCCCTCGCCGACCACCAGTCCCGTGGCGAAGCCTGCGTCCTGGTGACCATCATCGAGGAACGCGGCTCGACCCCGCGCAACGCCGGCTCGAAGATGGTCGTCAGCGCCACCGGCCTGTACGACACCATCGGCGGCGGCCACCTGGAATACAAGGCGCTGCACATCGCCCGGCAGATGCTGGAGGAACACCGCAGCACCCCGCATCTGGAGCGTTTCAGCCTCGGCGCCAGCCTTGGCCAGTGCTGCGGCGGCGCCACCGTGCTGCTGTTCGAACCGATGGCCGCCGTGCAGGCCGAGATCGCCGTTTTCGGCGCGGGCCATGTCGGCCGTGCTCTGGTACCCTTGCTCGCCGCACTGCCCTGCCGGGTGCGCTGGATCGATTCGCGCGAACAGGAATTCCCCGAACTCATCCCCAACGGGGTGACCAAGGTGGTCAGCGAGGAACCGGTCGACGAAGTGGCCGAGCTGCCTGCCGGCTGCTACTGCATCGTCATGACCCACAACCACCAGCTCGACCTGGAACTGACCGCCGCCATCCTCAAGCGCAACGATTACACCTGGTTCGGCCTGATCGGCTCGAAGACCAAACGGGTCAAGTTCGAGCATCGCCTGCGCGAGCGCGGCTTCGACGACGCCGTGGTGGCACGCATGCGCTGCCCGATGGGCATGGCCGAGGTCAAGGGCAAGCTGCCGATCGAGATCGCCGTGTCCATCGCCGCCGAAATCATTGCCACCTACAACGCCTGCTTCGGCCAGCACGACGCTGCTGTCAACGCCGGCCCCATTGCCCAACTGCTGCCGCCCTCCCGGCGCAGCCAAGCCCTTTGACGAGTGTGATATGACCCTTACCCGCAAAGCCTACCGTGCCGCCATCCTGCACAGCATCGCCGACCCGGCCGAGGTGGGCCTGGACGCTTCCCATGAATACTTCGAGGACGGCCTGCTGGTGATCGACGATGGCCGCATCAGCGCCCTGGGCCACGCCAGCGAGCTGCTGCCGACCCTGGATGCCGACATCGAAGTGGTGCATTACCAGGACGCGCTGATCACCCCTGGCTTCATCGACACCCACATCCACTTCCCGCAGACCGGCATGATCGGCTCCTACGGCGAGCAGCTGCTGGACTGGCTCAACACCTACACCTTCCCGTGCGAAAAGCAGTTCGCCGACAAGGCCCATGCCGACAAGGTGGCGAAGATCTTCCTGCAGGAGCTGTTGCGCAACGGCACCACCACCGCCCTGGTGTTCGGCAGCGTGCACCCCGAGTCGGTCAATGCCCTGTTCGAAGAAGCTGAGCGCCTGGACCTGCGAATGATCGCCGGCAAGGTGATGATGGATCGCAACGCCCCGGACTACCTCACCGACACCGCCGAAACCAGCTACACCCAGAGCAAGGCGCTGATCGAGCGCTGGCATGGCAAGGGCCGCCTGCACTATGCGGTAACCCCGCGTTTCGCACCGACCAGCACCCCGGAACAGCTGTCCGTTGCCGGCCAGTTGCTCAAGGAACACCCGGGTGTATACATGCACACTCACCTGTCCGAGAACCTCAAGGAAATCGACTGGGTCAAGTCGCTGTTCCCTGAGCAGAAGGGCTACCTGGACGTCTACGATCACTTCGAGCTGCTCGGCGAGCGCTCGGTGTTCGCCCATGGCGTGCACCTGTGCGACGAAGAGTGCCAGCGCCTGTCCGAAACAGGCTCGGCCATCGCCTTCTGCCCGACCTCCAACCTGTTCCTGGGCAGCGGCCTGTTCAATCTGCCCCAGGCCGAGCGCTTCAAGGTCAATGTGGGCCTGGGCACCGATGTCGGCGCCGGCACCAGCTTCTCGCTGCTCAACACCCTGAACGAAGCGTACAAGGTGATGCAGCTGCAGGACGTGCGCCTGCACCCTTACAAGTCACTGTACCTGGCCACCCTCGGCGGCGCCCGCGCCCTGCGCCTGGACGACCGCATCGGCAGCCTGCGCCCAGGCAACGATGCCGACTTCGTGGTGCTCGACTACAAGGCCACGCCGCTACTGGACTACCGTATCCAGCAGTCCGGCAGCATCGAAGAGACCCTGTTCGTGCTAACCACCCTGGGCGACGACCGCACTGTGCGTGAAACCTACGCCGCCGGGCGTTGCGTGCACCAGCGCTAAGGTTCTTTTGCCAGGCCGCGATACAGCGCGCCGCCGATCGCTGCCCCGATCAGCGGCGCCAGCCAGAACAGCCACAGCTGTTGCAAGGCCCAGCCACCGACGAACAATGCCGGCCCCGTGCTACGCGCGGGGTTGACCGAGGTATTGGTCACCGGGATCGAGATCAGGTGAATCAGTGTCAGGCCCAGGCCGATGGCGATTGGGGCAAAGCCGGCCGGTGCACGCACATCGGTCGCACCCATGATGATCACCAGGAACATCGCCGTCATCACCACTTCACTGACGAAACCTGCCGCCAGCGAGTAGCCTCCGGGGGAATGGTCCGCGTAGCCATTGGAGGCCAAGCCCGATGAAAGCTCGAAGCCTGCCTTGCCACTGGCGATGAAGTAGATAACCGCCGCTGCCAGGATGGCCCCGATCACCTGGGCGATCACGTAGGGCAGCAACTCCTTGGCCGGAAAGCGCCCACCCACCACCAGCCCGAACGACACGGCAGGGTTGAGGTGGCATCCGGAAATGTGACCGATGGCGAACGCCATGGTCAGCACGGTGAGGCCGAAGGCGAAGGCGACACCAAGAACGCCGATGCCGAGCGGGGAACTGGCCGCGAGCACTGCACTGCCACAGCCGCCCAGCACCAGCCAGAAGGTACCGACAAGCTCGGCACCCATACGCACACCCAAAGACATGGTCATGGACCTTTTCCTCTGTAGTTGAACGCACGAACGGCGCAAGCCCAACCACATTGAAAAGGGGTTTGCAACTAGCAAATTTATCAGGTAATCGGCGAAAGGCCAGAAACTGCAGGGGGCCGCTTCGCAGCCCCATCGCCGGCAAGCCGGCTCCACGGGTACAGCATGTGATCCGTGGGAGCCGGCTTGCCGGCGATGGGGCGCGAAGCGGCCCCCAGTTCATTCAGGCATACGATCAACCCTTGGCCGAGGCCTTGGGCTTCTTCAGCAAGTGGGAAAACACGGCATGCAAGTCGTCCGAGGCACTTTCCTCGTCCAGGTTCAGCTTGCTGTCGATATGGTCCATGTGATGCATCATCAGGCTCACCGCCTGCTCGGCGTCACGCGCCTCGATGGCATCGATCAGCTGCATGTGCTCGTCGTAAGAGCAGTGTGAACGGTTGCCGCTTTCGTACTGGGCAATGATCAGCGAGGTCTGCGACACCAGGCTGCGCTGGAAGCTGACCAGGGGTGCATTGCCCGCCGCTTCGGCCAGCTTGAGGTGGAACTCGCCGGAAAGCCGGATACCGGCACCTCGGTCGCCACGGGAGAAACTGTCGCGCTCTTCGCGCACCATGTGGCGCAGTTCGTTGAGCTGCTCGGGGGTGGCATGCTGAACGGCCAGTTCAGTGATGGCACGCTCGACCATGCGCCGCGAGAAAAACACCTGGCGCGCCTCTTCCACCGTTGGGCTGGCCACCACCGCGCCGCGGTTGGGCCGCAGCAGCACCACGCTTTCATGGGCCAGGCGCGACAGAGCGCGACGGATGATGGTGCGGCTGACGCCGAAGATCTCGCCCAGCGCTTCCTCGCTCAACTTGGTGCCCGGCGCCAGACGCTGTTCGAGGATCGCCTCGAAAATATGCGCATAGACGATGTCGTCCTGGGTACCACTGCGGCCAGCCTTGCCGGCACGTGCAGGTTTCTTCAGAGGTTGCAGCTGTTCGTTCATGGGCTCTCGAGGCACGAAGGAAAGTATGGCGCCATTGTACACAGGCTGAGCCGTTTCTGCAGGTGGGCTTTTACCTATATAGCCGTTGCGCGGCGGTTTCTGCGCACAAAACATAAAACATTATTTGCATTCTTTGTACACAAAAGCATAATCCATCGGGCAACTTCTTGACCCGCGAGTCAACAAAGCGTGTCAGACGTCTGCCATCCCTCGCGGAGCCACCAAGTGCATTGCGCAGGTCACTGGCTCCAAGAACAACAAGAAAGACTTGAGGAGTACTCGCTGTGGAAAGCCGCAAATCCGACGCACCTACGCTGGATCTCGCTCCACCGCTCGAAACGAGTTGGCTGGAACGGATTTTCAAACTCAAGCAACACGGCAGTACCGTCAGAACCGAGTTGATAGCCGGGGTGACCACCTTCATCACCATGGCCTACATCATCTTCGTCAACCCCAACATCATGGCCGACGCCGGCATCGATCACGGTGCGGCGTTCGTCGCCACCTGCATCGCCGCCGCGCTCGGTTGCTTGCTGATGGGCCTGTACGCCAACTGGCCGGTGGGCCTGGCACCAGGCATGGGGTTGAACGCCTTCTTCACCTACACCGTGGTCGGCACCATGGGCTACAACTGGGAAACCGCGCTGGGGGCGGTGTTCGTCTCGGGTGTGCTGTTCATGTTCCTGACCTTGTCGAAAGTGCGCGAATGGCTGCTCAACAGCATCCCGGTCAGCCTGCGCCATGCCATGGGGGCCGGCGTCGGATTGTTTCTCGGGCTGATCGGCCTGAAGACCGCGGGCATCATCGTTGACAGCCCGGCCACCCTGATCAAGCTGGGCTCGCTGCATGAGCCAGGCCCGCTGCTGGCGGCAGTGTGTTTCCTGCTGATCGCCATCCTCAGCTACAAGCGTGTGTTCGGCGCGATCCTCATCAGCATCATCGGCGTGACCCTCGCCGGCTGGGGCCTTGGCCTGGTGAAGTTTGGCGGGGTGATGTCGATGCCGCCGAGCCTGGCACCGACCTGGATGGCCATGGATGTAGCGGGCGTGTTCAACGTCAGCATGATCAGCGTGGTACTGGCGTTCCTCTTCGTGCACATGTTCGACACTGCCGGCACGCTGATGGGCGTTGCCCAGCGGGCCAACCTGGTGGCGCCTGACGGGCGTATCGAGAACCTGTCGCGGGCCCTGAAGGCCGACAGTGCTTCGAGCGTGTTCGGTGCCGTGGTCGGGGTGCCGCCGGTGACCAGCTACGTCGAGAGTGCTGCGGGCGTGGCCGCCGGCGGCCGTACCGGGCTGACCGCCGTGGTGGTCGGTATTCTGTTCATTGCCGCGATGTTCTTCGCGCCGTTGGCGGGGATGATTCCGGCCTATGCGACGGCCGGTGCGCTGATCTACGTGGCGATGCTGATGATGGGCAGCATGGCGCACATTCATTGGGATGAAGCGACCGACAGCATTCCGGCGATCGTCACGGTGATCATGATGCCGCTGACCTTCTCGGTGGCGGATGGTATTGCCCTGGGCTTTATCAGCTATGTGGCGCTGAAGGCGGGGACCGGCAAGTACAAGGAAATCTCGGCCAGCCTGTGGGTGCTGTGCGCGATCTTCATTGCCAAGTTCGTGTTCCTCTGAACACGGGTGGCTTGGCTGTAGGTTTTTAGGGTTTTCGAGATCGAGCGCCGCCCGCGCGGCGCATCGCGGATGAATCCGCTCCTACATTTGTTGCAACGTGCCTATGCCTGATAGGCCATGGTTGCCAGCCTTGTTGGCTCGACGCTATGTTGCGGCGGGCCCCAAAGGCGGACAACCATGGCCTGACAGACTGCGGCACGTTGCAACAAATGTAGGAGCGGATTCATCCGCGATGCGCCGCGCGGGCGGCGCTCGATTTCATGCCCACTGCAACATTCACGGCGTACATTCTGCGTCACTTTCCTGCAGACGAAAAAAAGCCCGCCAGTGTGAGAGCGGGCCAAGGACCTACGAAGATTCTTCTAGCGACCAACTAGCTCCCGCGATAGGTCGAATAGCTGTACGGCGAGATCAGCAGCGGCACGTGGTAGTGCTCCTGCTTCTCGTCGATGCCAAAGCGCAACACAACAACATCGAGAAACGCCGTGTCCGGCAGCTGTACGCCGCGAGCACGGTAATAGGCGCCAGCGCTGAACTGCAGCTGATAGACGCCAGTACGGTAATCGTCACCCTGCAGCAGTGGCGCATCGACGCGGCCATCGCTGTTGGTCAGGGCAGTGTTCACCAGCTCCAGCTGCTGGCCTTCGACGCGATACAGCTCAACCTTGATCGAGCTGCCCGGGCAGCCGTGAGCGGCATCCAGTACGTGTGTGGTCAAACGTCCCATTGCTTGTCGCCTCTTGTTCAATCTGTGGGCAAAAAATACACAGCCATCGCCACGGCAAAGCGCCTGCGATGGGCGGGAATGGCGTTATTAAGACATTCCATTAGCAAATTGTACACAATTTTTTGAGCCCATCCGTCACAGCCCTGCGCCCAATGCTTTCTGTCGCAAATTCAAGGCCTGCGCAGACCCCCATGGTAATTGCTGACCAACTGGGCAGGTTTCTTGCAATACATTCTCATGCGACAAAAGGGAAGAAATGCGGAAAAACAGGCTTACAAAAGATTTCAGAAGTTGTATACAATCAGCCCATCCGGTGGTGCGACATACCGACGCGGCCCGCCCACCCCGCACCAACACACAAGAAGGAAGACTGCAGTGAGCGCTGACTACCCTCGCGACCTGATCGGTTACGGCAACAACCCTCCTCACCCGCAATGGCCGGGCAACGCTCGCATCGCGCTGTCGTTCGTCCTCAATTACGAAGAAGGCGGCGAGCGCAACATCCTGCACGGTGACAAGGAATCCGAAGCCTTCCTCTCCGAGATGGTCGCTGCCCAGCCGCTGCAGGGCCAGCGCAACATGAGCATGGAGTCGCTGTACGAATACGGCAGCCGCGCCGGCGTATGGCGCCTGCTCAAGCTGTTCAAGGACAGCGGCGTACCGCTGACCGTGTTCGCCGTGGCCATGGCCGCCCAGCGCCACCCTGACGTGATCCGCGCCATGGTCGAAGCCGGCCACGAGATCTGCAGCCATGGTTACCGCTGGATCGACTACCAGAACATGGACGAGGCCCAGGAGCGCGAGCACATGCTCGAAGCCATCCGCATCCTCACCGAGCTGACCGGCGAGCGTCCGGTAGGCTGGTACACCGGCCGCACCGGCCCGAATACCCGTCGCCTGGTCATGGAAGAAGGTGGTTTCCTGTATGACAGCGACACCTACGACGATGACCTGCCCTACTGGGAACCGAACAACCCGACCGGCAAGCCGCACCTGGTGATCCCCTACACCCTGGACACCAACGACATGCGCTTCACCCAGGTCCAGGGTTTCAACTGCGGCGAGCAGTTCTTCCAGTACCTCAAGGATGCTTTCGACGTGCTCTACGCCGAAGGTGCCGAGTCGCCGAAGATGCTTTCCATCGGCCTGCACTGCCGCCTGGTCGGCCGCCCGGCGCGCCTGGCAGCGCTCAAGCGCTTCGTCGACTACGCCAAGAGCCATGAGCAGGTCTGGTTCGCCCGTCGCGCGGATATCGCCCGCCACTGGCACACCACCCACCCGTACAAGAAAGAGAACGCCTGATGACCGCCTTCAAGACCCTCAAGCCATCCACCCTGAGCCGTGACGCCTTCGTCAAGGTTTTCGCCGACATCTACGAGCACTCGCCGTGGGTCGCCGAAAAAGCCTACGACCTGGGCCAACTGGGTGAACTGGACGAGATCGAGGCGCTGCACCAGCGCATGAGCGACATCCTGCTCAGCGCCAACCACGCCGATCAGCTGGCGCTGATCAATGCTCACCCGGACCTCGCCGGCAAGGCCGCGATCCAGGGCGAGCTGACCGAATCGAGCACCAACGAGCAGGCCGGCGCCGGTATCCACCAGTGCACCGCCGAGGAATTCGCCCGCTTCACCGAACTGAACGACGCCTACAAGGCCAAGTTCCAGTTCCCGTTCATCATGGCGGTCAAGGGCAGCAACCGGCACCAGATCCTTGCTTCGTTCGAAAAACGCATCCACAACGATGCCGATGCCGAATTCAAGGAAGCCCTGGCGCAGATCAACCTGATCGCCCTGTTCCGCCTGCTGCAGCTGTAACCGCTGCGGCAACGAAAGAGCCTTATCCAGAACAACGAACTTAGAAGAGATAACCGCATGCGCACCCTGATGATCGAACCCCTGACCAAAGAAGCCTTCGCCCCTTTCGGAGACGTGATCGAAACCGATGGCAGCGACCACTTCATGATCAACAACGGTTCGACCATGCGCTTCCACAAGCTCGCCACGGTCGAGACCGCCGAGCCTGAAGACAACGCGATCATCAGCATCTTCCGCGCCGACGCGCAGGACATGCCGCTGACCGTGCGCATGCTGGAACGCCATCCGCTGGGCAGCCAGGCTTTCATTCCGCTGCTCGGCAACCCCTTTCTGATCGTGGTCGCGCCGGTTGGCGATGCACCTGTATCAGGTTTGGTCCGTGCCTTCCGCAGCAACGGCAGGCAGGGCGTCAATTACCATCGCGGCGTCTGGCACCACCCGGTGCTGACGATCGAAAAGCGGGATGATTTCCTGGTGGTTGATCGCAGTGGTTCCGGCAACAACTGCGACGAGCATTACTTCACCGAGGAACAGATGCTGATCCTCAATCCCCACCAATAAGAAACGGTCGGTCATCCAACAGGGTGATCGGCATGAGGTACATACTGTGGAAGCACACCTTCACGAATGGCTGAACCTGAGCATTCGCTGGGTTCACATGATCACCGGTGTCGCCTGGATCGGTGCATCGTTCTACTTCGTCTGGCTGGAGAACCACCTGAATCGAAGCAACCCGCGCGATGGGTTGTCGGGTGATCTCTGGGCGATTCACGGCGGTGGTATCTACCACCTGGAGAAATACAAACTCGCACCCCCGAAAATGCCCGAGAACCTGCACTGGTTCAAATGGGAAGCCTACTTCACCTGGATGTCCGGTATCGCCCTGCTGTGCGTGGTGTTCTACTGGAACCCGAGCCTGTACCTGCTGGCACCCGGCAGCACCCTGAGCGGTGCCGAAGGCGTGGCCATTGGTATCGGTTCGCTGGTCGCCGGCTGGTTCATCTACGACTTCCTGTGCGACTCGCCGCTGGGCAAGCACCCTGCCCTGCTCGGTGCCGTGCTGTTCGTCCTGATCATCGCTGCCTGCTTCGGCTTCAGCCTGGTGTTCAGCGGCCGTGGTGCGTACCTGCACACCGGCGCGATCATCGGCACCATCATGGTGGGTAACGTGTTCCGCATCATCATGCCGGCCCAGCGCCAGCTGGTGGCGGCGATCGAGAACAACCAGACGCCTGACCCGGTACTGCCGGCCAAAGGCCTGCTGCGTTCGCGTCACAACAACTACTTCACCCTGCCGGTGCTGTTCATCATGATCAGCAACCACTTCCCGAGCACCTACGGTAGCCAGTACAACTGGCTGATCCTGGCCGGTATCGCAGTAGCCGCGGTTCTGATCCGCCACTACTTCAACACCCGCCACGACAGCAACAAGTACGCCTGGACCCTGCCTGTGGGCGCTCTGGCGATGATCTGCCTGGCCTACGTCACCGGTCCGAAGCCGATGGCTGTTGCACCTGAGCAGGCTGCGGCGAAGATCGAGTACCAACCGCTGCCAGCAACCGCAGTGGGTGGCAAGACCGCTGCCGAGCAGCGTGCCGAAGACGCTGCCAAGGCGGCAGAAGCCCCTGCCGCACCGGCCGAAGCCCCCGCCCAGGCGACCGCACAGGCCGCCGGTGGCGACTTCGACAAGATCCACAAAGTCATCCAGGAGCGCTGCAGTGTGTGCCACTCGTCGAAACCGACCAGCCCACTGTTCAGCGCCGCCCCTGCCGGCGTGATGTTCGACACCCCGCAGCAGATCCAGGCCCAGGCCGCGCGCATTCAAGCGCAAGCGGTCGCCAGCCAGATCATGCCGCTGGGCAACATCACCCAGATGACCGCCGAAGAGCGCAAGCTCGTCGGTGACTGGATCGCCAAAGGCGCGCAGGTCAACTGATACACCCTCCCGACGGGGCGTCCGCGCGCCCCAGCGGGAGCGGCCTTGCGCCGCGAATGGGCCGGCATTGCCGGCCCAACTTACAAGAAACACGCAACAAGCAAGCATCGAGCGCCCAGGCCTTGGCCTGGCGCTTGGATCCGAGAATAAAAACAAAACTCGAGGTGCTGCATGTCCGAGTCACGCAAGGCGTACATTCCAGTGGCGCCGCCGCGACAGCCTCTGCCCCTGTTCCAACTGATCCTGGTAGGCCTGCAACATGTGTTGCTGATGTACGGAGGCGCGATCGCCGTACCTCTGATCATCGGCCAGGCTGCCGGATTGTCTCGCGAAGAAGTCGCTTTCCTGATCAACGCCGACCTGCTCGTCGCCGGCGTGGCCACCATCATCCAGTCGTTCGGTATCGGCCCGGTAGGGATCCGCATGCCGGTGATGATGGGCGCCAGTTTCGCTGCGGTCGGCAGCATGGTGGCCATGGCCGGCATGCCCGGCGTAGGCCTGCAGGGCATCTTCGGTGCAACCATCGCCGCCGGTTTCTTCGGCATGCTGATCGCGCCGTTCATGTCCAAGGTGGTGCGCTTCTTCCCACCGCTGGTCACCGGTACCGTCATCACCTCGATCGGCCTTTCGCTGTTCCCGGTGGCGGTCAACTGGGCCGGTGGCGGCCACGAGGCAGAAGCCTTCGGCTCGCCGATCTACCTGATGGTGGCTGGCCTGGTGCTGGCAGTCATCCTGCTGATCAACCGCTTCATGCGCGGCTTCTGGGTCAACGTCTCGGTACTGGTAGGCATGGGCCTGGGTTACATCCTGGCCGGCTCCATCGGCATGGTCGACCTGTCTGGCCTGAACGAGGCACCGTGGCTGCAAGTGGTAACCCCACTGCACTTCGGCATGCCGACCTTCAGCCTGGCACCGATCCTGTCGATGTGCCTGGTGGTGGTGATCATCTTCGTCGAGTCCACGGGCATGTTCCTCGCCTTGGGCAAGGTAACCGATCGTGAAGTCACGCCCGGCATGCTGCGTCGCGGCCTGCTGTGCGATGCCGGTGCGTCGTTCGTCGCCGGTTTCTTCAACACCTTCACCCACTCCTCCTTCGCCCAGAACATCGGCCTGGTGCAGATGACCGGGGTACGCTGCCGCTACGTCACCGTGGTCGCCGGCGCACTGCTGATTCTGCTCAGCCTGCTGCCGAAGGCGGCCTTCCTGATTGCCTCGATCCCACCTGCGGTACTGGGCGGCGCGTCCATCGCCATGTTCGGCATGGTCACCGCCACCGGGATCAAGATCCTCCAGGAAGCGGACATCGGCGACCGCCGCAACCAGCTGCTGGTTGCGGTCAGCGTCGGCTTTGGCCTGATCCCCGTGGTCCGTCCGGAGTTCTTCGCGCAAATGCCCCAGTGGATGGAACCCATCACCCACAGCGGCATCGCCATGGCCACGGTCAGCGCCCTGGTGCTGAACGTGCTGTTCAACATCCTCGGTGGCGCCGACCGCGCTGTGCACAACGACGCCTGTCACCAGCATTGAGCCTAGCGGGGCGGCTTCTGGCCGCCCCTGCTCATACCCGCAGTAACCGTTACACCGTCGGCCCGCCGGAATGGGCCGCTCGGGGCGCCTGCGCGCCGAAAAAACCGCCAACAAAAACAATAAGTCCGGGAATCACAACATGAAGCGCATCACCACGTCCCTGCTGCTGGGCAGCAGCCTGCTGGCCACACTCCCCGCCCATGCAGGCGAATGGCTGCTCTGGCATGGCGAAAGCCTGACCTATCTGTACGGCAAGGACTTCAAGGTCAACCCCGACATCCAGCAGACCATCACCTTCGAACACGCCAACAAATGGAAGTACGGCGACACGTTCATGTTCGTCGACAAGATCTTCTACAACGGCAAACCCGACCCGAGCAAAGGCGTGACCACCTACTACGGTGAGTTCAGCCCGCGCCTGTCGTTCGGCAAGATCCTCGATCGCAAGCTGGCCTTCGGCCCGGTCAAGGACGTGCTGCTGGCCATGACCTACGAACGCGGTGAAGGCGACAACGAGGCCTACCTGATTGGCCCCGGCTTCGACCTGGACATCCCGGGCTTCAACTACTTCACCCTCAACTTCTATGTGCGCAACACCGAAGGCAGCCGCCCTGGCGACAATGTCTGGCAGATCACCCCCGGCTGGTCGTACACCATCCCGCTGGGTAAATCCGACATTCTGATCGACGGTTACATGGATTGGGTGACCGACAACGACGAAACCCGTCGTGGCACCTACCACGCCAACCTGCACTTCAACCCGCAGGTCAAATACGACCTGGGCAAGGCGCTGAATCTGGGCGCCAAACAGCTCTACGTCGGCTTCGAGTACAGCTACTGGAAGGACAAGTACGGCATCGACAGCCGCGGCAACCTGGAAAGCAATCAGAGCGTGGCCAGTGCACTGATCAAGGTGCATTTCTGATAACCTGACCGAACGCACAAGTTTGTAACACCGTGCTCCAGGACGGAGCACTTGAGGACCGGCGCGCAAGCCAGTAATCTGCGCGCCCCCTCGATCAGGGCAGGACGGATCCTGCCTGCGTTTACTGACCGCTCAGTCAATGAATTCGGGCGGTTGGCCAACGTGTTGCCAGCCTGAAATACCCATTTTCATCCGTTCAGAACGAGTCGAGCAGGACCGTTGTAGCCAACCCGGAAAAGTTGGCGCAGCTCTTGCCAAACAGCTGTGGCCTATCGAAAAAAGCTGACTCAAAAGACAAAAACAGCGCCTGTACGAGCGCTGACAACAGATCAAAACAAGGGAGCGACACTCGCAATGCGTACCATCAATAGCCTGATTCTCGCGGGCGGCCTGCTGGCCTGCGGCACGACCTTCGCCGGCGACCTGCTGCAGTGGCAGAACAACAGCCTGACCTACCTGTGGGGCAAGAACTTCAAGGTCAACCCCGAGGTTCAGCAGACCGTTACCTTCGAGCACGCCGATGGCTGGAAGTACGGCGACAACTTCTTCTTCGTCGACAAGATCTTCTATAACGGCAAGAAGGACTTCAACAACGGCGACAACACCTACTACGGTGAATTCAGCCCGCGCCTGTCGTTCGGCAAGATCTTCGACCAGAAGCTGGAGTTCGGCCCGGTCAAGGACGTGCTGCTGGCCATGACCTACGAGTTCGGCGAAGGTGATACCGAGTCGTATCTGATCGGCCCAGGCTTCGACCTGGCCATCCCAGGCTTTGACTACTTCCAGCTGAACTTCTACCAGCGCACCACCGACGGCAGCCGCCCGGGTGACAACGTCTGGCAGATCACGCCCGTATGGTCGTACACCATCCCTGTGGGCTCGTCCGACATCCTCATCGACGGTTTCATGGACTGGGTCGTCGACAACGACGAGAACAGCCGCGGCGAGTACCACGCCAACCTGCACTTCAACCCGCAGGTCAAGTACGACCTGGGCAAGGCGCTGCACCTGGGCGAGAAGCAGTTGTACGTCGGTTTCGAGTACGACTACTGGAAGAACAAGTACGGGATCAAGGATTCCGATGGGTTCACCACTGACCAGAACACCGCGAGCTTCCTGGTCAAGGTTCACTTCTGATAGGGGGGCTGCTCTGCAGCCCATCGCCGGCAAGCCGGCTCCCACGAGCATAGCGCCCTGCCTGAGATAGGCGGTCGACTGTGGGAGCCGGCTTGCCGGCGATCCGCATCAGGTTGCGGGTTTTACAGCTCGCCACAGCTTCCCGGCCACTGCAACCAACGCCAGTACCACGGCACCCGCGACAATCCCCACACCACCATTGAGCAAAGCGCCGGTCAGCGCCCCACCGCGCCCTGCGCTGAATGCCTCGATGGCGTGATGCAGGGGTGCGACGCCATGCACCAGAATCCCGCCACCGACCAGGAACATCGCCGCGGTGCCAATCACCGACAGGCTTTTCATCATGTAGGGCGCAGCACGCAGGATGCCATTGCCTACCGCCTGGGCAACTTTCGAAGCCTTCTGGGTCATCCACAGGCCCAGGTCATCTAGCTTGACGATGCCACCCACCAGCCCGTACACGCCGATGGTCATGACAATGGCGATGCCCGACAGCACGATGATCTGCTGGGTCAGTGGCGCATCCGCCACAGTGCCCAAGGTAATGGCGATGATCTCTGCCGACAGGATGAAATCGGTGCGCACCGCGCCCTTGATCTTGGTCTTCTCATAGGCGACCAGATCGACGTTGGTATCCGCCACGGCTTCCTTGCGCGCCTCGTGCTGGGCGCTGTCCTCTTCCTTGCTGTGCAGGAACTTGTGCGCCAGCTTCTCGAACCCTTCGAAGCACAGGTAGGCACCGCCGATCATCAGCAGTGGTGTCACCGCCCACGGGATGAACGCGCTGATCAGCAGCGCCGCCGGCACCAGGATCGCTTTGTTGATGAACGAACCCTTGGCCACCGCCCACACCACCGGGATCTCGCGCTCGGCGCGCACACCCGTGACCTGCTGGGCGTTGAGCGCCAGGTCGTCGCCCAGCACGCCTGCGGTCTTCTTCGCCGCGACCTTGGTCATCAGCGAGACGTCATCGAGCACGGTGGCGATGTCGTCAAGGAGTACCAATAGACTGCTGCCTGCCATGTTTGTCGCTTCCTGTTTGATGAGTGGGCCGGAGTCTAGCCGAAAGTCGCTGCCTTGAGCGCTTGTGGACGCCGGTGCTACCATGCCCGGTCACTCTCAGAGGTGGCCAGACACGAGGAAGACCCCCGACCATGAGCACCATTCGCGAGCGCAACAAGGAACTGATCCTGCGCGCGGCCAGCGAGGAATTCGCCGACAAGGGCTTCGCCGCCACCAAGACCAGCGATATCGCGGCCAAGGCCGGCCTGCCCAAGCCGAACGTGTACTACTACTTCAAGTCCAAGGACAACCTCTACCGCGAAGTGCTCGAGAGCATCATCGCGCCGATCATGCAGGCGTCGACGCCGTTCAATGCCGACGGTGATCCAAAGGAAGTGCTGAGTTCCTACATCCGCTCGAAGATCCGCATCTCGCGCGACCTGCCGCATGCTTCGAAGGTGTTCGCCAGCGAGATCATGCACGGTGCGCCGCACCTGTCGCCGAACCAGGTCGAGCAGCTCAACGAGCAGGCTCGCCACAACATCGAGTGCATCCAACGCTGGATCGAGCGTGGGCAGATTGCCAATGTCGACCCGCATCACCTGATGTTCAGCATCTGGGCAGCGACGCAGACCTACGCCGACTTCGATTGGCAGATCTCGGTGATCACCGGCAAGGCCAAGCTGGCCGACAGTGATTATGAAGCGGCGGCGGAGACCATCATTCGCCTGGTGCTCAAGGGGTGTGAGCCTGAGGCGGCCTGATGGGCCCCATCGCCGGCAAGCCAGCTCCCACAGGGATGGGCCACACAGGCACTTTGTGGGAGCCGGCTTGCCGGCGATGAGGCCAGTACAGCCAAGAGGGATTTAGGCAGCCACCCCAGCATCCGCCTTCAACCCTATCTCCTCGATCGCACTGATCGCACACTGTTCGTCGATATCCGACGTATCGCCGCTGATCCCTACCGCTCCCAGCACCTTGCCGTCCTGATCACGAATCAGCACACCACCCGGCGCCGGTACCACCGGGCGCTCGCCAAGACCGTTCAACGCCGCGAAAAACGCCGGCCGTTGCTGAGCATCCAGCGCCAGCAAGCGCGATCCCTTGCCTAGGGCAATCGCCCCCCAGGCCTTACCCGTGGCCACTTCCGGCCGAATCAGGCTGGCCCCGTCCTCGCGCTGCAGCGCCAGCAGGTGCCCACCGGCATCCAGCACCGCCACCGTCAAGGGTGCGGCATTGATCTTGCGGCCCGCCGCCAGCGCGGCGTTGACCAGGCTGACAGCGACTTTCAGGTTCAAAGCGTTCATGGAAAGGTCCTCTTCTTGTTGTGAGAAGCCCTGAGGGCAGGTGAAAAACCGATAAGGCAATAGAACACAACTGAATGTATTTTTGTATACAATAAATTGAAACGATCGTATGCGAGACCGCAAACCGCCGTTTTCATGGGCGCTCGAACGAAAGCGACCTCCTCCGACGAAAACCCGTTGACCTGAGCTGCCAGCCATGAATACACTCTGGCACAAAGCAAGTTGTATACAATTACAAAATCGATGAGGCACAAACCATGAGCAAAATGAGAGCAATCGATGCAGCCGTTCTGGTCATGCGCCGTGAAGGTGTAGATACCGCATTCGGCATCCCGGGGGCTGCCATCAACCCGTTGTATTCGGCCCTGAAGAAAGTGGGTGGCATCGATCACGTCCTCGCTCGTCACGTCGAAGGCGCCTCGCACATGGCCGAGGGCTACACTCGCGCCAACCCGGGCAACATCGGCGTGTGCATCGGTACCTCCGGCCCAGCCGGCACCGACATGGTCACCGGCCTGTACAGCGCGTCGGCCGACTCCATTCCAATCCTCTGCATCACCGGCCAAGCTCCGCGTGCTCGCCTGCACAAGGAAGACTTCCAGGCCGTCGACATCACCAGCATCGTCAAGCCGGTCACCAAGTGGGCCACCACCGTTCTGGAGCCGGGCCAGGTGCCTTACGCCTTCCAGAAGGCCTTCTATGAAATGCGCACCGGCCGCCCAGGCCCAGTGCTGATCGACCTGCCGTTCGACGTGCAGATGGCCGAGATCGAATTCGACATCGACGCCTACGAGCCGCTGCCAGTCAACAAGCCGTCCGCTACCCGCGTACAGGCTGAAAAAGCCCTGGCCCTGCTCAACGACGCCGAGCGCCCACTGCTGGTAGCCGGTGGCGGCATCATCAACGCCGACGCCAGCGACAAGCTGGTCGAGTTCGCCGAACTGACCGGCGTGCCGGTGATCCCGACCCTGATGGGCTGGGGCACCATCCCGGACGACCACGAACTGATGGTCGGCATGGTCGGCCTGCAGACCTCGCACCGCTATGGCAACGCCACCCTGCTCAAATCCGATCTGGTGTTCGGTATCGGCAACCGCTGGGCCAACCGCCACACCGGTTCGGTCGATGTCTACACCGAAGGCCGCAAGTTCGTGCACGTGGACATCGAACCGACCCAGATCGGCCGTGTATTCACCCCGGACCTGGGTATCGTTTCCGATGCCGGCAAGGCGCTGGACGTGTTCCTGGAAGTGGCCCGCGAGTGGAAAGCCGCTGGCAAGCTGAAGTGCCGCAAGGCGTGGCTGGAAGACTGCCAGCAGCGCAAAGCCACCCTGCAGCGCAAGACCCACTTCGACAACGTGCCGGTCAAGCCTCAGCGCGTCTACGAAGAGATGAACCAGGTCTTCGGCAAGGACACCTGCTACGTCAGCACCATCGGCCTGTCGCAGATCGCCGGCGCACAGTTCCTGCACGTGTACAAGCCACGCCACTGGATCAACTGCGGCCAGGCCGGCCCGCTGGGCTGGACCATCCCTGCTGCCCTGGGCGTGGTCAAGGCTGACCCGAAACGCAAGGTTGTGGCGCTGTCCGGTGACTACGACTTCCAGTTCATGATCGAAGAACTGGCCGTGGGCGCGCAGTTCAACCTGCCGTACGTCCACGTACTGGTGAACAACGCCTACCTGGGCCTGATTCGCCAGGCGCAGCGTGGCTTCGACATGGATTACTGTGTACAACTGGCGTTCGAGAACATCAACGCCACCGACGCCGCCACCTACGGTGTCGACCACGTCGCCGTGGTCGAAGGCCTGGGCTGCAAGGCCATCCGCGTGTTCGAGCCGAACGACATCGCCCCTGCCCTGCTCAAGGCGCAGAAGATGGCCGAAGAGTTCCGCGTGCCGGTGGTGGTCGAAGTGATTCTCGAGCGTGTGACCAACATTTCCATGGGCACCGAGATCAACGCGGTCAACGAATTCGAAGACCTCGCCCTGGTCGGCAACGACGCGCCAACCGCCATCTCGCTGCTCGACTGATCGCCTGACGCCCCCGGGCTGCCCGGGGGCCTTCAACGCAAGGAGACAACTCATGCCTCGCTTCGCTGCCAACCTGTCCATGCTGTTCACCGAACAGGACTTCCTGGCCCGCTTCAAGGCTGCCGCCGACGCCGGTTTCAGCGGTGTCGAATACCTCTTCCCGTATGATTTCAGCGCAGCCGAAATCAAACAGCAGCTCGATGCCCACGGCCTGACCCAAGTGCTATTCAACCTGCCGGCGGGCGACTGGTCGAAAGGTGAGCGCGGCATTACCTGCCACCCTGACCGCATCGAAGAGTTCCGCGCCGGTGTCGACAAGGCCATTGAGTACGCCAAGGTACTGGGCAACACCCAGGTCAACGCCCTGGCCGGCATTCGTCCACAAGGCCCGGATTGCGCCACCGTGCGCAAGACCTTCGTCGAGAACCTGCGCTACGCCGCCGACAAGCTCAAGGCCGCCGGTATTCGCCTGGTCATGGAAATGATCAACACCCGCGACATCCCGGGTTTCTACCTGAACACCACCCAGCAGGCCCTGGAAATCCAGGCCGAGGTGGGCAGCGACAACCTGTTCCTGCAGTACGACATCTACCACATGCAGATCATGGAAGGTGACCTGGCTCGCACCATGGAAGCCAACCTGCAACTGATCAACCACATCCAGCTGGCCGACAACCCGGGCCGCAACGAACCTGGCACCGGCGAGATCAACTACCGCTTCCTGTTCGAACACCTGGACCGCATCGGCTACCAGGGTTGGGTGGGCGCGGAGTACAAGCCGCTGACCACTACCGAAGCAGGCCTGGGCTGGCTCAAGACCCATAACGCGATCTGAATCACCGCGCCTTCGGGCCCGCGAACAAATATAAAAGAGGTAATTTCTCATGGCTAAAATCGGATTCCTCGGCACCGGCATCATGGGCAAGCCCATGGCTCAGAACCTGCAGAAAGCAGGTCACAGCATCTTCGTTTCCACCCACCACGATGCTGCCCCGGCCGACCTGATCGCCGCTGGCGCCGTGGCCCTGGCCAACCCGAAAGAGGTTGCCCAGGAAGCCGAATTCATCATCGTCATGGTTCCGGACACCCCGCAGGTCGACAGCGTCCTGTTCGGTGAGAACGGCGTTGCCGAAGGTGTCGGCCCGAACAAGGTGGTGATCGACATGAGCTCGATCTCGCCGACCGCCACCAAGGCCTTCGCCGAAAAGATCAAGGCCACTGGTGCTGCCTACCTGGACGCTCCGGTGTCCGGCGGCGAAGTCGGTGCCAAGGCTGCGACCCTGAGCATCATGGTCGGTGGTTGCCCGAAAGCCTTCGAACGCGCACTGCCACTGTTCCAGGCCATGGGCAAGAACATCACCCGCGTCGGCGGCAACGGCGACGGCCAGACCGCCAAGGTCGCCAACCAGATCATCGTTGCCCTGAACATCCAGGCCGTCGGTGAAGCCCTGCTGTTCGCCGCCAAGAACGGCGCCGACCCTGCCAAGGTACGTGAAGCACTGATGGGCGGCTTCGCGTCGTCGAAGATCCTCGAAGTGCACGCCGAGCGCATGATCAAAGGCACCTTCGACCCAGGCTTCCGCATCAACCTGCACCAGAAGGACCTGAACCTGGCCCTGCAAGGCGCCAAGGAGCTGGGCATCAACCTGCCCAACACCTCCAACGCCCAGCAAGTGTTCAGCACCTGCGTGGCGCTGGGCGGCGGCGACTGGGACCACTCGGCGCTGATCAAAGGCCTGGAGCACATGGCCAACTTCTCGATCCGCGACGATAAGTGATTCAAGTAGTGGGGCTGCTCTGCAGCCCAATCGCCGGCAAGCCGGCTACCACAAGGACTGCACACCCTCCCCTGTGGGAGCCGGCTTGCCGGCGATGAATCTCACACCGAGCAACACCCGCCCCTGGTTCGGCCTGCACGGAGGCAGTTCCAGGGGCGTTTTCGATTCTGAGAACAACAAGAATTCTGGGAGCCTGCCATGTCGGTCGATCCGCAAAAACTTCTGGGCGAGCTGTTCGAAACAGCCATCGCCGCCGCCCACCCGCGCCAAGTCCTCGAACCCTACCTGCCCGCCGACCGTAGCGGCCGGGTCATCGTCATCGGCGCTGGCAAGGCCGCCGCCGCCATGGCTGAGGTGGTCGAGAAAAGCTGGCAGGGCGAAGTCTCCGGGCTGGTCGTGACCCGCTACGGCCACGGCGCCAACTGCCAGAAGATCGAGGTGGTCGAAGCCGCCCACCCGGTCCCCGACGCTGCCGGCCTGGCCGTGGCCAAGCGCGTGCTGGAACTGGTCAGCAACCTCAATGAAGACGACCGCGTCATCTTCCTGCTCTCCGGTGGCGGCTCCGCCCTGCTGGCCCTGCCGGCCGAAGGCCTGACCCTGGCCGACAAGCAGCAGATCAACAAGGCCCTGCTCAAATCCGGCGCCACCATCGGCGAGATGAACTGCGTGCGCAAGCACCTCTCGGCGATCAAGGGCGGCCGCCTGGCCAAGGCCTGCTGGCCAGCCACCGTCTACACCTATGCCATTTCCGACGTACCAGGCGACCTGGCCACGGTCATCGCCTCCGGCCCCACCGTGGCCGACCCGAGCACCTCGGCCGATGCCCTGGCGATCCTCAAGCGCTACGACATCGAAGCGCCCAAAGCCGTCATCGACTGGCTCAACAACCCGGCGTCGGAAACCGTCAAGGCCGACGACCCGGCCCTGGCCCGCAGCCACTTCCAGCTGATCGCCAAGCCCCAGCAATCGCTCGAGGCCGCCGCCGTCAAGGCTCGCCAGGCCGGCTTCAGCCCGCTGATCCTCGGCGACCTGGAGGGCGAATCGCGCGAAGTGGCCAAGGTGCATGCCGGTATCGCCCGGCAGATCGTCCAGCACGGCCAGCCATTGAAGGCACCCTGCGTGATCCTGTCCGGCGGCGAAACCACCGTGACCGTGCGCGGCAATGGCCGTGGCGGGCGCAACGCCGAGTTCCTGCTCAGCCTTACCGAAAGCCTCAAGGGCCTGCCGGGCGTTTACGCCCTGGCCGGTGACACCGACGGCATCGACGGCTCGGAAGAGAACGCCGGCGCCTTCATGACGCCAGACAGCTACGCCCGCGCCGAAGCCCTGGGCCTGTCGGCCAGCGATGAGCTGGACAACAACAACGGCTACGGATACTTCGCAGCGCTCGACGCACTGATCGTCACCGAGCCGACCCGCACCAACGTCAACGACTTCCGCGCCATCCTGATCCTCGAGACTGCACAATCATGACGCCTGATAAGAAAGTCAAAATCCTCGCCACCCTCGGCCCTGCGATCAACGGCATCGACGACATCCGCCAGCTGGTCGAAGCCGGGGTGAACATCTTCCGCCTCAACTTCAGCCACGGCGAGCATGCCGACCACGCCCTGCGCTACCAGTGGATCCGTGAAGTCGAGCAGCAACTGAACTACCCGCTGGGCATCCTCATGGACCTGCAGGGGCCAAAACTGCGCGTGGGCCGTTTCGCTGACGGCAAGGTCCAGCTGCAACGCGGCCAGGCCCTGCGCCTGGACCTGGACAAGACCCCAGGCGACAGCCGCCGGGTCAACCTGCCTCACCCGGAGATCATCGCCGCACTGGAGCCAGGCATGGACCTGCTGCTCGACGATGGCAAGCTGCGCCTGCGGGTCACCGCCAAGCACAGCGACGCCATCGACACCGAAGTGCTGGCCGGTGGTGAGCTGTCCGACCGCAAGGGCGTCAACGTGCCGCAAGCGGTGCTCGACCTCTCCCCGCTCACCGAGAAAGATCGCCGCGACCTGGCTTTCGGCCTGGAGTTGGGGGTTGACTGGGTAGCCCTGTCGTTCGTGCAGCGCCCGGAAGACATCACCGAGGCCCGCCAGCTGATCGGCGACCGCGCCTACCTGATGGCCAAGATCGAGAAGCCGTCCGCCGTCGAGCAGCTGCAGGCCATCGCCGAGCTATCCGACGCGATCATGGTCGCCCGCGGCGACCTGGGCGTGGAAGTACCGGCCGAAAGCGTGCCGCAGATCCAGAAGCGCATCATCAATACCTGCCGCCAGCTCGGCAAGCCGGTAGTGGTGGCCACGCAGATGCTCGAATCGATGCGTTTCTCGCCAGCGCCGACCCGCGCCGAAGTCACCGATGTGGCCAACGCCGTGGCCGAAGGTGCCGATGCAGTGATGCTCTCGGCCGAGACCGCCTCCGGCGACTACCCGCTGGAAGCCGTGCAGATGATGAGCAAAATCATCCGCCAAGTGGAGAATGGCCCGGACTACCAGGCCCAGCTCGATGTCGGTCGGCCGAAGGCCGAGGCCACCGTGTCGGATGCCATCAGCTGCTCGATTCGCCGTATCAGCGGCATCCTGCCGGTGGCGGTGCTGGTCAACTACAGCGAATCGGGTGCCTCGACCCTGCGCGCCGCGCGCGAGCGGCCACGGGCGCCGATCCTGAACCTGACGCCGAACCTGAATACTGCGCGTCGCCTGAGCGTGACCTGGGGCGTGCACTCGGTGGTCAACGACCGCCTGCGCCAGGTAGACGAGGTGGTTTCCACTGCACTGGAAATTGCCCAGGCGCAGGGCATGGCCAGCCGTGGCGATACGTTGCTCATTACCGCCGGTGTGCCTTTTGGCAAGCCGGGTTCGACTAATACGCTGCGGATCGAGACGCTGGTCTGAAATCCTTGGGGGCGCTTGGCGCCCCGATCGCCGGCAAGCCGGCTCCCACAGCGTTCTGCGCTGCTTCTGGAAGCACTTCTGCGCTGCTTCTGAAAGCACTTCTGTGGTGCTTCTGGAAGCACTTCGCACTGCTACTGGAAGCACTTCTGTGGTGCTTCTGGAAGCACTTCGCACTGCTACTGGAAGCACTTCTGTGGTGCTTCTGGAAGCACTTCTGTGCTGCTTCTGGAAGCACTGTTGTACCTGTGGGAGCTGGCTTGCCAGCGATTGGAGGGCGAAGCCCTCCCCTTCATGCGGAAAACCGAGGCCCAAAGAGGCCCACCGCTCCTCTCTCAACCTTACCGACTGCCCATGTACACCAAGAATTTCGTCAACCCGTGCCCCGACTGGGCCACGGCTTTGCTCAACGGTTTCAGCCAGGTGCTGCTGCTGCGCAACCCCCTGTGCGGCCTGTGTTGCCTGCTGGCCATCCTGTTGACCGCCCCCAACCTGGTCGGTGGCGCCCTGCTCGGCGCCCTCGCCGGCCTGCTCACCGCCCAGCGCCGCGGCTATGACCGCGCCGACCGTCAGGCCGGGCTGTACTGCTACAACGGCGTGCTGATCGGCATCCTGATCAGCGCCGTGCTGCCTTGGTCGGCAATCATGCCGCCGCTGATCATCGCCGCCGGCGGCCTGTCCAGCATCATCACCCACCAGTGGCGCAAGCGCGGTGGCAAGCTGCTGATCGCCTACACCGCCCCCTTCGTCCTGCTCGGCTGGGCCACGCTGCTGATGGCCACACCCACACCCAACGGTTTCGTCGAAGCCGAGCCGTTGCCTGCCCTGGCACGCGGAGTGGGGCAGATCTTCCTGCTCGATCAGCCACTGGCCGGCTTGCTGATCATTATCGGGATGTTCATCGCCAGCCCTTACGCGGCCATGTGGGCTGTGATCGGTTCGGCCATCGGCGGTGGCGTGGCGCTGTTGGCTGACCAGGCACAAGCTGCCTGGATGGGGTTGTATGGGTTCAATGCCGCGCTGGCCGCACTGGCCTTCTGCCGCCAGAACGAAAAACCTTGGGTGACGCTGCTGGCGATCATCCTCGCATTGCTGCTGCAGCCGCTGTTCAAGCTGCTGCCCGTCGCCGGGCTGACCGCGCCCTTCGTCGTCGCCTGCTGGCTGATGCACCTGGGCAACCACCTCACGCAGCTCAACCAGCGCAGCAACGCCCGCCGCTTGCAGAGCTGAAAGCCAGCCCCTAGGCTCAGCCCATTGCCCAATGGAACGAGCCCATGAACAACCCTGCGAGCCTGCGCGAGCGGCTCTACGTCATCGTCTTCCAGACCGATACCGTGGCTGGAAGACGCTTCGACAAGATCCTCCTGCTGATCATTCTCGCCAGCCTGGTCACGGTAATCCTCGACAGCATCGACGAAGTGCACCGCAGTTACGCGGGGGTGCTGGCCGGCATCGAATGGGGCTTCACGGCGATCTTCCTGGTCGAATACCTGGCCCGCCTGTATTGCTCGCCCAAGCCCTTGCGCTATGCCTTCAGCTTCTACGGCCTGGTCGACCTGCTGGCGATCGTGCCCGGGGTCATCGCGCTCTATTACAGCGACGCCCAGTACCTGCTGATCATCCGGGTCATCCGGATGCTGCGGATCTTCCGCGTGCTCAAGCTCAGCCCCTACCTCAAGCAGGCCCATTACCTGCTGGAGGCCCTGCGCGGCAGCAAGCAGAAGATCATCGTGTTTCTGCTCAGCGTATCAACCCTGGTCACCGTGTTCGGCACCCTGATGTACGTGGTCGAAGGCCCGGAGCATGGTTTTACCAGCATCCCCAAAGGCATCTACTGGGCCATCGTCACCCTCACCACCGTGGGCTTCGGCGACATCGTTCCGAAGACGCCACTGGGCCAGGTGCTGTCGTCGCTGGTGATGATCACCGGTTACTCGATCATCGCCGTGCCCACCGGCATCTTCACCGCAGAACTGGCCAACGCCATGCGCGGCGAGCAGTTGCAGCACGATTGCCCGACGTGCCGCAAATCCACCCATGAGCACGGCGCAGCCTTTTGCTCGCGCTGT
The DNA here is from genome assembly GCF_033095865.1 of Pseudomonas sp. KU43P. NCBI lineage: Bacteria > Pseudomonadati > Pseudomonadota > Gammaproteobacteria > Pseudomonadales > Pseudomonadaceae > Pseudomonas > Pseudomonas sp. KU43P. Next base: position 1,775,882 of record NZ_AP019365.1, on the reverse strand, counting down.
GGCAATGCGCTGTTCAGCAAGAGCGACTGACCGCCGCCAATGCCTCGCGAGTCATTTCTACCAGCAAGGCGGTGCGGGCTGCCTGGCGCTCGGCATTGACCGCCTCGACACGGGCCAGGTACCCGACTTCAGGCACAGACCCTGCGAGCTAACGCCGATGGGCGGCAAAAGCTGCCCATGCAAAGCGCATAAGCAAAGAGCCATTCGGTCTTTAAGCGCTGCATAGCGAAACGCTATAGTCGCTGGCAAATTGCCAAACCTTTGAACCAGACCAAGGAATGCTTCGTGAAAAAGCTCTTCACCGCCTCGCTGCTGGCCGCAGGCCTGGCCCTGGGCAACCTCGCCCAGGCCGCTCCGACCCTGCTTAACGTCTCCTACGACGTGATGCGCGACTTCTACAAGGACTACAACCCAGCGTTCCAGAAACACTGGGAGGCCGAGAACAACGAGAAGGTCACTGTGCAGATGTCTTTCGGCGGTTCGAGCAAGCAGGCGCGCGCGGTGATCGATGGCCTGCCGGCCGATGTCATCACCATGAACATGGCCACCGACATCAATGCCCTGGCCGACAATGGTGGGCTGGTTCCGAAAGAGTGGGTTGAGCGACTGCCGAACCACAGCGCGCCGTTCACCTCGGCCACCGTGTTCATCGTGCGCAAGGGCAACCCGAAAGCACTGAAGGACTGGCCCGACCTGCTCAAGGACGGCGTGCAGGTGATCGTGCCCAACCCGAAGACCTCGGGTAATGGCCGCTATACCTACCTGTCGGCCTGGGGCTATGTGCTCAAGCAGGGCGGCGATGAATCCAAGGCCCGCGAGTTCGTCGGCAAGCTGTTCAAGCAGGCGCCGGTGCTCGATACCGGTGGCCGCGCCGCCACCACCACGTTCATGACCAACCAGATCGGCGACGTGCTGGTGACCTTCGAGAACGAAGCCGAGATGATTGCCCGCGAGTTCGGTCGCGATCAGTTCGAGGTGGTCTACCCAAGCGTGTCGGCTGAAGCCGAACCGCCGGTGAGCGTGGTCGACAAGGTGGTGGCCAAGAAAGGCACCCAAGCCGTGGCCGAGGAATACCTGAAGTACTTGTGGTCGCCTGCGGCTCAGGAAATCGCCGCGCAAAACTACCTGCGCCCGCGTGATGCAACCGTGCTGGCCAAGTACAACGACCGGTTCCCGAAAGTGGACTTCCTGTCGGTCGAGAAGACCTTTGGTGACTGGCGTACCGTGCAGAAGACCCACTTCAATGACGGTGGCGTGTTCGACCAGATCTATACCAATCAGTAATTGATGCAGGCAGCGCCGGCCCTATCGCCGGCAAGCCGGCTCCCACAGTGAGAGCACCGCTGTACCCGTGGGAGCCGGCTTGCCGGCGATAGGGCCCTACAATTCCATCGAACTTTCCCCACCCATCAGCCATCAGTTCCTTGAGTAACCCTGCCCCGCTCACCCGGCCCAAGGAGTACTCCAGTGCTGCGTTACCTCGCCACCCTGCTGCTCGGCTGCCTGCTGAGCAGCCACCTGCTCGCCGCAGACCCTGCCCTCACCGAAGAATCACCCGCCGACCCCGAACCGGTGCTCCAGGGCGGCTTGCTCGGTGCACTGGCCGACGGCCTGGACAGCGCCGCCCAGGAGCTCGACCTGGACGCCCACCTGGTCGATGCCTGGCGCCTGCGCACCGACCGCGCCGCCAAGGAAATGGAGCGCCTGGTCGACCGCCATTCGGCCAACGACTCACTGCAACTGGCTGGCGACTTCATGCTCCTGACGCTGGCCTGGGCCGCCTGCTTCGCACTGCTCACCACCCTCGGCCGCTGGGCCGCCAAACGCGCCGCAAGCACTCCGTGGTTGCGCGCCCGCAAACGCGCCAGCAGCCTGCTCGGGTACTTGCTGCCCTACACGCTTCCCGCCCTCGCCAGCCTGCCGTTGACTCTGTACGCCAGCCGCTTCCTGGAGCCGTCGGTGGCCCGGGCCCTGGGCCTGAGCCTGGCCTACGCCACCAGCAGCGGCCTGTTCTCCACCTCGATCATCCTCTGCCTGGTCACCTTGTTCGATGCCGGCCACAAGCGCGCCGCCGTGGCGGTGATCAAGCGCCTGGCACCGCGGCCGCTGTTCATGATCGGTTTTCTCGCCGCCTGGAGCGATGCCCTGACCAGCCCGCAGATCGCTCGCCAACTGGGCGGTAACATCACCGCCAGCATCGCCGTGGCCACCGGGCTGGTCGCCACCTTCATCTTCGCCAGCCTGGTCATCCGCCTGCGCCGCCCGGTCGCGCACCTGATCCGCAACCGCGCTTTCAAGGATCGTCAGCAGCACCGGGCCGTGCAGGAAACCCTGCGGATCTTCTCGGTGTTGTGGTACCTGCCGATCCTGCTGATGATCCTGGTGTCGGCCATTCACCTGGTCGGTGCCGGCGCCGAAAGCCATAAAGCCTTGCAGAACGCTCTGCTGACTACAGTGCTGCTGGTTTGCACCGTGTTCCTCAGCACCCTGCTGCAACACCTGCTGGCCCCTGGAGACGCCGATGCCGCGCAGCGGGTGCGGCCGTACAAGGAGCTGCTGCGAAGCCTCGCCCATGCCCTGCTGCGCATTGCCATGGCGGTCACCTTCATCGAACTGCTGGGGCGGATCTGGGGCTTTTCGGTGATCGACTTTGCGCTGAGCAACAGCCTGGGCCAGGCGATCAGCAATTCGCTGTCGAGCATCGGCCTGATCCTGCTGGTGACCTGGCTGCTCTGGGTAGTGCTCGACACCGCCATCCAGGAAGCACTGAAACCGCCGGCCGGCCGCCGTGCGGCGCGCCAGCCCAGTACCCGGGTGCGGACCATCCTGCCGATGCTGCGCAATGCCATCAAGGTCGTGCTGGTGGTCATTTGCACCATCACCACCATGGCCAACCTGGGCATCAATGTGGCGCCGCTGCTGGCCGGTGCTGGGGTGATTGGCCTGGCCATCGGCTTCGGCTCGCAACAGCTGGTGCAGGATGTGATCACCGGGCTGTTCATCCTGATCGAAGACACCATCTCGATCGGCGACTGGGTGGTACTCGACTCCGGCCACGCTGGCACGGTCGAGAGCCTGACCATCCGCACCTTGCGCCTGCGCGATGGCAAGGGCTTCGTGCATTCGGTGCCATTCGGCCAGATCAAGGCAGTCACCAACCAGTCGCGGCAATTCGCCTATGCGTTCTTCTCGGTGCAGTTCACCTATGACAGCGACGTGGACGAGTCGCTGGCGCTGATCCATGAGGTGGGGCAGTCGATCAGCGATGATCCGCTGCTGCGCATCAACCTGCAGGGCCCGCTGCAGGTATTTGGGGTGGACAGGATGGACTTGAACGGGTTTGTGCTCACGGCGCAGTTCCGCACCATTTCAGGGGGGCAGTATGCGGTGAGCCGGGCGTTCAACGAGCGGTTGAAGAAACGTGTGGACCAGACCGAGAACGTAAGCTTTGCCCAAGTGTATCCGCTGGCGGTGCGGGGGGTTTCAGCTTGAGGTTGGCGCTACTGGCGCTATCGCCGGCAAGCCGGCTCCCACAGGGATGGCAGCGGTGTACCCGTGGGAGCCGGCTTGCCGGCGATAGCGCCAGCGAAACCAACATCAAACCTGCCGAAACACCAAAGCCTTCAACCCCCCCGCCGGATCAGCATCCGGAAACTCCGGCGGGTTCTCCAACCGCTCGACGAACACCAACGACGGCGCCTGTTCTGCCATGCCCTCGATCAGAAACTCCCACAGGTACACCGCTGCCATCCCTGTGGGAGCCGGCTTGCCGGCGATAGCGCCAGCGAAACCAACATCAAACCTGCCGAAACACCAAAGCCTTCAACCCCCCCGCCGGATCAGCATCCGGAAACTCCGGCGGGTTCTCCAACCGCTCGACGAACACCAACGACGGCGCCTGTTCTGCCATGCCCTCGATCAGAAACTCCGGCCCAATCCCTGGGTCGTTCACACACGCCAGCACAGTGCCGCCCTCGCTCAGCAGCTCCGGCAAGCGTCGCAAGATCTTCGCGTAATCCTGGGTCAGCACGAAGCTGCCCTTCTGGAACGTGGGCGGGTCGATGATGATCAGGTCATACGGCCCGTACTTGCGCACCTTACCCCATGACTTGAACAGCTCATGCCCCAGGTACGCCACCCGCGACGCATCATGGCCATTGAGCCGGTGGTTGTCGCGGCCCCGCGACAACGCGGCCTTGGCCATGTCCAGGTTGACCACCTGCTCGGCGCCGCCGGCAATCGCTGCTACCGAGAAGCCGCAGGTGTAGGCGAACAGGTTGAGCACCCGCTTGCCTGCGGACTGTTCGCGCACCCAGCGTCGACCATAGCGCATGTCGAGGAACAGGCCAGTGTTCTGCCGCACGCCGAGATCGAGCAGATAACGCAGGCCATCCTCGACCACCTCGCGCTGCTGACTGGGCTCGCCCCACACCCACTGGCCTGGGCTGTCGGGCAAGTAGCGGTGCTGGATCAGCATTGCCTGGCCGGCCCAGTGCGGGTGCGAAGCGATACGGCCGAGCATATCCTCAAGTTCGGCCAGCTGGCCTTCTGGCGGTTGGCGAAACAGCGCCACCGACAGCACGCCCTGGAGCCAGTCGACAGTGATCTGCTCCAGCCCCGGCCAGCAGCGTCCGCGGCCGTGAAACAGGCGGCGGGTTTCCTGCGGGGCGGGGTCGAGTGCGGTGAGCAGGTGCTGTTCGAGGGTCTGGATCGGCGAAGTCATGGCAAGTCGCAAGCAAGTAAAAGGGGAGCATTCTACCCTTTGGCCACGACCTGCGCCGAACGGAACCACCAACCTTGCTGCATGCCCGCCGCTGCCAGCAGAATCAGCGCCACCCCCAGCCACTGCAATAGCGCCAGGCGGTGCCCGAAGGCCACCCAGTCGACCAGGATCGCGGCGATCGGGTAGATGAACGACAAAGCTCCGGTCAGCGCCGTGGGCAGGCGCTGGATGGCGCTGTACAGCAGCACGTACATGAGCCCGGTGTGCACAATGCCCAGGGTCACCAGGCTGGCAAGCGCCGAAGGCTCGCCAGGCAGCCCGCCGAACTCGACCCAGGGCGCCAGCAGCAGCGCACCGGTGATCACCTGGATCAGGGCGATCAAATGCGGGGGCGTGCCTTTCAGGCGCTTGATCACCAACGCGGCGATGGCGTACAGAAACGCCGCACCCAGGGCCAGGGCAATCCCCAGCAGGTAGTCGTCACCACTGGCCTGCCGAGCGCCGTGGGCACTGACGATCGCCAGCATGCCCAGGAAGGCCACGCTCAGCCAGGTGACCTTGGCCAGGGTCAGCTTTTCACCGAGAAACAGCGCCGCCAGCCCCACCAGCATGAACGGCTGTACGTTGTAAACCGCAGTGCCAATGGCGATCGACGCCCGCGAGTAGGAGGCAAACAGCAATACCCAGTTACCGACGATGGCCACCCCGCTGGCAATGGCCAGGAGCAAGGCAGTGCCGCTGATCACGCCCGGCTTGAGCAAACCCAGTGCCGCGCAGATCACCAGCAAGGTGCCGGCGCCGAACACGCAGCGCCAGAACACCACCTCCAGCACCGGTTGGCCAGAGACCAGCACGAACCACCCGATGGTGCCGGATATCAGCATGGCGGCGACCATCTCCAACGAACCACGGCGCAATGAACTGTCCATCGCATGTCTCCCATTGACGATGGCCCTAGTATGCAGAGGCATGCCACCTGCCTTCCAGTCGATAACCAAGGCGCGTTTGCCAGATCACCTTTACTATCAAGGCAGATCTTCACAAATACCTAATGAGGCGACCATGACCGATGCCATCGACCAATTGCTGATCAACGCCCTGATGGAGGATTCACGCCGTTCACTCAAGGCGCTGGCACAGATCAGCGGCCTGTCTGCCCCCAGCGTCAGCGAGCGGCTGCGGCGCCTGGAAGAGCGTGGCGTGCTGCGTGGCTATACGGTCGATGTCGACCCACGCAGTTTTGGTTACCAATTGCAGGCCATCGTGCGCATCCGTCCGTTGCCGGGGCAGTTGCAGGAGGTGGAACGGCAGATCATCGCCATCCCGGAATTCACCGAGTGCGACAAGGTGACCGGCGAGGACTGCTTCATCGCCCGGTTGCATGTGCGGTCCATGGAGCAGCTCGATACCTTGCTGGACCGGATCAATGTGCTGGCCGAAACCAATACCGCGATCATCAAGAAGTCGCCGGTGAAACGGCGCTTGCCGCCGATGGCGTGAGGGCTGGAAAAAAGCTGACTATTTTTTGTACACAAGAATGTCACCATAGGTGCCATTTTTGTGTGCACTTTCTCAAGTAACGCCCCAAACCGTTACACATTCCGTTTAACTAAATTTGACCAATCGATCAACTAACAGACCAACTAAAAATTTAATCCTGTTCAATTGGTCAACTTATAGTTTCGCTATTTCATTCACTTATCTATCAGTCAGATAGATTCAAAATGATGGCCAGCAAAAGACTGTTTATCGCCTGGCATGGAACTCGCTTTTGTGTGTTCGTGTTTTGTATACAAGTTCAACAAAACATAAATACACAAGAACCCGCGACGCTGGCCCAACCACCAGCCGCCGCGTCCAGAACCCTGTGATGCCAACGCTGCACCGACGAGATGGCGAGCCCGTGCGCATGCCCGCTCATCGCAGTCCACGTGCATCAGGAGCCCGCCGGAATGAGTACCAGCCTCGACCTTGCCCCTGAACTATCCGTCGCCAGCACCAGCCCTTCATCCACCCATGCCGGCGAGCTTCCGTTACTTGAGCTGAGCCCACGCCTGCACAACCGCGACCTCGCCCCGACCCGAATGGAAGGTCGGCGCTGGGGCCGTTACAGCATCTTCGCGCTGTGGACCAACGATGTGCACAACATCGCCAACTACTCCTTCGCCATGGGCTTGTTCGCCTTGGGCCTGGGCGGCTGGCAAATTCTCCTGTCGCTGGCCATCGGCGCTGCGCTGGTGTACTTCTTCATGAACCTCTCCGGCTACATGGGCCAGAAGACCGGCGTGCCCTTTCCGGTGATCAGCCGCATCGCCTTCGGCATCCACGGGGCGCAGATTCCGGCGCTGATCCGCGCGGTCATCGCCATCGCCTGGTTCGGCATTCAGACCTACCTGGCCTCGGTGGTGCTGCGCGTGCTGCTCACCGCCGTGTGGCCGCAACTGGCGAGCTACGACCACAACAGTATCCTGGGCCTTTCGAGCCTGGGCTGGGTGTGTTTCGTGGCGATCTGGCTGGTGCAGCTGGTGATCCTCGCCTACGGCATGGAGATGGTGCGCCGCTACGAGGCCTTCGCCGGCCCGGTGATCCTGCTGACCGTAGCGAGCCTGGCGGTGTTCATGTACTTCCAGGCCGATGCGCGCATCGCCTGGTCGGTGACCGAGCCGCTGAGCGGCTATGAGATGTGGCGCAACATCTTCGCCGGCGGCGCCCTGTGGCTGGCGATCTACGGCACCCTGGTGCTGAACTTCTGCGACTTCGCCCGCTCCTCGCCGTGCCGCAAGACCATCCGCGTCGGCAACTTCTGGGGCCTGCCGGTGAACATCCTGGTGTTCGCCATGATCACCGTGGTGCTGTGCGGCGCGCAGTTCCAGATCAACGGCCAGATCATCGACAGCCCGACCCAGATCATCGCCAGCATTCCCAGCACGGCCTTCCTGGTGCTGGGCTGCCTGGCCTTCCTGATCGTCACCGTGGCGGTGAACATCATGGCCAACTTCGTCGCCCCGGCCTTCGTCCTCAGCAACCTGGCGCCGCGTCACCTGAACTTCCGCCGTGCCGGGCTGATCAGCGCCACCCTTGCCGTGCTGATCCTACCGTGGAACCTGTACAACAGCCCGCTGGTGATCGTGTACTTCCTGTCCGGCCTGGGCGCCCTGCTTGGCCCGCTGTACGGCGTGATCATGGCCGACTACTGGCTGCTGCGCAAAGGTTGCATCAACGTGCCGGAGCTGTACAGCGAGCACCCGGCCGGCGCCTACCACTACAGCAAGGGCATCAACCTGCGCGCCGTGGCCGCCTTCCTGCCGGCTGCCCTGCTGGCCATCGTCCTGGCCCTGGTACCGAACTTCCACGCCATCGCGCCGTTTTCCTGGCTGATCGGTGCCGGCATCGCCGCCGCGGTGTACCTGCTGATCGCCCCGCGCAACCGCCAATACCTCGACGTCAGCGGCGAATGCATCGCCGTCGACCACAGCAGCCACTGATCAGGGAGGACTGTCCATGCGTATCCTTATCGCCAACGTCAACACCACCACCGCCATCACCGAAGCCATCGCCGAACAGGCACGCAGCGTGGCATCGCCCGGTACAGAAATCATCGGCCTGACGCCGTGGTTCGGTGCCGAGTCGGTGGAGGGCAACTTCGAGAGTTACCTGGCCGCCATTGCCGTGATGGACCGTGTACTGGCCTATGACGGCCCCTACGACGCGGTGATCCAGGCCGGCTATGGCGAACATGGTCGAGAAGGCCTGCAGGAACTGCTCGATGTGCCGGTGGTGGACATTACCGATGCGGCGGCCAGTACGGCCATGTACCTGGGCCACGCCTACTCGGTGGTGACCACCCTGGACCGCACCGTGCCACTGATCGAGGACCGCCTGAAGCTTTCCGGGCTGTACGACCGCTGCGCGTCGGTGCGCGCCAGTGGCCTGGCCGTGCTGGAGCTGGAAGCCGACCCGCAACGTGCGGTGGAGGCGATCGTCGAGCAGGCCGAACGGGCCGTGCGCGACGACAAGGCCGAGGTGATCTGCCTGGGCTGCGGCGGCATGGCCGGGCTGGACGAGCAGATTCGCCAGCGCACCGGGGTGCCGGTGGTGGACGGTGTGGGTGCGGCGGTGACCATCGCCGAATCGCTGGTGCGCATGGGCTTGAGCACCTCGAAGGTGCGCACCTATGCCACGCCTCGGGTCAAGAAGGTGGTGGGCTGGCCGATGCGGTTCGGGCGTTAAGCCTCGACGGGCCCTATCGCCGGCAAGCCGGCTGCCACAGGGAAACCACTGCTTTCATGGCTTGTGGAGTAGCTGTGGGAGCCAGCTTGCTGGCGATAGGGCCGGTGCGGTTCAAGTCGGGCAACCCTGCTCCCCGCCGTCCAGCCCCTGGCGCACACTACGGCTGAGCAGGCTGGCCTTGCCGTCGTGCCAGGTCAGGGTCAGCACATACAGGCTATCGAAATCATCCCCGTTCCAGTCCTGGGTGATCACCCGATCTTCACCCAGTGCCTTGCCGGCTACCGTATTGATCAGCTCCGGCAGGTAACCGTGGGACCAGGCCGTGTAGACGGTGGCGTTGCGGTACTTTTCGCTGAGCAGTTCGTCGGCGAGCGCGTCGGTGTCGTTGGCACCGAAATCGATGTTCACCGGCAGCCCCAGTCGAATCGCGCTCGGGGTGATGGTCATCAACGGGCGGATGTAGCTGTAGCTCTGGTCCTGGCTACCTTCCTCGACTTCCCGCGTGGGGTTGGCGGCGAATACGTAATCCGCCTTGCCAAAGCGTTCCGGCAGCAGTGTGGCAAGGTCCAGTGCGCGGTTGAGCCCTTGGCAATTCAGCTGCCCCAACCCTTCGCCAGGCTTCTCGGCGTGACGCAGGAACACCAGGGTCTGGGTACCGTCGACCGGCTGTGCCCGGCTTTCGACCACCTCCAGTGCCAGAGGCGCCGCCGCGCCGATCAAGGCCAGGCTCAGCAGCAGGTGGCGACGGCGCCGGAGGAAAGGTGGCAACTTCATGGAAAGGTGGCTCTCGTGGCAAAAAGGTGTCGGTTTACCCGCCACCTGCCCTGCGGACTGTGCCCGAGGCGTCCCTATAGTGAGTGCCTTCCCTGGCAACGAGTAGGGCTCAGAGTACCGTTGGCCCGTTTGGTTCCTTCCTGAGTGTGGAGGCCGTTCCCTAGGCAAGGCTCAGAATAGTGACCAAGTGTTGCCAAAATATTTAGGCGATTGCGCCTCAATCGTCCCGAGTCAACACCTCCAGCAACTCGATTTCGAACGTCAGGTCCGAATTCGGCGGTATCGCGCCCACGCTGCGTTCGCCATACCCCAGGTGCGCCGGCACCTGGAGCTTGCGCTTGCCGCCGACGCGCATGCCCATCAGGCCCTGGTCCCAGCCTTTGATCACCCGGCCGGTGCCGATCACGCACTGGAAGGGCTTGCCCCGCGACCAGGACGAATCGAATTCGCTGCCGTCGGCCAGCCAGCCGGTGTACTGGGTGGTGATCAGGGCGCCTTTGACGACGGCCTTGCCGTCGCCTTCGACGAGGTCGGTAATGTGCAGTTCGCTGCTCATGGGCGTGCTCCAACGCTGAAATTCATGGCCGCCCTTTTCGCAGGAATGCACGGTTTTGGCAAGCCGACAGGCTCAACCCAGCTGCTCGAAGGCTTGCTGCCCGGTCAGTTCCTTGGTTTGGTTGGCGAAGCAGTACCAGGCCGGCTTCTGCTCGACGAAGATCTGCAGGTCGAAATCCCAGGCTTCATCGTTGTCGAGCAGGCCGACCGGCACCGCGTAGAAATCATTGGCCTTGAGCCGGTAATAGAGGTGGGTGCCACACTGCCCGCAAAAGCCGCGCTGGGCCCAGTCGGACGAGTCGTAGACGCTGGGTGCACGCCCCTCGATCACTGGCGGCTGGCTGCAATGCACCACCAGCATCGGGCCCCCGGTCCACTTGCGGCACATGCTGCAATGGCAGGCGCTGATATGAGTGTTGTCGACCGTGACACGCAGATGGGTTTCGCCGCAGAGGCAACTGCCGCGTTTTTCCAGGGTCATGATGGGGCTCCTTGCAAGGGGTGGGTGGGCAAGTATAGACGGGCCATTGCCAAGGGCCCGCCGCCCCATCCCCGGCATCAGATGTAGATGCTGCCCTTCAGGTACAAGGCCGCTCGCCCGCTGATGATGACCCGTCCATTGCCAGGCACTTCACACTGCAGTTGGCCTTTGCGTACGCCGCCCTGCTCGCAGCTCAGTACCTGCTTGCCCAGGCGCTCCGCCCACACGGGCGCCAGCGAAGTGTGCGCCGAGCCGGTTACCGGGTCTTCATTCACGCCAACCCGCGGGCCGAACCAGCGGGTAACAAAGTCAAAGCCACGCCCTGCCGCCGTCACGGCAATGCCACGCACATCGAAGGCGTTCAACGCAACGAAGTCTGGCGTCAGGCTGTCGAGCAACAGCGCATCCTCGATCACCACGACATAGTCGTCGCTGCGGTACACCGCCGCTGCCTGGCCCAGGCCCAGCGCTTGCAGCAGCCCCGCCGGGGTTTCCACGGCGGTCGGCTGCTTGGCCGGGAAGTCCATGGCTAGCAGACCGTCGGCGCTTCGGCTTACCCGCAGTTCGCCACTGCGGGTGTTGAAGCGCAGCACGGCTGCCTGCTCGCCCAGTTGCTCGAACAGCACATAGGCCGACGCCAGGGTGGCGTGGCCGCACAGGTCAACCTCCACGGTCGGGGTGAACCAGCGCAGGTCGAAGGCCTCCCCATTGCGCACGAAGTAGGCGGTTTCCGACAGGTTGTTTTCTTCGGCAATGCGCTGCAGCACATCGTCCGGCAGCCAGGCATCCAGCGGGATCACCGCCGCCGGGTTGCCACCGAACGGCTCGGCAGAAAAGGCATCGACCTGGAAGATTTCGAGTTGCATGCACACACTCCTTGTAGCCCGGGGGTTGCCAGGCAGATGTCTGAAAAGGGTTACAGGCGCACCGGGGTCAACACGGGCTCACCGGCAAAAAATGCCTGCAGGTTGCGCAGCACCAGGCCTACGGTGTCGCGCGCGGCCTCCGGCGACTGGCCGGCCACGTGAGGGGTGAGCACGGTATTGCCGAGTGCCTTGAATGCTTCGGGAACGGCCGGCTCATCGTCGAACACGTCCAGCGCGGCACCAGCGATCCGGGCTTGCTGCAACGCGGCGATCAGGGCCTCGGTATCCACCACGCTGGCGCGGGCAATGTTCACCAGGAAACCCTCGGTGCCCAGCGCTTCTAGCACCTGGGCATCGACCAGATGCCGGGTACTGGAACCACCGGGCGTAGCCACCACCAGAATGTCGACGGCCTCGGCCAGGTGCAGCGGGCTGTCGTACCAGGTGTAGGGCACGCCTTGGCGTGGGCTGCGGCTGTGGTAGCTGATGCTCATGTCGAAGCCCAGGCTGGCTCGCTTGGCGATGGCCTGGCCAACCGCTCCCAGGCCGAGGATGCCCAGCCGCTTGCCGCTGACCGAGGGGCTGATGACCCGGTTCCATTCGCCACGACGGGTGCTGGCATCGGCGCGGGGGATGTCGCGCAGCAGCGCCAACAGCATGGCCAAGGTGTGGTCGGCAACGGCGGTCGCGTTGGCGCCAGCGCCGTTGGTGACGGTAATGCCGCGGGCGGCGGCGGCGGCCAGGTCAACCTGTTCATAACCGGCACCGATCACACAGATGATCTGCAGTGCCGGCATCGCCTGGATTTCGACGGCGCTCAGGCCAAGAGGGCCGCGGGTCAGCACGGCGTCGATTTCAGCGGCGTGGCGCTGGATCGCTTCGGCGCGTAACTGGGGGGACGGTGCGCGGATGAGCCGGTAGCCGGCCTGCTCGAGCAGTGGCAGGTAATCGTCGACGGTTTCCACCAGCACCAGAACTGTCTTGTGCATGCCACCTCCTTGAATATCAGGGAGGCATTATGCGGAGTCAGGGGCCGGCACAGTCAATCGCAAAATCAGGGGGTAACTGTTTTGTATGGGTATGCCTGTCCTGGCCCTATCGCCGGCAAGCCGGCTCCTACAAGGTTCACCGCTGGACTGGAAGCCGTGGCGCACAGGTGGGAGCCGGCTTGCCGGCGATAGGGCCATAGGACTTACTGCGCAAAGGCCCGCCCGAGGCCACCCGGCACCCCGCTGCTGTCGGTTTCCTGCCACGGCCCATCCGGGCTCAGTGACCAGCTCCAGCCACCGTCATAGCGGTAGTAGGTACGCTGCCGGTAGAAGGTATTGGGCTTCTTCTCCAGCACATAGACACCCAGCTTGGGATCCCAGTGACTGGCGCCACCCGGTGGCGGAGCGAAGCTGGCCGAGGTACGCGGCATCGGTTTGGGAATCGCCGCCGGCTTGCTCGGCTGCGTCGACGGCTGGCCGCCAGGCAGGGGCTTGACCACCGGCCCCGGGTGGGACGGCACCGTCTCCACCGGCGGCGACGGCTGCTCATACGGCTCACGCACCGTACACGCGGACAAACCCAGGGCCAGGGTGATCAGGGTCAGGCGGACGGTACTGTGCATGGCAGGTTTCTCTTACGGGTCAGGGCTGTCGATGACTAATTGTTGGGTGGCCTGGGTCGTGTTGGCCAACGGTGCTCCCTGGCCGATCCACTCGCCATGGGTAGGCTGACCGGCACGGGACACACGTGCAACCAGTTGGACTTCGGCAAAGTCCGACAGTTTCATCTGCGGCATCATCGCGTCGGCATCGGACAGCTCGACCTCCAGCGGCAACTGCGCCACGGTCACCCGTTTAGCCGCCAACGGCATGGGCGGGCCATTGCTGGCACGGGCGAAAATGAACACGGTGTCGTCGGGCTTGACCTTGTCCTTGAGCGCTGCCGCCAGCTCCACCCGCACCTTCAGCCGCGCCGTGGCGACAGGTTTGGCAGCCTTGCCGCCCAGACGCTCCGCTGCGCGGTCGATGCCACCTTGCAACGCCGCGCGCGAGGCATCGCCCTCGGGCAACTGCGTGAGCAGGCGCGTCCAGTAATCGATCGCTTCCTGATAACGCTCGCCTTCGAAGGCTGCGATACCACGAAGGCCAAGGCTGGTGACCTCGTTGGGGTCGGCCTTGAGTGCCTCGTCGGTCAGCGCCTGCACCTGAGCGCTCCACTGCTTGTCGGCGGCAAAGTACAGCGCCTGGGCCCACTGCCCGAGCAACTCGGGCTGGCGACCGGTCAGTGCCACGGCGCGCTCGTAGGCCCGGGCGGCATCCGCCGGCCGTTGCTCGGCCATGTAGGCACGGCCGAGGAAGTACAAGCCTTCGGCGGAATCCGGCTGGGCTTCGACTGCACGCTCCAGGCGAGAGGTGATTTCTTCCATGCTCTTCGGTGCGGCAGCGAATTCCTGGGTGAGCTGGACCTTGTCGGCCGCACCAAAGTGCAGGTACAGCCCGAGCCCCAGCAGCGGCACCAGCACCGCCGCCAACAATGGCAAGGCCTTGCCCAGGTGCCCCTGGCGCGGCGCATCGGCACCTTCGGTGTCGGCCAGCAGTTCCCGTGCAGCCTCATCGCGGCCATTGGCCAGTTGCGTGTCGTCCAGCACGCCGGCCGCCTGCTGGGCGGCCAGCTCGGCGACACGTTCCTGGTACAGGGCCACGTTCAGCGCCGTACGGTCTTCTTCCTGCTGCTGGCGGCGGCCACGCAGGATCGGGATCAGCAGAAAGCCGAGGGCAGCGAGCAGCAGCAGGCCCGCGCTAAGCCAGAATTCAATCATGGGTCTGTTCTTTTTCCAGCAGTTTGGCGAGACGCTCGCGTTCTTCAGCGGACAAATGCTCCGCGCCCTGGGTCACCGGGCCACGGCGCCGGCGAACGATCACCGCCAGCACCAAGAACCCGCCTGCCAGCAGAATGCCCGGGCCGAACCACAGCAGCCAGGTCCGGCCACTGAGCGCAGGCTTGTAGCGCACGAAGTCGCCATAGCGGTCGACCATGAAGTCGACGATCTGCTGGTTGCTCTTACCCTCGCCCAACATGCGGAAGATCTCGCGGCGCAGGTCGGCGGCGATCGGCGCGTTGGAGTCGGCGATGTCCTGGTTCTGGCACTTGGGGCAGCGCAGTTCCTTGGTCAGTTGCTGATAGCGCTCGCGCTCGGCGTCGTCGCGGAACTGATAGGTATCGATGGCCGCCTTGGCCACACCGGCCAGGCTCATGCCCAGCACGGCGGCTGCAAGCCAGCGCTTCATGGCTTGGCCTCGTCGACCAAGCCCTGGTACAGGGGCGCCAGTTGCTCGCGCCAGACGCTGGCATCGACGATGCCCACGTGCTTGTAGCGGATGACACCCTTGGCGTCGATCAGGAAGGTTTCTGGCGCGCCGTACACACCAAGGTTCAAGCCCAGGCTGCCCTGCTCGTCACGGATATCCAGCTGGTACGGATTGTGGAACTCGGCCAGCCACTTCAAGGCAGCGGCGTTGTCGTCCTTGTAGTTGATGCCGTAGATCACCACGCCCTGCTCGGCCAGCTGGTTGAGGTATGGGTGCTCGACCTTGCACGACGGGCACCAGGTAGCCCAGACGTTGACCAGCGCCGGGCGGCCCTGCAGGTCGGCCTGGGTGAGGTTGCGATCGCCCTGGGTCGAGGCCAGGGAAAACGCCGGGAACGGCTTGCCGATCATCGCCGAGGGCAGCTCGTCGGGCTTGAGAAACAGCCCTTTGTACAGGAATACCGCCATCAGCAGGAATACCGCCAGTGGCACCACCATGATCCAACGCTTCATGCAGCTGCTCCAGACACGCCCAGGACATCACGCACCCGGGTCTTGACCTTGACGCGATAGCGCCGGTCGAAGGCCGCCAGCAAGCCGCCCAGGCCGGTCAGCAGACCGCCCAGCCAGATCCAGCGAACATAAGGCTTGATATGCACCCGCACCGCCCAGGCGCCGTTTTCCAGCGGCTCGCCCAGGGCTACGTACAGGTCGCGCGTGAAGCCGGCATCGATACCCGCTTCGGTCATCATCGACTGCTGCACGGTGTACAGGCGTTTTTCCGGATGCAGGGTGGTTACTTCACGGCCGTCACGGCTGACCACGATGGTGCCTTTGTCGGAGATGAAATTAGGCCCTTCGAAGTGCTTGGCCCCCTGGAACAAGAAGTGGTAGCCACCAAGCTCCACGCTTTCGCCCGGCGCCATGCGCAGGTCGCGCTCGGCGCTGTTGTTGCTCGACAACACCACGCCGAGGGCGCAAACCGCCAGGCCCAGGTGCGCCAGCTGCATGCCCCAGTAGCTGCGGGTCAGGCCACGCACACCTTTGGCCAGGCCTTTGTGGCGGGTCTTGTCGAGGATGTCGCGCAGGCCGCTGAGCACCACCCAGGCAGCCAGGGCGAAGGCGCTCAGGGTCGGCCAGTCGAAGTCGTCGAGGATGAAGCCTGCCAGCGGTGCCAGCACCGCACTGCCGATCAGCACCGGGGTCATCATGCTCGCCAGCCACTTGCCCGGCGTGTCCTTCCAGCGCACCACCACGCCTACCCCGAGCACCACCATCAGCAGCGCCATCAGCGGCAGGAACAAGGCATCGAAGTAAGGCGGCCCGACCGACAGCTTGGCCCCGGTCAGGGCATCGAGCACCAGCGGGTACAGGGTGCCGAGCAGGATCATAGAGGCGGCCACCACCAGCACCAGGTTGTTGGCCAGCAGCAGCGTCTCGCGCGACCACAGGGCAAAGCCCACCTGGCTCTTGACCACCGGCGCGCGCAGGGCGAACAGGGTCAGCGAGCCACCGACCACGAACAGCAGGAAGATCAGGATGAACACGCCGCGCGAGGGGTCGGCGGCGAACGCGTGCACCGAGGTCAGCACGCCGGAGCGCACCAGGAAGGTGCCCAGCAGGCTCAGCGAAAAAGCGGCAATCGCCAGCAGCACGGTCCAGCTCTTGAACACCCCACGCTTTTCGGTCACCGCCAGCGAGTGGATCAATGCGGTGCCCACCAGCCACGGCATGAAAGAGGCGTTTTCCACCGGGTCCCAGAACCACCAGCCACCCCAGCCCAATTCGTAGTAGGCCCACCAGGAGCCCAAGGTGATGCCTACCCCGAGAAACGCCCAGGCGACGATTGTCCAGGGCCGCGACCAGCGCGCCCAGGCCGCATCCAGGCGCCCGCCGAGCAGAGCTGCGATGGCGAAGGCAAAGGCCACCGAGAAGCCCACATAACCCATGTACAGCATCGGTGGGTGAACGATCAGGCCGAAGTCCTGCAGCAGCGGGTTGAGGTCGCGACCGTCGGTCGGCACTTGCGGCAGCAGGCGCTCGAACGGGTTGGAGGTGATGATCAAAAAGCTCAGGAAGCCCACGCTGATCATGCCCATCACCGCCAGCACCCGCGCCAGCATCACCTGCGGCAACTGCCGCGAGAATATCGACACGGCGAAAGTCCAGCCCCCAGGATCAAGGCCCAGAGCAGCAGCGAGCCTTCATGCGCGCCCCACACGGCACTGAACTTGTAGTACCAGGGCAAGGCGCTGTTGGAGTTGCTGGCCACGTAGGCCACCGAGAAGTTGTCGGTCATGAACGCGTGGGTCAGGCAGGCGAAGGCAAACGCGAGGAAGGCGAACTGCCCCCAAGCGGCCGGCCGCGCCAGGCTCATCCACAGGCTGTCGCCGCGCCAGGCGCCGAGCAGCGGCACGGTGGCCTGCACGGCGGCGAAGCAGATCGCCAGGATCATCGCCAGTTGGCCGAGTTCGGGGATCACCAGCGCTGCATTCATGGCTTAGCCTCCGCTTGGCCGCTTTCTTTCAGGGCCTTGGTGACTTCAGGCGGCATGTACTTCTCGTCGTGCTTGGCCAGCACCTCGTCGGCCACCACCACACCGTCGCCATTGAGTTTGCCCAGGGCGACGATGCCCTGCCCTTCGCGGAACAGGTCCGGGAGGATGCCGCGGTAGGTGATCGGCACCGACTTGTTGAAGTCGGTGACCACGAAGCGCACGTCGAGCGAGTCGCCTGAGCGCTGCACCGAGCCCTTCTCGACCATGCCGCCGGCGCGGATGCGCGTATCCAGCGGTGCCTCGCCATTGGCGATCTGGGTGGGCGTATAGAACAGGTTGATGTTCTGCTGCAGGGCGCTCAAGGCAAAGCCGACGGCCACCGCGACCCCGACCAGCAGGCCGAGGATCAGGAACAGGCGTTTCTTGCGCTGCGGATTCACAGGTTGTTCTCCCGGCGCAGACGGCGCGCCTCTTCTTGCAGGTAGCGACGGCGGGCCAGCAGCGGCGCTGCGACATTGATCGCCAGCACCGTCAGGCAGATGCCATAGGCCGACCAGACGTACAGCCCATGGTGGCCCATGGCGAGAAAATCGCCGAATGAAGAAAAGCTCATCACGCGGCCCTCCGACCCAGGCTGTTCAACACCTCTTCCCGCACCCAGCTGGCCCGCGCTTCGCGCTTGAGCACTTCAAGGCGCATGCGCAACAGCAGTACTGCGCCGAAGAAGCAATAGAAGCCCAGCGCCGTGCACAGCAGCGGCAGCCACATTTCGGCGGGCATGGCTGGTTTTTCGGTGAGGGTGAAGGTCGCCCCCTGGTGCAGGGTGTTCCACCACTCCACCGAGTACTTGATGATCGGGATGTTGATCACGCCGACGATGGCCAAGACCGCACAGGCCTTGGCCGCGCTGTCACGGTTGGTGATGGCCTGGCCCAGGGCGATGATGCCGAAGTACAGGAACAGCAAAATCAGCATCGAGGTCAGGCGTGCATCCCACACCCACCAGCTGCCCCAAGTCGGCTTGCCCCAGATGGCCCCGGTCACCAGCGCGACGGCGGTCATCCAGGCGCCAATGGGGGCGGCGCATTGCAGGGCGACATCGGCGAGCTTCATCTTCCATACCAGCCCCACCACCCCAGCCACCGCCAGCAGCACGTAGCACGACTGCGCCAGCATGGCCGCCGGCACGTGGATGTAGATGATGCGGAAACTGTTGCCCTGCTGATAGTCCTCGGGGGCGAAGGCCAGGCCCCAGATCACGCCGGTGGCCAGCAGCAAGATGGCGGAAACGGTCAGCCACGGCAGCATGCGGCCGCTGATGGCATAGAACCATTTGGGGGAACCCAGTTTGTGGAACCACGTCCAGCTTATTTTCATCAGGGTACATCCAGGGTATTAGCCGGGCTTGAAAGCCCGGGACTCGTTATTCGCCGACGCTGATCTTCAGGCCGGCCGCTATCGCAAAGGGTGCCAGGGTAACCGCCAGGGCCGTCAGGCTCGCCAGCCACAGCAGATGGCCGGTGGCCGGCATATTCTGCAACGCCGCCTGCAACGCACCACTGCCCAGGATCAATACAGGGATATACAACGGCAGAATCAGCAACGCCAGCAGCAAACCACCGCGCTTGAGGCCGACCGTCAGCGCTGCGCCTACCGCGCCCAGCAGGCTCAACACCGGCGTACCCAGCAACAGTGAGCCCAACAGCACCGGCAGGCAATGGCTGGGCAAACCCAGCATCAGCGCTAGCAGAGGCGCCAACAATACCAGTGCCAGACCGGAAAAGATCCAGTGCGCCAGCACCTTGGCCAGTACCAGCATGGCCAAAGGGTGTGGCGAGAGTACCCACTGCTCCAGCGAGCCGTCCTCGAAATCACTGCGAAAAAGACCGTCGAGCGACAGCAGGACCGCCAGCAATGCCGCGACCCAGACCAGTCCGGGCGACAAGGTTTGCAACAATTGGCTCTCCGGACCTACCGCCAGCGGGAACAGGGCCACGACGATGGCGAAGAACACCAAGGGGTTGGCCAGCTCCGCCGGACGGCGGAACAGCAGGCGCGCTTCGCGGCGCACCAACAGGATGAATACGCTCATGCCGCCCATTGCCCCAGGTTGAGTTCACGGTAACCAGAGGGTTTGCGTTCCAGCGTGTGGTGGGTGGTCAGCACGACCGTGCCGCCCTGCTCGCAATGGGCCGCCAGGTGCGCCTCGAGCTGCGCCACGCCCTGCTTGTCGAGGGCGGTGAACGGTTCGTCGAGAATCCACAGCGGCGGGCTGTCCAGGTGCAGGCGGGCCAGGGCCACGCGGCGCTGCTGGCCAGCCGACAGGGTATGGCAAGGCACATCTTCGAAACCACGCAGACCAACAGCTTCCAGGGCCGACCAGATGGCATCGCGGGTGGCCGGCTGGTGCAGGGCACACAGCCAGGTGAGGTTCTCCTCGGCGGTCAGCAGGTCCTTGATGCCCGCGGCATGGCCAATCCACAACAGGATGCTGGCCAGCGCATGGCGCTGTTCGGCCAACGGCTGGCCGCCCAGCAGGATCTGCCCGGCAGTCGGTTGCATCAGCCCGGCGAGCAAACGCAGCAGGCTGGTCTTGCCGCTGCCGTTGGGGCCGCTGATCTGCAGCATGTCGCCGGGCCGCAGTTCGAAATGCAGGTGCTCGAACAGCAGGCGCCAGTCGCGCTCGCAGGCCAGGCCCACGGCTTGGAGGTGAAAGGTCACGGTTTCGCCTTATGCAATTCTCAAGTCGCCCTCTTCGCTGCCGTTAAACTGGCAGTGGCGGACGGACGGCATTATTACATGCACGGCTTCGCTGCCAAGAGGGCGGGTTCGACAGGTTGTATACAATCATGACTGAAATCAATAGTCTCGGCGCACAAACTGCGGTGAGCGCCCAAGCGATCAAGGCGGCGATGACCGCCGAACTGCTCAGCCTGACCCAGGCGCAGCCCGGCCTGCTCAAGCCTGGCGAGACCGCGCAGGCCGAGGTACTGACACTCAAGCAGAGTGGCAGCGAGTTCCAGCTGGTGCTGCGCATTCTCCAGGCCAATGGCAATCAGGCCCAGGTCCAGGCAAGTGCCAGCCAACCGCTTGCGCCGGGCAGCCAGGTCACGGTGAGCCAGCCACAAAGCGATCGCCTGGCGGTGATGGTGCAACAGGCCAGCGCCAGCAATATCGCCACCCTGACCCAACTCGATACCGGCAAGGTGCCAGTCGGCACCCTGCTCCAAGGCAAAGTCCTGACCAGCCAGTTGCTGCAGGACCCCGGCACCGCCACCACCTTCCGCTCTTTGGTGAGCCTGCTCAACACCGCCCAGGCCGGCGCCACACTGACCATCGACAGCCCTCGCCCATTACCTGTCGGCAGCCTGCTCAGCGCCCTGGTGCAAGGCGACCAGTCGCTGCGCTTCGTGCCCCTGAGCGGGCGCCAGGAACAATTGAACGTCGCCCAGCAGCTTGCCACCCAACAGGGGCGCCAAGCCTCCCTGCCAGGGCTGCTCGACGCCCTGCAGCAACTGGCCCGCACAGGCGATGGCGAACTGCGCGGCAGCGCCGAACGCCTGCTGGCCAGCCTGCCGGATGCACGTCAGCTGGGTGATGCCAAAAGCTTGGCCCAGGCCCTTGCCAACAGCGGCACCTTTCTCGAAGCCAAACTCCTGGGTGGCCTGGCCACGGGTGTGGACCTCAAAGCCCAGCTGCTACGCCTGGTGGCACAGGTGCCCGTGGATGGCGCGATCACCTCGGCCAGCCCCTCGAGCCTGGCCCAGATCATGCCGGCCGTGGCCCGCAGCGCCCTGGGCATGCTCGAACGGGTCAGCCCGCGCCAGCCCCCCGGCGTCTTCCCCCTGCCCTCGCGGCTGCTGCAGGCCATGGAAGACGAAGGCGACCTGCAACAACTGCTGCGCCTGGCCGCCGCCGCCATCTCGCGCCTGCAAAGCCACGCCCTGAGCAGCCTGCAACAGACCGGCACGCTGGAAAACGGCAACCTGCAGACCACCTGGCAGACCGAAATCCCAGTGCGCCACGGCCAAGAGTTCATCCCGCTGCAGGCCAAGCTGCAACGCGAAGACACCCCCGAGCAACAAGCCGACCCCCGCCGCGAACAACGCGACCCGCTGGAGTCGCTGTGGCGCATCGAACTGGCCTTCGACCTGCCGCCGCTGGGGCCGCTTCAAGTTCAGGCACAGTTGACCCAGGGCCGCCTCAGCGGCCAACTGTGGGCAGAGCTTCCGGATACCGCGCGCCTGATCGACAGCCAGCTCGGCGCACTACGCGAACGTCTGCTGGCCCGGGGCCTGGAGGTCGGCGACCTGGCCTGCCACCCCGGCACACCGCCACAAGGTGCGCGCACACGCCTCGAACAACGCTGGGTGGACGAAACTGCATGACCGACAGGCAACCCCGCCAGGCCATTGCCCTGAGCTACGACGGCCAGCAAGCCCCGACCTTGAGCGCCAAGGGCGACGACGAGCTGGCCGAGGCCATCCTGGCCATCGCCCGTGAGCACGAAGTGCCCATCTACGAAAACGCCGAGCTGGTGCGCCTGCTAGCGCGCCTGGAGCTGAGCGACCAGATCCCCGAGGCGTTGTACTTGACCATCGCCGAAATCATCGCCTTCGCCTGGCACTTGCGCGGCAAGGTGCCGGCAGGCTTCAACGAACAACCCTGCAGCCCGCAAGACATCACACCGGGGCAACTGCTCCTGCCACCCGGGTCGAGCACTATCTAGCACCCTGCGCCGGGGCAGGCACTGAAAGCTTGGGCTTTCTCAAGCCACAGGAAGCTGCCCCCGATGAACTTTATCCCCCCGGAAAACCTGCGCCTGGCGCGCGAGGCGTTGGTCGGCCTGCCGCGCCCAGACAGCCTGGCGCGCCAGTTGCTCAATGAATGGCTGAAAAAGCAAGGCGTGGCTCTGCCACCTGAGAGCATCGACGTCGTGACCCTTCACTATCAGCTCGAACGCCAGCAGGATGACGCTGGCAAGCCGTTCGTGCGTGAAAATGCGGTGATCATGCAGCGCATGAGCCTGATCGAAGCCCTGCTGGGCAACTGGCAAGGCGAATCTACCGCAACATTCGGCGGTTTTCACTTCGGCGACTGGGCCGGTATCGCGCCCTCGAGCAGCGTCAACCTTGTGACCCGCCTCAAGCCGCTCGACCTGTTCTCCAATGGCTCGCCATTCATAGTCTTCAACGGCCTGTACCAGCGCACCGAGCCTGCCAGCTATGGGCCACACAACCGGGTGCAGATCCGTGCCGAGGACTTTCAGTCGTTCATCTGGGGCTTGCACCTGCACAACCGCTACAAGACCAGCCTCGATGACTACTGGAACACGCATCTGACGCTCTATCAGCGGGGCCTGAAGATCAGTTTCATTGCCGCCTGCAACAAGCAGTTGCTCGAAGGCAGCCTCTGCGAACAGGCCAAGCGCCTCGCCTGGCAGGCCGCCGATCTGATCCCCCGAAGCCCCTCAACCCAGGTCTCGATGCTCAATGTCTATGGGTATGCTTCGTCCTCGATACTTTGTATCCGCGACACGGCATCTGGGCTCACCCTGCTCTACCTGCCAGGCAACACATCGCCGTTCCACGAATTCATTGAGCGAAAGGCCATGAAGGCGTGGTTCGCCGAACAGTGCCAGAACCCGAGCAAGCGTCAGGCACTGCTACAGGCCTTCAGCCCCCTGGACTGGCCCGATGGATTGGACTTCAGTGGCGTGCGAACCGCGTTGACCGGCCTTGGACGCTTTCCCGCCGCGCACCATTTCCCGGTCAACCACCCAGGGTTCGCCACCAGCGGGATCTGGGATCCACAGGCTATCGTCGACTTCCAACCCGATAAATACAGCCCGCACATCGGTGACGACCTGTTTCATTACCTGGCCCGACTTCAGAAGCAGCGCAGCTACCAGGATGCCAACAGTCAGATCACGACCAATCATCAGATCGACAAGGCCCAATGGGTCAGCTTCCTCAACCTGGCCATGACGATCGCAGCGCCACTGGTGCTGGTGGTGCCAGAGCTGACGCCCATGTTGGTGATCGGCGGCCTGGCCCAGTTCAGCCTGGGCATGGACCGGGTGGTCAATGGTCGCAGCCTGGAAGAGAAGGCCGAGGGTGTGACGGATCAGGTCTATGGGCTGTTCAACGCGGTGCCGACGGCGATCAATCTGGCGCGCGCCTCGCGCGACCTGTTCAGTTGGTGCCGCCCTGATTTCGCCGTGCCGTCGCGCCTGCGAAGTCTGATGAACCAAAGCACGCCGGACGAAGCTGATGCGATCGAGATGCAACCGGCGCAAAGCGCCTTTCGCCAAGCACCCCAGCTGTCCGACGCGCAATTAGCGAGCGTCGTCGCCCGTGTCGATGCAAGCTTGGAGCACCGTTTCATCGGTTACTTTCACGATGGCCAGGAGATTGTTTCCGAGTGGGTCAAATACGAAATATCGAGCAACAGCTTCATCAGGACCCGCGATGCGTTGCTCGCCCAGCCGCCCCGCTGGGTACCCGGAGGCGATGCCCTCGTGCCCCTTGAAGCGCCCGAGCGCCTGGTTTCCAATGCCCAGCGCATGGCCACATTGCGCACGTTGGGCATAAATCTGCAGTTGCCGATCAAACTGGCGGCCTACGACTTGCTGCAGTGCACGCCTATACCTCGGCTGATCACCAGTGTGTGGGTCGGTGACCGCCTGATCGCGGGTGAATTTCTCGACAGCCTGGTGCATAACGCCCAAGCAGCCAAGGACAGCGGCTACCGTTTCCAGCTCTTGCTGTCGCGCATGAACCGTGGGGCCTACGAGGCCAATTTCGCGCAACTGACGGACAAGGCCCCAGCCCTCGAGGTGTTGCCTCTGGAGGATCAGTCCTTCTACCAAACCTTCCTCAAGTCGCCCTTCTATCACCAGTACCAGTCGGCGATCGAGGGCAACGGTGGCACCGCTACCAACTTCAGCTCAGCCAGCGACATCCTGCGCTACCGCGTGCTGCACCACTTCGGCGGGCTGTATCTGGATGCCGATGACCGGTTGCTGGTGACCGTGCATAACCAACAATCCCATGTGCCGCTGCTGGACACCGAACTTAGCACCACCCAAGACGGCCTGTTGCTGGCCCCGCCGGTTTCCAACGACCAGTTGGGCATGTACATCAAGTACAACACCAGCATGATTGGCAGCCACGCAGGCAACCCGACTCTGGACACTATCTCCTACGAGATGCGCCGCCGTTTCGACCTTGCCGCGGACTTCTACCAGCACCGCCCTGACCCGACGAACGCGCCGACCGCCTTTTCCACCTACACCCGGCGCCTGAGCCAGCTGACCGGCCCGGGCATGCTCAACGAGGTCATCGACCAGCACCTTCCTTGGCTTTCACAACTGCGCGAGATCTGCAACCTGCTGGCCTCCCCCATCCATGACATCCGCCAGACCGTGGACCTGAGTGAGTTCATGCAGCGGATACATGCCTACGCGCCGCTTGACCGAGTGGCTCGGATTGGCCAGGCCCATAGCTGGCTTCACCTGTAAGGGCATTCACAGTGGTGGCTGCAGTATGTACCGCTGGGCCATCACCGCATTGGTAAACCCTTGCACTCCTTCCAAGACCAGGTGACCCCATGCCAACCTCCTATGTGAACGCCACTGGCGTGCAATTCGTTCGCAACCTGCTGGCCCATCTCCCCAGGCCCGACCTCGAAGCCGGTCGCCAGATCGGCGAGTGGGCGAACACCCAGCAAGGGCTGGAACTCGACCCTGCGAACACTGACGTCGTGACCCTGCACTACCGTGGCCAGAAGGCCGTGGTCGTCAACCGCCTGTCACTGATCGAGGCCGTGCTCACGGACTGGCAGGGCGAGTCGAGCAACAACCTGATCGGTGGATTGATCGGCGCACCCTGGGCGGGCTATTTTCCGCAAGGGCCCCTGCACATCGTCGAAGCCCTGCCGCCACCTGGCGCCCTGCACAGTGGCGCCGACTATTCGGTATTCAACGGCCTGTTCCGCAAGACCAATCCTCCTCGCTACGACGCCAGCACCCATCTTCAGATACCTGCCGAGGCCTTGCAGCGTTTCATCTGGGAGCTCGACTTCCACACCCGCTTCAAAACCATGCTGGACAGCTACTGGAATGAGCACACCCAAGACCACTGCCTGGCAGCCAAGATCAATTTCATCGCAGCCTGCAACAAGCAGGTGAGCCAGGGTTCGCTCAGCGAGCAAGGGCGCGCGCTGGCCTGGCAGGCCGCAGGGCTGTCGAAGCGCTCGGATGGCCTGAAGATCCGCCCGTTGAACATCTACGGCTATGTCGCCACCGATGTGTTGTGCATCGCCGACAGGGCCACACCGGGTGTGTTGTTGTACATACCGGGCAATGCGTCGCCCATGCATACGTTTGAAAGCATGGAGGCCATGAAGGACTGGATTGCAGCGCAATGTCGAAACAAGGACACCCGCCAGGCCCTGCGCAGCCATTTTCGCCTCGCCGACACCCCGGACGGTCTGGATTTCAGCGGCCTGGACACAGCGCTTGAAGGCTTGGCGACCTATCCGGACATCCCTCATCTTTCGCCCAACCGACCCGGCTTCACCACCGATGGTCGATGGTCCCCGCACGATTACGTGAACTACCGCGCCAACACGTACAGCCCGAGCATCGATGGCGACATTTTCCAGGCCCTCTGCCAATACCAGCGCCAGCGCAGCCTGGATGATGCCGACTTCATCATCACCCGCAACAGTGACGTGACCAAGGCCAAATGGCGCGGCTACGTGAGCACCACCCTCACTATCCTGGCACCCCTGGCGCTGGTGGTGCCGGAGTTGGCGCCGCTGTTCGCGCTTGGCGGCCTCGCCCAGTTCGGGCTCGGCGTCGATCAGGCCGTCAATGGTAAGTCGCTGGATGCCAAAGCTGACGCTGTCGGCAACATCGAATTCGGCCTGCTCAATGCCTTGCCGCTGGCAGCGCAAGCAGGCCTGAAGGCGACCGAGCTTTTCAGTATCAAGCGCGACGGCTTCGTGTTTCCCACCTGGGTCAACGAACGCTGGGGATACCCGCTGAGCCCGGTTTCACCGCCACACCTCCCCGAACTGGATGTCGCGGACTACTTCGTCATCAACGACGCCATCGCGCCTTTACCCGGTGGCGATCCTGCCGTGGCCGAGTCGGTGATACGTCAACCGCTGTACAACGGTGAACTGGACGAACTTCAAGCCTCCAGTGGCGGGTATGGCTTCAATGTGATGTATGACATGGAGCATGACGCATTCATCGCCGACATTGACGCCAACGCTGTGATGCCAACCTTCTACATTGCCAAGGACGGCAACATGGACCTCACGCCTATCGATGCCATGGCGCGCCCGGTCACGGACCCTATGCGCATGAGAACCCTGCGCTCGCTAGGGGTCGATCTGCCTCTGCCGGTCGAGCTGCCCACACTGGAAACCGAGCGGCTGCAAGCGATCCCCAAGCGCATTTCCTCGATCTGGGTGGGCAACAAGGTGATCGACGCCAAGTTGCTCGATAACTTGGCAGCAAACGCACGAAGGCTGGCCGGTAGCGAATACCGCTACCGGCTGTTCCTGTCCAATACGTCGCCCGAGGCGTTCGCCGAGAACACCCGATTACTGGCCGAACAGGCGCCAGGCGTGGAAGTGCTCACACTTGAGGAGCATGCGTTCTATGCATCGTTCAGGGAAAGCCCGTACTTCACGCAATACCAGCATGCAATCGACGGTAACGGTGGCGTTGCCAGCAACTTCTCGTCAGCCTCGGATGTGCTGCGCTACCCGCTGCTGGACCACGAAGGCGGGCTGTACATGGACATCGACGATACGCTCCTGGGCGCTCACGAAGACCCGCTGCGTGATCCGCAGCAACCCGCACCTCAGGACATGGCGGCCATCGACAACCTGACACTGGCCACCACACCGGAGGGCCTGTTGCTGCCACCGCCCATGAGCAACCAGAAGCTGACGATGAACTGGGAATACAACACCAGCCTGATCGGCAGCCACCCCGGCAACCCTACGCTGCGAGCGATCTCGGATGAAATGCACACCCGCTATCTGGCAGAGCCTGATTTCTATGATAGCCGGCCAGACATTGCCAGCGATTCGCGCGGGTTCTATCTGTATGCCGCGCGCCTGAACCGGATGACCGGACCACGCTTGCTCACCGATGTCGTGGAGCGGCAACTGCCGGGGTTGGGTACATTGCGGCAGATATTCAACCTGTATGCGATGCAACTGCTCAACGGCGATCTGTTCATTCCCAGGCAGGCTTTCAGCCAGTCCTGGCGCGCGCACCTGCCGTTGAACCGCATCGCCAGAACTGGCGGCAACCACTCCTGGACCACCACCTGAAGCACAGCCCGGGCCGCCAAGCGGCCCGGCACTGCTGTCACTCGCTGCGGTGCAACTTGCTCATCAGCTCCGCCTCGGCCTGGGTCAGCCCACAGGTCTCGGTCAGCTCTGCCACGCTGGCGCCCATCCCCACCAGCCTGGCGGCCTGGGTGAAAGTGACATTGCTCGGGTCGCGCTGTTCCAGGCGTTCCAGCCGGTCCGGCAGGGTCGACACCGTCGCCCGCAACTCATGAATGGCATCACCCATGCGCACGGTGCCGTTTTGATAGTCCTCCAGGCTCTTCGCCAGGTCCTTGATGCGCTGGTCACGCAGCGCATCACCGACCGCCTGCTGGGCGGCCAGTTCGCGCTGGCGCTTGCTGTAGTTGAGGAAGAACCACAGGCTCAGCGCCCAAAGCAGCGCCAGGAAGATGACAGCAACCTCGAAGATCAACTCAGATGTTCTCCAGCTCGGACCACTCTTCCTCGGTCATCATCTTGTCCAACTCGACCAGGATCAGCAGCTCACCGTTCTTGTTGCACACGCCCTGGATGAACTTGGCCGATTCTTCGTTGCCGACGTTCGGTGCGGTTTCGATCTCCGACTGGCGCAGATAGACCACCTCGGCCACGCTGTCGACCAGGATGCCGACCACCTGCTTGTCCGCCTCGATGATGACGATACGGGTGTTGTCGGTCACATCCGATGGCATCAGGCCGAAGCGCTGACGAGTGTCGATCACCGTCACCACGTTGCCGCGCAGGTTGATGATGCCCAGCACGTAGCTTGGCGCGCCCGGCACCGGGGCGATCTCGGTGTAGCGCAGCACTTCCTGCACCTGCATGACGTTGATGCCGTAGGACTCGTTGTCCAGACGGAAGGTTACCCACTGCAGGATCGGATCTTCGGAACCTTGTGCAGACGACTTTTTCATTCCCCTAGCCCTCAAATGCCGCCAATGGCGGTGTGTTCGCAGTTATTTGTGTTTGCCGTGCAGCTGCTTGACCGCGCCGCTGGCGATCAATTCGGCCAGTTCGGCAACGTCGAGCAGTGCACACATGTGTTCGATGACCGTGCCGGCCAGCCACGGGCGTTGGCCCCGCTGGCTGCGCCATTTGATTTCCGACGGGTCCAGGCGCAGCGAGCGGCTGACCTGATGCACCGCCAACCCCCATTCGTAGCCCTGCACCGAAATCACGTAGTTCAGGCCTTGGCGGAAGTCGTCGCGGTAGCGGTCGGGCATCACCCAGCGCGCGGTGTCCAGCACCTTGAGGTTGCCCGCCTGGCAGGTGAGGATGCCGAGGAACCAGTCTGGCTGACCGAACAACGGCGTCAGCTCCTGCCCCTCCAGGCTGTAGATCGAGCCCAGGCACACCAGCGGCACCGCCAGGGTCAGCCCGGCGACGTCGAACAGCAGGCATTCGAATGGCTCGGCGGCCCAGGCCGGGCGGCCGTCGGCCGTGGCACGTGGCGGCGGCGATTCGGCGGCCGGCAGGTGCACTTCGACCAGCGGCGCTACCGGCTCGGGCGCCTGCACCTCGGTCAGTACCGGGACGCTGGCCTCGGCCACCACCTCAGCCTCGACCACCACCACGACCGGCTCTTCAACGGGGAGCACGGTCGGCAAGATCTTGAGCTGCGGCTCAGCGAAAGGCTTGGCCGCGAGGCTGACGACCGGCGCCGGCTGGCGCGCATCGCGGGCCTGCTCCTCACGCACGGCGTCAGCGAACTCGTCACGCGCTGGCGGCAAGTCGAGCAGGTCTGCGCACTCGGTGGCCTCTTGCAGCAGGCCGTCCAGGTAAGACTGCAAGGCCATCTGCGGCCGGCTGCCGGTCTTCAACGTCATGACGCCACCTGCACTGCAGTCTTGTAGGTGAGCAAGTGCTTGAGCAGCGCCCGGTAGGCAATCACGCCGCGGCTCTTGCCGTCGAACTGCGACGGCGTGACGCCGTTGCGGCTGGCGTCGCGCAGGCGCGTGTCGACCGGAATGTAACCCTGCCAGACCTGCTGTTCATAGGTATCGCGCAACACCTTGAGGGTACCCAGCGAGGCCTGGGTACGGCGGTCGAACAAGGTCGGCACGATCTGATAGGGCAACGCCTGCTTACGCGAGCGGTTGACCATGGCCAGGGTGCCGATCATCCGCTCCAGGCCCTTCACCGCCAGGAATTCGGTCTGCACCGGGATCACCAGTTGCTGGCTGGCCGCCAGGGCATTGACCATCAGCACGCCCAGCAAGGGTGGGCTGTCGATCAGGGCGAAGTCGAAATCCTGCCACAGCTGCGCCAGACTCTTGGCGATCACCAGGCCCAGGCCACTCTGCCCCGGCGACTGGCGTTCCAGCACCGCCAGCGCGGTGCTCGACGGCAGCAGCGAAATACGCTCATCGCTGGTGGGCAGCAGCAGTTGCCCGGGCAGGCCATCAGGGACCTGCCCCTTGTGCAGGAACAGGTCGTAGCAGCTGTGCTCCAGGGCGTCGGGGTTATGCCCGAAATAGCTGGTCATCGAGCCATGCGGGTCGAGGTCGACGACGACCACGCGCTTGCCCGCCTCGGCCAGCAAGCCGGCCAGGGCGATGGTGGTGGTGGTCTTGCCGACTCCACCTTTTTGGTTGGCTACTGCCCAGACTCTCATAGGACAACTCTTGACTCATTAGTGCCGCTGAACCTCTGTGGGAGCCGGCTTGCCGGCGATCACCGGCGGAGCCGGTGCCACACACCGCGTGGGCTGCATCGCCGGCAAGCCGGCTCCCACAGAACATGCGGTGACAGAGAATTGACGAGTTATTGCCCCGCCTTGGTTGCTGGCGTTGCCGGTGCACTTTGTGTGCCAGCCCGTCGCAGTGCAGCGTCCGGGGTGGCATTGGCGCTGCCGGTGCCGGTCAGGCTGCGGCGTACTTCAAGGTTGCGCGAAATCACCAGCACCACTCGGCGGTTGCGCGCACGGCCATCGGCGGTGTCGTTGCTGGCCACCGGTTGGTATTCGCCATATCCCACCGACGCCATGCGCCCAGGGTTCACCCCGTTCATCGCCAGCAAGCGGACGATGCTCGCCGCCCGCGCCGACGACAGCTCCCAGTTGGTCGGGTACTGCGCGGTGCGGATCGGCAGGTTGTCGGTGAAGCCCTCCACATGCACCGGGTTGGCGAACGGTTTGAGGATGTTCGCCACCTTCTCGATGATGTCGAACGCCTTGTCGCTGGGCATGGCGTCGCCGCTGCCGAACAGCAGCGAGGAGTTGAGCTCGATCTCGACCCAAAGCTCGTTGCCACGCACGGTCATCTGGTCCGACTTGATCAAGTCGCCGAAGGCATCACGCACGTCGTCGCTGATGGTCTTGAGTGGGTCGACATTGGTCTGTGCCAGGCCCGCGTCGGTTTGTTCGCTGTCCTTGATCAGCGGCTCGGCCGGCTTGACGCTCAGCGGCTGCTCGTCGCCGATGGGGATCGGCTTCATGCTTCGCTCGGGGTCGTTGAACACCCCCAGCAGCGCTTGCGAGATGACCTTGTACTTGCCCTCGTTGATCGAAGAAATCGAGTACATGACCACGAAGAACGCGAACAGCAAGGTGATGAAGTCGGCATAGGACACCAGCCAACGCTCGTGATTCTCATGTTCTTCGGTGTGACGACGGCGACGCATGGGCTACTCCATGAAGCCTTGCAGCTTCAGCTCGATCGAGCGCGGGTTCTCGCCTTCGGCGATCGACAGCAGGCCCTCGAGAAGCATTTCGCGGTAGCGCGACTGGCGCAGCACGATGGCCTTGAGCTTGTTGGCGATCGGCAGCAGGATCAGGTTGGCACTGGCCACGCCGTAGATGGTCGCGACGAAGGCCACGGCAATGCCGTTGCCCAACTGCGAGGGGTCGGCCAGGTTGCCCATCACATGGATCAGGCCCATCACCGCACCGATGATGCCGATGGTCGGCGCATAGCCGCCCATGCTCTCGAACACCTTGGCGGCGTGGATGTCGCGGCCTTCCTGGGTCAGGAAGTCGACTTCCAAAATGCTGCGGATCGACTCCGGCTCGGCGCCATCGACCAGCAGTTGCAGGCCCTTGCGCGCATACGGGTCTGGCTCGGCATCGGCCACGCCCTCCAGGCCCAACAGGCCTTCCTTGCGCGCCGTCAGGCTCCAGTTCACCACCCGATCGATACCACCGGCCAGGTCCACCCGCGGCGGGAAGATGATCCAGCGCAGAATCTGCAGGGCACGCTTGAACGACGGCAGCGGCGACTGCAGCAAGGCCGCCGCCAGGGTGCCGCCGAGCACGATCAGCGCCGCCGGGCCATTGATCAGCGCACCGACATGGCCACCTTCGAGGAAGTTGCCGCCGACGATGGCGACGAAGGCCAGGATCAGGCCAATCAGGCTAAGGACATCCATCAGACGCAGGCCTCTACCAGGTGCTTGCCGATCTCGTCCAGGCTGTACACCGCGTCGGCCAGGTTGGCCTTGACGATGGCCATGGGCATGCCATAGATCACGCAGCTTGCCTCATCCTGGGCCCACACCGTACTGCCGCCCTGCTTGAGCAGCCGCGCGCCTTCGCGGCCATCGGCGCCCATGCCGGTGAGCACCACCGACAGCACCTTGTCGCCATACGACTTGGCCGCCGAACCGAAGGTAATGTCCACGCAGGGTTTGTAGTTGAGACGTTCGTCACCGGGCAGGATCTTCACCGTGCCACGGCCGTCGATCATCATCTGCTTGCCACCGGGGGCCAGCAGCGCCAGGCCTGGTCGCAGCACGTCGCCGTCCTCGGCTTCCTTGACGCTGATCTTGCACAGCTTGTCGAGGCGCTCGGCAAAGGCCTTGGTGAACGCTGCGGGCATGTGCTGGATCAGCACGATCGGCGCCGGGAAACTGGCCGGCAGCTGGGTCAGCACCCGCTGCAGCGCCACCGGGCCGCCGGTGGAAGTACCGATCGCCACCAGCTTGTAGGGCTTGCGCTTGGGCGCAGGCGAATGGGCAGCAGGGGCCGGTGCAGGGCGTGCAGGCGCAGCGGTGCGTGCCGGAGCCGGGCTGGCCAGGCTGCTGGCTGGAGCATGGTGCGCGGAGATGGCCGGTGCCGGTGCAGGGGCGGCAGGCTGGCTGGCGTAACCGCCAAAACGGCGGTTGCTGCGGGAAATGGTGTGCACCTTTTCGCACAGCATCTGCTTGACCTTGTCCGGGTTACGCGAGATGTCCTCGAAGTTCTTCGGCAGGTAGTCCACCGCGCCGGCATCCAGCGCATCGAGAGTGACCCGGGCGCCTTCATGGGTCAGCGAGGAGAACATCAACACCGGCGTCGGGCAGCGCTGCATGATATGCCGCACCGCGGTGATGCCGTCCATCATGGGCATTTCGTAGTCCATGGTGATGACATCGGGCTTGAGCGCCAGCGCCTGGTCGATCGCTTCCCTGCCGTTGGTCGCGGTACCCACGACCTGGATCGTCGGGTCCGCCGAGAGGATTTCCGAGACGCGGCGGCGGAAGAAACCGGAATCATCCACCACCAGGACCTTGACTGCCATAAACACTCCATTAGGCGGCGCAACCCGCCAGGGTGCGCCGCCGAAATCAAATACGCCGTGCCGCGTAACGCTTGAGCATGCTCGGCACGTCGAGGATCAGCGCGATGCGGCCGTCACCGGTGATGGTGGCCCCCGACATGCCCGGGGTGCCCTGCAGCATCTTGCCCAACGGCTTGATTACCACTTCTTCCTGGCCGACCAGTTGATCGACGACAAAGCCGATGCGCTGGGTGCCGACCGACAGGATCACCACGTGGCCCTCGTGCTGCTCTTCGTGCACCTGGCCCTGGACCAGCCAGCGCTTGAGGTAGAACAGCGGCAGCGCCTTGTCGCGCACGATCACCACTTCCTGGCCGTCGACCACGTTGGTGCGCGACAGGTCGAGGTGGAAGATCTCGTTGACGTTGACCAGCGGGAAGGCGAACGCCTGGTTGCCCAGCATCACCATCAGGGTCGGCATGATCGCCAGGGTCAGCGGCACCTTGATGACGATCTTCGAACCCTGGCCTTTGGCCGAGAAGATGTTGATCGAGCCGTTGAGCTGGGAAATCTTGGTCTTCACCACGTCCATGCCGACACCACGGCCGGACACGTCGGAGATCTCGGTCTTGGTCGAGAAGCCCGGGGCGAAGATCAGGTTGTAGCAGTCCGATTCGCTCAGGCGTTCGGCGGCGTCCTTGTCCATCAGGCCCTTTTCCACGGCCTTGGCGCGCAGGACGCTGGGGTCCATGCCCTTGCCGTCGTCGGAGATCGACAGCAGGATGTGGTCGCCTTCCTGCTCGGCCGAAAGCACCACGCGGCCGGTGCGGGCCTTGCCGGCGGCTTCACGCTCGTCGGGCATTTCCACGCCATGGTCGACGGCGTTGCGCACCAAGTGCACCAACGGGTCGGCCAAGGCTTCGACCAGGTTCTTGTCGAGGTCGGTCTCTTCGCCGACCAGCTCCAGGTTGATTTCCTTCTTGAGCTGGCGGGCCAGGTCGCGAACCAGGCGCGGGAAGCGGCCGAACACCTTCTTGATCGGCTGCATGCGGGTTTTCATCACCGCGGTCTGCAAATCGGCGGTGACCACGTCGAGGTTGGACACGGCCTTGGACATGGCCTCGTCGCCGCTGTTCAGGCCCAGGCGCACCAGGCGGTTACGCACCAGCACCAGTTCGCCGACCATGTTCATGATCTCGTCCAGGCGCGCGGTGTCGACGCGCACGGTGGTTTCCGCTTCGCTGACCGCATGCTTGTCGGCAGCAGGTGCAGGTGCGCGGGCAGGTGCGGCAGGCTTGGCGGCGGCAGGCGCTGCGGCCGGGGCCGGCTTGGCCACCGGCTGCGGTTCAGCCTTGGCCGCAACGGGCGCTGCAACCGCAGCGGGGGCCTCGGCGGTGACGCTGTCACCGGAGAACTTACCCTTGCCATGCAGCTGGTCGAGCAGCGCTTCGAATTCGTGCTCGCTGATCTCCTCGCTGCTGGCGGCAGGTGCACTGCTGGCCACCGCTGCAGCAGCAGGCAGCGCGTCGGCCTGGAAGGTGCCCTTGCCATGCAACTGGTCGAGCAGGGACTCGAACTCCTCGTCGGTGATCTCGTCGCTCACCGGCACGCTGGCGGCATCGGCCACCGGTTCGGCCGCGGCGACTTCGGGCGAAAACTGGCCCTTGCCATGCAACTGATCGAGCAACGATTCGAATTCGGCGTCGGTGATTTCGTCTGCCGAACCACTGAGGGTCTCGCCCTCGAGCTGTTCGGCGGCGGCCTCTGCCTGGGCCTTCACCGCATCCAGCGAATCGAGCAGTTGCTCGAACTCGGTGTCGGTGATGTCGGCCTCGGCGGCAGGCGCTTGCACCACCGGCGCAGGCGCAGGCGCTGGCTGGTCGGCGCCGGCAGGCTCGGCCAGGCGCGCCAGGGCCGCCAGCAGTTCAGGCGTGGCCGCGGTCACTTCGCTGCGCTCGCGCACCTGGCCGAACATGCTGTTGACCGTGTCCAGCGCTTCGAGCACCACATCCATCAATTCCGCGTCGACCCGGCGCTCACCTTTGCGCAGGATGTCGAACACGTTCTCGGCGATATGGCAGCACTCCACCAGCTCGTTGAGCTGAAGGAAGCCGGCGCCCCCTTTTACAGTGTGGAAACCGCGAAAGATCGCATTGAGCAGGTCGGCATCGTCGGGCCGGCTTTCCAGCTCGACCAGTTGCTCGGACAGTTGCTCAAGAATTTCGCCGGCTTCTACCAGGAAATCCTGAAGGATTTCTTCATCGGCGCCGAAGCTCATTAAACGTGCTCCTTAAAAACCCAGGCTGGACAGCAGATCATCGACATCGTCCTGACCGGACACGACGTCTTCACGCTTATCGGCATGAATCTGCGGACCTTCACCCCGAGTCGGATGTTTTTCTTGATCTTTTTCAGCGCGCAGCTGCTGGTGGTCATGTTCGATGCCGGCAAAGCGGTCGACCTGACTGGCCATCAGCACGAGCTTGAGCAGATTGCTTTCGACTTCGGTCACCAGCGCAGTGACGCGCTTGATCACCTGGCCAGTCAGGTCTTGGTAGTCCTGGGCCAGGAGAATGTCGTTGAGGTGGCCGGAGACCTTGCGGTTACCCTCGGCGCTGTGCGTCAGGAAACTGTCGACGCGCTTGACCAGCTCGCGGAATTCCGGCGCGGCGACTTCGCGGCGCATGAAGCGCTGCCAGTCGACGCTAAGGTTCTGCGCTTCGGCCGCCAGGTCGTTGAGCACGGGTGTGCTCTCCTCCACCAAGTCCATGGTGCGGTTGGCGGCACCTTCGGTGAGTTTGACCACGTAGGACAGGCGCTCGGTGGCGTCGGTGATCTGCGAGACTTCCTCGGCCTGCGGCATGGCCGGGTCGATCTGGAAGCTGACGATCGCGCTGTGCAGCTCACGGGTGAGCTTGCCGACTTCCTGGTACAGGCCACGGTCGCGGGTCTGGTTGAGCTGATGGATCAGCTGCACCGCCTCGCCGAAACGCCCCCGTTCCAGGCTTTCGACCAGCTCCTGGGCATGCTTCTTCAGGGTCGATTCGAACTCCCCCAAAGACGTTTGTGTTGATTCCATGGCGCCCCCTGACGTGACTCAGCCGTTGACGCGTTCGAAGATCTTCTCGATCTTTTCTTTGAGCACCTGGGCGGTGAACGGCTTGACCACGTAACCATTGACGCCGGCCTGGGCCGCTTCGATGATCTGGTCGCGCTTGGCTTCGGCGGTCACCATCAGCACCGGCATGCCCTTGAGGCGGTCATGGGCGCGCACCTTGCGCAGCAGGTCGATACCGGACATGCCGGGCATGTTCCAGTCGGTCACCAGGAAGTCGTAATGGCCGCTTTCGAGCATCGGCAGCGCCGTGGTGCCGTCGTCGGCCTCGTCGGTGTTGGTGAAGCCCAGATCACGCAACAGATTCTTGATGATCCGCCGCATCGTCGAAAAGTCGTCAACGATGAGGATTTTCATGTCTTTGTTCAAGTAGACCTCCAAGCAGTCTCAAACGCGCTCGGCTGCGAGCACGCATTCAATCAAATCGGTGCAACATGGAAAACGCACGTGGAAAACGACTGCAACGACCTCGGGCTCAACGCGCCCGCCATTCCCCCAAACGGCTGCGCAGGCGCGCGGCGCACTGGCTGTGCAGCTGGCTGACACGCGACTCGCTGACCCCCAGCACCTCACCGATCTCCTTGAGGTTCAGCTCTTCGTCGTAGTACAGCGCCAGCACCAGCCGCTCACGCTCCGGCAGGTTGGCAATGGCATCGGTCAAGGCCGCCTGGAAGCGCTCGTCTTCCAAGTCCCGCGATGGCTCGACCTGGCCACTGGCACCGTCCTCGTGCAGCCCTTCGTGCTCGCCGTCCTGCAACAGGTCGTCGAAACTGAACAGGCGGCTACCCAAGGTATCGTTCAAGATCCCGTAGTAATCATCGAGACTCAATTGGAGTTCGGCAGCAACTTCATGATCTTTAGCGTCGCGGCCGGTTCTGGCTTCAACGGCGCGCATCGCGTCGCTGACCATGCGGGTGTTGCGGTGCACCGAACGCGGTGCCCAATCGCCCTTGCGCACCTCGTCGAGCATCGCGC
The DNA here is from genome assembly GCF_033095865.1 of Pseudomonas sp. KU43P. Taxonomy (NCBI): domain Bacteria; kingdom Pseudomonadati; phylum Pseudomonadota; class Gammaproteobacteria; order Pseudomonadales; family Pseudomonadaceae; genus Pseudomonas; species Pseudomonas sp. KU43P. The sequence goes on along the minus strand of NZ_AP019365.1, from coordinate 1,738,535 downwards.
CACGGATGCGGATGCCGGCATAGGTTTCGAAGCTCGCGCCCTTGCTGGCGTCGTACTTGTTGGCGACTTCCAGCAGGCCGATCATGCCGGCCTGGATCAGGTCTTCGACCTGCACGTTGGCTGGCAGGCGCGCCAGCAGGTGGTAGGCGATGCGCTTGACCAACGGGGCGTAGCGTTCGATCAATTCGTACTGGGCGTCCTTGGATGCCTTGCTGTACATCTTGAAACCGCTCGCGTTCATAGCACCGGCCCTGCGCTGGTGGGTTGCACCAGGCGCTCGACGAAGAACTCCAGGTGCCCGCGCGGGTTGGCCGGCAGCGGCCAGCTGTCGACTTTCTGGGCGATGGCCTTGAAGGCCAGCGCACACTTGGAGCGCGGGAAGGCTTCATACACGGCCCGCTGCTTCTGCACCGCCTTGCGCACGCACTCGTCGTAAGGCACGGCGCCCACGTACTGCAGGGCCACGTCGAGGAAACGGTCGGTGACCTTGGTCAGCTTGGCGAACAGGTTGCGCCCTTCCTGCGGACTCTGCGCCATGTTGGCCAGCACGCGGAAACGGTTCATCCCGTAGTCGCGGTTGAGCAACTTGATCAACGCGTAGGCGTCGGTGATGGAAGTCGGTTCGTCGCACACCACCAGCAACACTTCCTGGGCCGCACGGACGAAGCTGACTACCGAGTCACCAATGCCCGCAGCGGTGTCGATCACCAGCACGTCGAGGTTGTCACCGATCTCGCTGAACGCCTGAATCAGGCCGGCGTGCTGAGCCGGGGCCAAGTGCACCATGCTCTGGGTGCCCGAGGCCGCCGGCACGATGCGTACACCGCCCGGCCCTTGCAGCAGCACATCGCGCAATTCGCAGCGCCCTTCGATCACATCGGCCAAGGTGCGTTTAGGGGTCAGGCCCAGCAACACGTCGACATTGGCCAGGCCCAGGTCGGCGTCCAGCAGCATGACCCGGCGGCCGAGTTCGGCCAGCGCCAGGGACAGGTTCACTGAAACGTTAGTTTTGCCGACGCCACCTTTACCACCGGTGACGGCGATCACCTGTACGGGATGCATGCTACCCATGTTCGTTGTTTACCTTGTCTCGCTTGGACCCAAGCCACACTAGGGGCATTACTGCGGCCCCCTTGGTGTAGGTATTTTGCACACGCTTCATCATCAACCTGCTCGACGCGGGTTGTGATAGAGATCAGCGAACATGTCGGCCATGGCCTCTTCGCTGGGCTCGTCCTGCAACTGCACGTTGACGGCGCGGGTCACCAACTGGTGCGGGCGCGGCAGGTGCAGGTCGTCAGGAATGCGCGGGCCATCCGTCAGGTAGGCCACGGGCAGTTCATGACTGATGGCCAGGCTCAGCACATCGCCGAGGCTCGCCGTTTCATCGAGTTTGGTCAGGATACAACCGGCCAGGCCGCAGCGCTTGTAGCTGTGGTAGGCAGCGGTGAGCACCTGTTTCTGGCTGGTGGTGGCCAGCACCAGGTAATTCTTCGCGGCGATGCCGCGTCCAGCCAGGGTTTCCAGCTGCATGCGCAGGGCCGGGTCGCTGGCCTGCAGGCCAGCGGTATCGATCAGCACCACGCGCTTGCGCAGCAGCGGCTCCAGTGCCTGGGCCAGCGACTGGCCCGGGTCGACGTAGGTCACCGGCACGTTGAGGATGCGGCCCAATGTCTTGAGCTGCTCCTGGGCGCCGATACGGAAGCTGTCCATGCTCACCAGGGCCAGGTTCTGCGGGCCGTACTTGAGCACGTAGCGGGCAGCCAGCTTGGCCAGCGTGGTGGTCTTGCCCATGCCGGCCGGGCCGACCACCGCGATCACCCCGCCCTCTTCGATCGGCTCGACCTCGGGCACTTCGATCATCCGCGCCAGGTGCGCCAGGAGCATGCGCCAGGCCTGGCGCGGCTCTTCGATCTCGGCAGTGAGGTCGAGCAGCTCGCGGGCGATCGGGCCGGACAGGCCGATGCGCTGCAGGCGACGCCACAGGTTGGCTTGTGCAGGCTTGGCGCCCTGCAACTGGTTCCAGGCCAGCGAGCCGAGCTGCACTTCCAGCAGCTCGCGCAGACCCGAGAGCTCGGAGCGCATGGCATCGAACACGCGCTGATCGACCGCCGCAGGTGCTGGCGCGGCAGGCGCCACCGGCACATCCACATGCGGTTCGATCAACGGTTCGGAAGCAGTCAGCGACTGCCCGGCGAACAATTGGCGATTGCCTTCGCTGGCGTCTTCACGGTTGTCCAGCTCGGCCTGGGCAGTGGCGATGCGCGTCTGGGTCTTGCGCAGCTCTTCTTCCAGCTCGGCGTTGGGCACGCGCGGGGCCAGCGCGGACAGCTTGTAGTCCAGCGCGGCCGTCAGCTCGACACCGCCGGCGATGCGGCGGTTGCCGATGATGGCGGCATCGGAGCCCAGCTCATCACGGACCAGCTTCATGGCCTGACGCATATCGGCGGCGAAAAAACGCTTAACTTGCATAACCCACTACCTCAGCCGTTGGGGCCCACGGTGGCAACGATGGTGACTTGCTTGTTATCCGGTATTTCCTGATACGCCAGAACATGCAAATTCGGTACAGCCAGGCGACCGAAGCGCGACAGCATGGCTCGAATCGGGCCGGCAACCAGAAGGATGGCCGGCTGGCCCTGCATCTCCTGACGCTGGGCCGCCTCGATCAACGAACGCTGCAGCTTTTCGGCCATGCTCGGCTCCAGAAGAACACCGTCTTCCTGACCTTGCCCGGCCCTTTGCAGACTATTGAGCAAAATCTGTTCCAACCTTGGCTCAAGGGTGATCACAGGCAGCTCGGACTCAACGCCGACAATGCTTTGCACGATGGCACGACACAATCCGACGCGCACTGCCGCGACCAGCGCGGCGGTATCTTGACTCTTGCCGGCATTGTTGGCGATGGCCTCGGCAATACTGCGAATGTCGCGTACTGGCACTTGTTCGGCGAGCAACGCTTGCAGGACCTTGAGCAGGCCCGACAAGGAAATGACACCGGGCACCAATTCCTCGGCAAGTTTAGGCGAAGCCTTGGACAATACCTGCAGCAGTTGCTGCACTTCCTCGTGACCGATCAGTTCGTGGCAGTGCTTCTGCAGGATCTGGTTGAGGTGGGTGGCCACCACGGTACTGGCGTCGACCACGGTGTAGCCCAGCGACTGCGCCTGAGCGCGCTGGCCGATATCGATCCACACCGCCTCCAGGCCGAACGCCGGGTCGCGCGCGGCAATGCCGTTGAGGGTGCCGAACACCTGCCCCGGGTTGATCGCCAGCTCACGGTCCGGATAAATCTCCGCTTCGGCCAGAATCACCCCCATCAGCGTCAGGCGGTAGGCGCTGGGCTGCAGGTCGAGGTTGTCGCGAATGTGCACGGTGGGCATGAGGAAGCCCAGGTCCTGGGAGAGCTTCTTGCGCACCCCCTTGATCCGCGCCAGCAGCTGGCCACCCTGGTTACGGTCGACCAGTGGGATCAGCCGGTAGCCAACCTCCAGGCCGATCATGTCGATGGGCGTGACATCGTCCCAGCCCAGCTCCTTGGTTTCCATCGCACGCTGCGGCGAGGGCAGCAGGTCCTGCTGGCGCTGCGCTTCCTGCTGCGCCTGCACCTTGGCCTTCTGCTGCTTTTTCCACACCAGGTAAGCGCCGCCACCGGCCAACAGGCCGAGGCTGAGGAAGGCGACGTGCGGCATGCCTGGCACCAGGCCCATGACGATCATCAGCCCCGCCGACACCGCCAGGGCTTTTGGCGAATCGAACATCTGCCGGTTGATCAGCTTGCCCATGTCCTCGGAGCCCGAGGCACGGGTGACCATGATCGCGGCGGCGGTGGACAGCAGCAGAGATGGCAATTGCGCCACCAAACCGTCACCGATGGTCAGCAGGGCGTACACCCGGCCGGCATCGCCGAAGCTCATGCCGTGCTGTAGCATGCCGATGAGCATGCCGCCGATCAGGTTGATGAACAGGATCAGCAGGCCGGCAATGGCGTCGCCTCGGACGAACTTGCTGGCACCGTCCATGGAGCCGTAGAACTCGGCTTCCTGGGCCACCTCGGCGCGGCGCAACTTGGCCTGGGCCTGATCGATGAGGCCGGCGTTGAGGTCGGCATCGATGGCCATCTGCTTGCCGGGCATGGCGTCGAGGGTGAAGCGCGCGCTTACTTCGGAGATACGCCCGGCACCTTTGGTCACCACCACGAAGTTGATGATCATGAGGATGGCGAACACCACCGCACCGACCACGTAGTTGCCGCCGATCACCACCTCACCGAAGGCCTGGATCACCTTGCCCGCAGCGCCGTGGCCTTCCTGGCCGTGAAGCATGACCACCCGCGTGGAGGCGACGTTCAGGGCCAGGCGCAGCAGCGTGGCCACCAGCAGGATGGTGGGGAACGCGGCGAAATCCAGCGGACGCAAAGCGTACACGCAGACCAGCAGGACCACGATCGACAGGGCGATGTTGAAGGTGAAGAAGACGTCGAGCAGGAACGGCGGTATCGGCAACATCATCATTGCCAACATCACCAGCAGCAACAACGGCACCCCCAGGTTGCCCCGGCCGAGACCGGCCAGGTTTTGCCGGGCGTTGCTGATTAACTGAGTGCGATCCACCGCGAGTCCTCTTCATGCAAAACTTTGACGCCCAAGGGGCGCTTGGGCGTGGCTTTGCAAGAAGCCTTCCAACTTTGGGCATGGCTTGGAATGTAGGGTGGTTTTGAGATCGAGCGCCGCGCGGGCGGCGCTCGATCTCAAAACCAACACACCCCTACCGCCAAACCCCCAGCCCTCAACCGTCTCGGCGCAGGTCCGGCGGAATCGGCAGGTCTTCCTTCAACGGCTCAGGCCGCTTGCCCTTGCCAGCCCGGTACTGACGAATCTGGAACACATAGGCCAGCACCTGCGCCACCGCCAGGTACAACCCCGCCGGGATCTCCTGCTCCACTTCGGTGGAGTAGTAGATCGCCCGCGCCAAGGCCGGCGACTCGAGAATCTGCACCTTGTGCTCCACGCCGATCTCGCGAATCTTCAAGGCAATGAAATCGGTACCCTTGGCCAGCAACAGGGGCGCCGCCCCACCCTTCTCCGGGTCGTACTTCAAGGCCACGGCATAGTGCGTCGGGTTGGTGATGATCACATCAGCCTCCGGCACCGCAGCCATCATGCGCCGCTGCGACACCTCACGCTGCAGCTGGCGGATGCGCTGCTTGACCTCGGGCTTGCCCTCGCTGTCCTTGTACTCGTCCTTGACCTCCTGCTTGGTCATCTTCAGCTTCTGGAATGTCTGGTAGAGCTGGAACGGCACATCCGCCGCGGCGATGATCAGCAAGCCAGCCGCCATCCACAGCGCACTCCAGCCCACCACCTGAACGCTGTGGATGATCGCCTGCTCCAGCGGCTCATTGGCGATGGCCAGCAACGCCTGGCGATCATTGCTGAGCACCACCAGCGCCACGATCAGGATCATGAAGAATTTGGCCAGCGCCTTGAGCAGCTCGGTCAGCGAGTTCAGCGAGAACATGCGCTTGATCCCCGAAAGCGGGTTCATGCGACTGAACTTGGGCTGCAGCAGGCTCCCGGAAAAGATGAAACCACCCAGCGCGATGGGCGAGACGAAGGCGATCACGAACAGCAGCACCAGGATCGGCTGCACCGCCCAGATGGCCATCTTGCCGGACGTCAGCAGAAACAGGCCCATGGAGCGCTCGTCGACCAGCACCTCGCGTGGCAGCGAGAAATTCAGGCGCATCAGCGTCATCAAGGTCTCGGCCAGGTTGCCGCCAAAGGCCAGCAAGGCCCCGGCGCCGGCCAGGGTCACCGCCACCGTGTTCAGCTCCTTGGAGCGGGCGATCTCACCTTTTTCGCGCGCGTCGCGCCTGCGCTTGTCGGTGGGGTCTTCTGTCTTGTCTTGACCGCTCTCGCTCTCAGCCATGCTCAGCGCGCCCTTGCCAGTTCACGCAGCCACTGCAGCGCTTCGCTGGCCAATGCCTGGTAGTGGGAAAGAATATCGGCCAGGCCCACCCAGAAGATGCCGATGCCCAGCACCAGGGTCAGCGGGAAACCGATGGAAAAGATGTTCAACTGCGGCGCGGCGCGGGTCATCACGCCGAAGGCGATGTTCACCACCAGCAGCGAGGCGATCGCCGGCAGGATCAGCAGCAACCCCGCACCGAACACCCAACTCAGCCGCCCGGCCATCTCCCAGAACTGGCCGACCACCAACGCATTGCCCACCGGCAGGGTGGTGAAGCTCTCGGTCAGTATCTCGAAGGCCACCAGGTGGCCGTTCATCAGCAGGAACAGCACGCTCACCAGCATGGTCATGAACTGGCTGACCACCGCCACGTTGACGCCGTTGGCCGGGTCGACCATGGAAGCGAAGGCCATGCCCATCTGCACCGCGACGATCTGCCCGGCGATCACGAAAGCCTGGAACAGTAACTGAAGGGAGAAGCCGAACAACGCACCCACGATCACCTGCTCACCGCACAGCAGCAAACCGCGCAGGCTCAGCGGGTCGAATTCGGGCAACGGTGGCAGCGCCGGCACGATCACCACGGTGATGGCCACCGCCACGTACAGGCGGATGCGCGCCGGCAACATGCGGGTGCCGAAAATCGGCATGGTCATCAGCAGTGCCGTCACCCGAAACAGCGGCAGCATGAAGGTGGCGACCCAGGTGCCGATCTGCGCGTCGGTCAGCTCCAGCATGGCGGCTTCAACCGATCAGCTGCGGGATGCTGGTGTACAGGCCGGTGATGTACTCCATGAATTTCTGCACCAACCAGGGCCCGGCGACGATCAGCGTCACCAGCATCACCAGCAGGCGCGGCAGGAAGCTCAGGGTCTGTTCGTTGATCTGCGTGGCGGCCTGGAACATCGCCACGATCAGGCCCACCAGCAGGCTCGGCACTACCAGGATGGCGACCATCAGCGTGGTCAGCCAGAGGGCATCGCGGAACAGGTCGACGGCAACTTCAGGGGTCATGCGGGGCTCTCCTTGACGGCGTCAGACGCCGCCGAAACTGCCGGCCAGGGTGCCCATGATCAGCGCCCAGCCATCAACCAGCACGAATAGCATGATCTTGAACGGCAGCGAGATGATCAGCGGCGACAGCATCATCATGCCCATCGCCATCAGCACGCTGGCAACCACCATGTCGATGATCAGGAACGGGATGAAAATCATGAAGCCGATCTGGAATGCGGTCTTCAGCTCCGAGGTGACGAACGCCGGCACCAGGATCGTCAGCGGCACCTGGTCGGGGCCGGCGATGTCGGTGCGCTTGGACAGGCGCATGAACAGGTCCAGGTCGCTCTGCCGGGTTTGCGCCAGCATGAAGTCCTTGAGCGGCCCCTGGGCCTTGTCGATGGCCTGCTGGGCGGTCATCTGCTCCTTCAGGTACGGCTGCAGAGCGTCCTGGTTCACCCGGTCGAACACCGGCGCCATGATGAACATGGTCAGGAACAGCGCCATGCCGGTCAGCACCTGGTTCGACGGCGTCTGCTGCAGGCCCAGGGCCTGACGCAGGATCGAGAACACGATGATGATGCGGGTGAAGCTGGTCATCAGGATGACGAACGCCGGAATGAAGCTCAGCGCCGTCATGATCAGCAGGATCTGCAGGCTGACCGAATATTCCTGCTGGCCGTCCGGGCCATTGGACAGGGTGATGGCCGGGATCGACAGCGGGTCGGCGGCAAGGGCCAGCGGCGCGACCAGCAACAGCGCGATTGGCAGCAAGGTGCTCAACAGGATGCGCAGGGCGCGACTCATCACTTCTTGTCCTTCTGATCCTTGCCCATCAGCTCCATCAGCCGCTGGGCGAATTCCGGCGTCGCCTGGCGGGCACTGGCTGGCACCTCCACCGGCTCCGCCAGCACATGCAAGGCTTCGATGCTGCCTGGGGTATGGCCGATGAGGATCTGTTCCTTGCCCACCTGCACCAGCAGCAGCCGATCACGCGGGCCGATGGCGCGGCTGCCGACGATCTCGATCACCTGGCCGCCCTTGGGGGCAGCGCCCTGCATGCGGCGCAGCACCCAGGCGAGGAAGAAGATCAGGCCGACCACCAGCAGCAGGCCGAATACCATCTGTGCCAGTTGCCCGCCCATGCTGCCGGGCGCGGCGGCGGGTGGTGCGGCCGGCGTGGTGACGGCTGCGGCAATTGCCACTTCGCTGGCCAGCAAGGCGATCAGGGCCGTCATGGCCCGCACCGTGCCTTTCACTCAGCGCAGCTTCTTGATGCGTTCGCTGGGGCTGATCACGTCGGTCAGGCGGATGCCGAACTTCTCGTTGACCACGACCACTTCGCCATGGGCGATCAGGGTGCCGTTGACCAGCACGTCGAGCGGCTCGCCCGCCAGGCGATCGAGCTCGATCACCGAGCCTTGGTTGAGCTGCAACAGGTTGCGGATGTTGATCTCGGTGCTGCCGACCTCCATGGAGATGTTCACCGGAATATCCAGGATCACGTCCAGGTTCGGGCCTTCGAGGCTGACGTTTTCCTTCGGCCGTGGCGAGCTGGCGAACTCTTCCATCGGCAGGCGGCCCGCGCCGGCACTGCCAGCGTCGCCACCGAGCAGCGCGTCGATGTCAGCCTGGCCGGCGTCACCGGTTTCTTCCAGGGCGGCAGCCCATTCGTCGGCCAGGGCCTGGTCCTCGGGGGAGGTGATCTCGTTTTCGTTAGCCATGATGTCCTCGACAGGCATTCAATTCGTAGTGAGCGACCGGCACACCGTCAGCGGCGTTCGATCGGGTCGATGATCTGCAGGGCCAGGTTGCCCTTGTGCGAGCCCAGGCGCGCCTTGAACGACGGCACGCCGTTGGCGCGCAGCACCAGGTGCTCGGGCAGCTCCACCGGGATCACGTCGCCGGCCTGCATGTGCAGGATGTCGCGCAGTTTGAGCTGGCGCCGGGCGACCGTGGCGGTCAGCGGCACGGAAACATCCAGCACGTCCTCGCGCAGGGCCTTGACCCAGCGCTCGTCCTGGTCGTCCAGGTCGGACTGGAAGCCTGCGTCGAGCATTTCCCGCACCGGCTCGATCATCGAGTACGGCATGGTCACGTGCAGGTCGCCGCCACCGCCGTCCAGCTCGATGTGGAAGGTGGACACGACCACCGCCTCACTTGGCCCGACGATGTTGGCCATGGCCGGGTTGACCTCGGAGTTCATGTACTCGAAGTTGACCGGCATGATCGCCTGCCAGGCCTCCTTGAGGTCGACGAAGCACTGGTCGAGCACCATGCGCACCACACGCAGCTCTGTCGGGGTGAATTCACGGCCTTCGATCTTGGCGTGACGGCCGTCACCGCCGAAGAAGTTGTCCACCAGCTTGAACACCAGCTTGGCGTCGAGGATGAACAGCGAGGTGCCGCGCAGCGGCTTGATCTTCACCAGGTTGAGGCTGGTAGGCACGTACAGCGAATGCACGTACTCGCCGAACTTCATCACCTGCACGCCGCCCACGGCCACGTCGGCGGAACGGCGCAGCAGGTTGAACATGCTGATGCGGGTGTAGCGGGCGAACCGCTCGTTGATCATTTCCAGGGTCGGCATGCGACCCCGCACGATACGGTCCTGGCTGGTCAGGTCGTAGCTCTTGATGCTGCCGGGCTCGGCAACGCTTTCGGTCTGTACCAGCCCATCGTCGACGCCATGCAACAGCGCATCGATCTCATCCTGGGACAGCAGGTCCTGTACGGCCATGGCGGACTCCTACTGCAATACGAAATTGGTGAACAGCAACTGGTCGACCACCGGCTTGCCGACTTCTTTCTGAGCGACTTCCTGCACCACCGCGGTGGCTTTCTGACGCAGCATCTCCTGCCCTACCGAGCTACTGGCGAGGGTGTCGAAGCCTTGCCCGGAGAACATCATCACCAGGTTGTTGCGGATGACCGGCATGTGCACCTTGAGGGCATCCAGGTCGGCCTGGCTGCGCCCTTGCATCGTGATGCTCACCTGCATGTAGCGCTGGCGGCCGTTCTGGTTGAAGTTGACCACGAAGGCGGGGGCCAGGGGCTCGTAGATCGCCGCCGGCTTGACGTTGGCCGCCGCCGGGTCGGCGGCCGGGGCTGGCTCGCTCTTGTGCATGATGAACCAGGTGGCGCCCACCGACAGGCCGACTGCCAGCAGCAGGGCCAGCACCAGCAGCAGGATCAGCTTGAGTTTGCCTTTAGCGGCGGGGTCTTTCACTGCGTCGCTCTTCGCCATGCCAATAATCCGTCGTCCAGCGGGGTTTCAAAGGAGGATGACGTGGCTTGAGCAAGTGTTATGCCAGGTTTTGAGAGGAGGTTTGATGAGGGTGATGTGGTGAGGTCGAGATCGAGCGCCGCCGGCGCTGCGCATCGCGGATGAATCCGCTCCTACAGGATTTTTTGGCGGGCGCCAAAGGCGGGCAACCATGGCCTGGCAGACTGTGGCACGTTACAAGAAATGTAGGAGCGGATTCATCCGCGATGCGCCGCGCGGGCGGCGCTCGATCTCACCCACTACAAAAACCTCAAGCGTAAAAATCTACCGCACTATCACCAACAACCACCTGCTGCTCGACCACCCGACCAGCATCGGCAACTTCACCCTGCCCCACGCCACCCCCTTCCTGCGCCCGCCGCGCCGCTACGCCAGACAACTGCGAACCATCCTGCTGCGCTTGCTGCTGTTGCTGCCCGCGCGACTGGTCGGCGACATTGACGTCCGGCTGCGCCAACCCCTGCTGTGCAAACAGCTCGCGCAAGCGGTGCACCTGGCTATCCAGCGCATCACGCACGCCCGCATGGCCGCTGATGAAGGTGACCTGGGTCGACTGGTCCGCCGCCAGGTTGACGCGAATGTCCAAACGCCCCAGCTCGGCCGGTTCCAACTGAATATCCGCCGACTTGAGGTTTTGGCTCGACAGGTACATGACCCGGTTGACCAAGCCTTCAGCCCAGGCGTTCTGGTTCATCGCCAGCGGCTGTTGCAAGGGGCTGGGGCTGACCGGTACGGCATTGGCGGTCTTGGCCGTGGCCGCCTGGGTCAGGCTGGCGAGACGGTTGGCGAAATCGTCGATGCGCGTATCGCTGCTGGCACTCTTGGTGTCTTTCAGGCCGTCTTCGAGCAAGGCCCCGAATGCCTTGTCACCCGACTCCGACTGCCCCGCCTCGGCCTCGACCTTGTCGATGAGGTTCGCCAATGGATTGACGGCAACCGGGCCATCCTCGGCTTGCGGCTGCTGCGCGGTGCTGGCCGCATGAGCCGATGTCGTGCCTTTTGCCTGGGCACTCTGCTCGAGGGCCAGGCGCAGGGTTGGCATGTTGGCCAGCGCATCGGCCTCAGGGTCGAAAGGTTCGCCGGCATCTTCTTCGGGCAACGCCGGCACCAATGGCTGCTGGGCAGCTGCCTGCAACACCGGCGCCACGGCCTGGGCTTGTGCCTGCAACAGTTGCGCGCCCGGCTGCGCATCGGTGACCTGGCCAGCCACCAGACTGGCATCCAACGAGCTGGCGTCAGCATTGGCGGTGGCGTCAGTGCTGGCCTGCGCCTGATCGTCTGCTGGCAATTTGTTGCCGTCATCGGCAACAGCCGGCTTGTCGGTTGCCGCCTGCTTGCCGCCCTGGTCGGTATCAGGCTTGTCCTTAGGCTTGACCTTGTCATCACGCAGCGAAGGCTTGTCGCGCCCCTGGTTGGCCATGACCTGGTCGAAGCCGCTGCCCTGCCCGCCGGCCGCCTGCAGCGGCTTGTCCACCCGAGAGGAAGCGGCGCTCGACGGCTTGCTCAGGGTGCTGGCTTGCAACAAAGGGTTGGGTGCGACAGGCATTGAAAGGTCTCCGCGCCAAAAACATGAATATCGTCCTGGCACAGACACGCAAAACTCGCGCCAACCTGCCGATCAGCTCGCCGACACCCGTTCGCGCTCGCCGCGATAGAAGCGCTGTACCTCCAGGTATTCCTGGTCGATGCGGTTGATCAGGTCTTCGATGCCGTACAACGAGCGGTCCTTTACCCGCTGCTCCAGTTGCTGGCAGAGCTGGGCGAGCTCTACAGCGCCCATGTTGCTGCTACTGCCCTTGAAACTGTGGGCCACCCTGCCTAGCTCGTCGGCGGTCCTGGCACCGTGCAGCTGGCAAAGGCGTCGCTCGGAATCTTCAAGGAAGGTTTCCAGCAATTGCAGATAGCCCTCTTCCATGACCTCCTGCAGGTCCCTGAGCACTCTGTGGTCAATATGCATGTCAGTCACTTGCTCACTCCTTGATCAAGCCGGATTATGCCCGAGCCGCCAAACGGCTCACCATTCGAACTGCACCCGCGCACAACGCCCGCCCTCGCGCCATTCGGCACTGCTGCCAAGCCGGCGTACCAGTCTCAGGCCGCGACCGCTGAGGCTCTGTTCCCGAGGCGGGCGCGAAAGCACCTTGCTCACATCGAACCCCGCGCCACTGTCGCGCATCTCGATCATCAGACGCCCACCGGTGGCCAACGGTTCCACTTTCAGGTCGATGCGCACGAAGCCATCGGCCAAGGTGCCCAGCCGTCGAGCGCGCTCCTGATAGTAATCGGCAAAACCCTGCACATCACGCTTGAGCTGCGAATCCAGGCCCAGCACGCCATGTTCCAGGGCATTGGAATACAACTCGCTGAGCACGCTGTGCAAAGCGCCAGTACGTGGGCGCAGGCCATGGATCTCCTGCAGCAATTGCACCAGATAGGGAACCGGGTTAAACCGTTTGAGGCTTTCGCCGCGCAACTCGAAGCCCAGCGACCAGTCCAGCGGGCTGGAGCGCCCGCTGTCGGAATAGAGCGTTGGCGCCGGCACCTGCTCCTGGGGGGCGAACATGCGGATGTCGCACAGGCTGATGTCATCTCTCGGGCGCCCGCCAAAGCACTGCAATGCTTTCATCACTTCGTCGAACAGGTGCGCCGGGTCACGGTTGGCCGCCAGCACCGCCCGCAGGCGCTCGACGCCAAACAGCCGCTCCTGGTCATCTGCAGTGTCGACGACGCCGTCGGACAGCAGCAGCAATCGCTCGCCCGATGCCAGTGGAACCACCTCGGTGCTGTCGTCGAAACGCTCGGCACCCAGGATTCCGAGAGGCAGGTGGCGTGAGGTCAAGGTACAGAGCACATCACCACTGGCCGACAACCGGTAACCGTCCGGCATGCCGCCATTCCACACCTCCACCGTCCCGCGCTGCACGCTCAGGTTCAGCAACAGCGCGCAGCAGAACATGTCGACCGGCAGTATGCGCTTAAGCTTGGCGTTCATCTCGCGCAGAATCTGCGCCAGGCCGTAGCCCTTGGCGGTCATGCCGTAGAACACCTCGGCCAGGGGCATGGCACCCACGGCGGCGGGCAAGCCATGGCCGGTGAAATCACCGAGCAACACATGCATGTCGCCCGAAGGCGTGAACGCCGCCAACAGCAAGTCGCCGTTGAACAACGCGTAGGGCGACTGCAGGTAACGGATATTCGGCGCCGTGATGCAACCGGAATGAGCAACCTTGTCGAACACAGCCTTGGCCACCCGTTGCTCATTGAGCAGGTGGTGGTGATGGCGGGTGATCTGGTCGCGCTGCTCGAGCACCGTGGCCTGCAGCCGGCGCAGGCGGTCCATCGCGCGGATCTTGGCGCCGAGAATCACCGCGCTGTAGGGTTTGGCCATGAAGTCGTCGCCCCCGGCCTCCAGGCAGCGCACCAGCGCGTCCTCCTCGTTGAGCGAGGTCAGAAAGATGATCGGTACCAGCGCCTCGCCGGCCAGGGCCTTGATCTGTCGTGCGGCTTCGAAGCCGTCCATTACCGGCATCAGGGCATCGAGCAGCACGATATGCGGGCGCTTTTCGGCAAACAGCGCCACGGCCTGCTCGCCGTTCTCGGCAGTGAACACCTGGTGCCCCTGGCGCCGCACGATCTGCGCCAGCAACAGGCGGTCGGTGGCGCCATCTTCGGCCACTAGCACGGTCAATGCCTGTTCGGGAGGCATCTCGGCGCTCAACTGATGTCGAACAGTTTTTCGAAGTTGGAGATGGCCAGGATCTTGCGCACGTCGGAGCTGGCATGCACCACCCGCACGTCGGAGTCATCGCCGCCCGCGTGGTCGCGCAACAACAGCAGCATGCCGAGGGCGGAACTGTCCAGGTAGGTGGTGTCCTTCAGGTCGACCACCACCGAGTCGGGCCGTTTTGGCTGGCGCTCGTAGGCATCGCGAAACTCCTGATGCTTGCCGAAATCGAACCGCCCCTTGATCTTGATCGTGAGTTTTTTCCCGTCCTGCGAAAAATCGGTCTCGACTGCCATGCTAGCGATTCCTTCGATGATGGCGAATGCAACTCTTCAAGGTTTAGCAGGCGGCGGCTGGAGTAGCAAACCGGGCTTGCCTGCGTGGGCGCTATCGCCGGCCCCGTGGGAGCCGGCTTGCCGGCGATAGGGCCGTCACAGCCTACAGATGCCTCGGCAACCGCTGGGACAGCTCATCCAGCAAGCGCTGCTCACGTTTGTCTTCCGCCCGCCGCGCCTCGTCCATGTACCGCTGCACCAGCTTGCGCAGCCCTTCTACCCGGGCATAGGCCTGCTGCCAGGTGCCACGGGCATTTTTCAGGTTGTTCTGGTGCCAGATGAGGCTTTGCCGTTGCTGGGTCATGGCCGTTTCCAGCTGGGCCAGGAAGCGCTGGTAATTGAGCAGCCAACTGCCATCGACGCCCTGCCCGCCACGTTCGACCCATTGCGCCTGGTAGCCTTCGCGGAACGACTCCAGCTCCGCCAGCTTCGCCTGCGCCTGGGCCACCAGTTGCTGAAAATGCCCCAGGCGCTGCGCAGCCTTGCGCTCGGCCTCCTCGGCCATGTTCACCACCGGCGCCAGGCGCGCGGCACGGCTAGGCGTGCTCATGGCCTACTCAACCATTGCCCGGGGGCATGAAGATCGCCCCCAGTTCCTGGCGGCTCTGGCCCATGCCGACATTTTCGTCCAGCCCCTGACGCAGGAAGTCCACCAGCCTGGGCTGCAAGGCAATGGCCAGGTCGGTTTCCGGGTCGCCACCGGCAACATACGCACCGACGCTGATCAGGTCGCGGCTCTGCGACAGGCGCGACCAGAGCTGCTTGAACTTCTGCGCCTGGCGCAGGTGGTCGGCATCGACCACTTGCGGCATGACCCGGCTGATCGAGGCCTCGATGTCGATGGCGGGGTAATGACCTTCCTCGGCCAGACGGCGAGACAGCACGAAGTGGCCGTCGAGCACGCCGCGCGCCGAGTCGGCGATGGGGTCTTGCTGGTCGTCGCCTTCGGACAAGACGGTGTAGAACGCGGTGATCGAGCCGCCACCGGGCTCGCCGTTACCAGCGCGCTCCACCAGTTTCGGCAGCTTGGCGAACACCGACGGCGGATAACCGCGGGTCGCCGGGGGCTCGCCGATGGCCAGGGCGATTTCCCGCTGGGCCTGGGCAAAGCGGGTGAGCGAGTCCATCAGCAGCAGGACATTCTTGCCCTTGTCGCGGAAGTATTCGGCGATACGGGTGCAGTACATGGCGGCGCGCAGGCGCATCAGTGGCGCATCGTCTGCTGGAGAGGCGACCACCACGGAGCGCTTGAGGCCTTCTTCACCGAGGATGTGCTCGATGAACTCCTTGACCTCCCTGCCCCGCTCGCCGATCAACCCCACCACGATGATCTCGGCCTCGGTGAAGCGGGTCATCATGCCCAGCAGTACCGATTTACCGACACCGGTACCGGCGAACAAACCCAGCCGCTGGCCGCGCCCGACGGTGAGCAGGCCATTGATGCTGCGAATGCCAACGTCCAGCGGCTGGCTGATCGGGTCGCGGTTGAGCGGGTTGATGATTGGGCCATCCATCGGCACCCAGTCTTCGGCTTTCATCCCGCCCTTGCCGTCCAGCGCACGGCCGGCGCCATCGAGCACCCGGCCGAGCATGCTCATGCCCATGGGCAGGCGCCCACTGTCATCCAGCGGCACCACCCGCGCCCCCGGGGCAATGCCGGCGATGCTGCCGACCGGCATGAGAAACACCTTGCTGCCGGAAAAGCCCATCACCTCGGCTTCGACCTGCACCGGGTGGTAGCTGTCGTCGTTGATTACCAGGCAGCGCCCGCCGACCGCTGCGCGCAGGCCCTCGGCCTCGAGGGTGAGGCCGACCATGCGCAGCAGGCGGCCTTCGACCACCGGCTGCACGGGCAGCTCGATCGCTTCGGCATAGCCACCCAGGCGTTTGCCGAAGCTGGTGCGGTCAAGGCGCATCATTGGCGCCTATCTCGACGGACATGTCTGGCGCCGCCGGGTGCAGGGCCTGGTCGTGCAGCTGGTCGAACAGCTGGGCCACGGCCTTCTCGATGCGCGTCTCCATGGTCGCGTCGATGCGGCTGTGCAGCGTTTCGATTCGGCAACCACCTGGCAGCAGTGCGTCATCCTCCAGCAGCTTCCAGCTCTCCTCATGGCGCTCGCGCAGGGCCTTGGCCAGCTCGAAGTCCTGGGGGTTGAGGTGAATGCGGATGTTGTCGGCGCCCATGGGCAGCAGCTTCAGGGCTTCACGCAGCACCTGGGTGATCTGGCTGGAGTCGCTGCGCAGTTCGCGGCCGATGACCTGACGGGCCATGTGCGCCACCAGGTGCACAACGGTCTTTTCGATCTGCGTATCCTGCTCGGCGATGGGCTCGAGCAGGTGCCCCATCAGTTGCTCCAGGCCGGCCAGCTTGGCATTGAGGGCTTCCTCGGCCTCCTGGCGCACCTTGAGCTGGGTGCTGTGAAAACCCTCGCGCTCGCCGGTGGCGAAGCCTTCGTTGTAGGCTTCCTGGCGGATCGCTTCGAGCTCTTCGAGGGTCAGCGGCTGGACCTCCTCCAGCGGCACTTCCTCGACTTCTTCCTCGACGACTTCCGGTTCCGGCTCAGGCTCGGGTTCCGGCTCGGGATCGAAGCTGGGCAACGCCCAGACGTCGACGCCCACGAGGTCGCGGGCGCGGATCAGGTCACTGGGGTGGGATTCTTTGGTGGGCATGTTCTCAATTACTCAAAAACCCTGCTCGCTGTAGGAGCGGCCTTGTGTCGCGAAAGGGCTGCACAAGGCCGCTCCTATAACCGTTTGCAGGGTCAGATCATTTCCTCGGCGCCCTTGCCACCGAGCACGATCTCGCCGGCCTCGGCCATGCGGCGGGCGATGGTGAGGATTTCCTTCTGCGCGGTCTCGACGTCGCTGACGCGTACCGGGCCCTTGGCCTCCAGGTCGTCGCGCAGCAGTTCCGAGGCACGCTTGGACATGTTCTTGAAGATCTTGTCCTTGACCCGCTCGTCGGCGCCCTTGAGCGACACCACCAGCACGTCGGAGGACACTTCGCGCAGCAGCGCCTGGATTCCGCGGTCGTCGACGTCGGCCAGGTTGTTGAACACGAACATCAGGTCTTCGATCTGCTCCGACAGGTCGTTGTCGATCTCGCGGATCGAATCCATCAGTGCGCCTTCCACGGAGCTGTCGAGGAAGTTCATGATGTCGGCGGCGCGCTTGATGCCACCCAGGGTGGTGCGCGCGGCATTGGAGTTGCCCGAGAACTGCTTCTCGAGAATCTGGTTCAGTTCCTTGAGCGCCGCTGGCTGAACAGTGTTGAGCGACGACACGCGCAAGATGATGTCCAAGCGCACCTTGTGGTCGAAGTTGCTCAGCACTTCACCGGCCTGGTCGGGGTCCAGATAAGCGACCACGATAGCCTGGATCTGTGGGTGCTCGTAGCGGATCACATCGGCCACCGCACGCGGCTCCATCCATTTGAGGCTGTCCAGGCCGCTGGTGTTGCCACCGAGCAGGATGCGGTCGATCAGGCCGTTGGCCTTGTCCTCGCCGAGGGCCTGGTTGAGCATCTTGCGGATGTAGCCGTCGGAGCCCACGCCCAGGCTGGTCTGGTCGCCGACGATCTCGACGAACTCGCTCATCACCTGCTCGACCTGCTCGCGGTGCACATTGCCCATCTGCGCCATGGCCACACCGACCCGCTGCACTTCCTTCGGGCCCATGTGGCGCAGCACTTGCGCAGCATCGGTTTCACCGAGCGACAGCAGCAGAATAGCTGCCTTGTCGACACGGCTGAGCTTGGCGGTAATGGCTCGATTGTCACTCATCGGCGTTGATCCACTCTTTCACGACCTGAGCCACACGGCCCGGGTCTTCGGCCACCAGGCCTTTGATTGCGTTGAGCTGCGCCTCGTAACCCTCGCTCGGGCTTGGCAACAGAATGCTTGTCGGGCCACCCAGACTGACGCGGTCGTTGGCCAGTTCGCCATCCAGACCGATCATGCCGCCCAGCTCCATGTCGCTGTCTGTGGCAGCTTGCTTGCCGCCGCCAGTGATGTTGTTGAGCACCGGGCGCAACACGCCGAATACCAGCACCAGGATGAACAGCACGCCCAGTACCTGCTTGACGATGTCCCAGAACCACGGCTGCTGGTAGAAGGCGATGTCGGCGATCTCTTCGCCACGGTCAGCGGCGAACGGCACGTTGATCACCGTCACGCTGTCGCCACGGCTGGCATCGAAGCCCACGGCGTCCTGCACCAGGCGGGTGAAGCGCGCCAGGTCTTCGGCGCCCCATGGCGCACGGGTGCTTTCGCCATTGGCGTCGACCTTGACCTGGTCATCGACCACCACCGCGACCGACAGGCGCGTCAAGCGACCCTGCTGCTGGCGGGTGTGGCTGATGGAGCGGTCCAGCTCGAAGTTCTTGGTGGTCTGCAGACGCTTGTCCGAAGGGTATGGGGCAAGCATCGGCTGGCCGGTGGCCGGGTCCATGACCTGCTGGCCGTTGGCGTCCACCAGCGGCTGGCCAGGCTGGATGGCACCGGCGGCGCCTGCGGCACCGCCGGTGGTCTGCGGCGCCGAGGCCGGGCCTGGCGGCTGGTTGCTCAAGGCACCCGGCACACCTTGCGGGCCCTGGCTGCTGGCGCGCTGTTCGTTGACCGACTGCTCGCTGCGCAGCGCCGGCTGATCCGGGTTGAATTGCTCGGAGGTGGATTCCACCGCGCTGAAGTCGAGGTCGGCAGACACTTCGGCCTTGTAGCGGTCGTTACCCAGTACCGGCTGCAGGATGTTGTGCACCCGCTGGGTGAGCATGCCTTCCATGCGGCGGCTGTAGTCGAACTGCTTGCCGGCCATGGTCAGCGCCGTGTCTTGCAACTGTTCGGAGAGCAGGTTGCCCTTCTGGTCGACCACGGTGACCTGAGATTTGTCCAGTTCCGGTACGCTGGTGGCGACCAGATTGACGATGGCCATTACCTGGCCCGCTTCCAGCGCACGGCCCGGATACAGCTCGACCAGCACCGAGGCGCTCGGCTTGCGCTCATCGCGCACGAACACCGAGCTTTTCGGGATCGCCAGGTGCACACGTGCGGCCTTGACGTTGTTCAGGCTGGAAACGGTACGCGCCAGCTCGCCTTCCAGGCTGCGACGGTAGCGGGTGGCTTCCATGAACTGGCTGGTGCCCAGGCCCTGCTCCTTGTCGAGCAGTTCGAAACCGACGTTGCCGTCGCTTGGCGCCACACCGGCGGCTGCCAGTTTCAGGCGCGCACGGGAGAGGTCGTCGGCCTTGACCAGCAGAGCACCGGAGTTGGGCTCGACATTGTAGGGAATATCGGCAGCGGCCAAGGTATCCATGACCTGCTTGGTGTCCATGCCCGCCAGGCTGCCATACAGCGGGCGGTAGTCCGGCTGCTGCGACCACAGCACCACGGCAAAGCCGATCGCCACGCTCGCCGCCAACCCGACCAGCAGGCCAACCTGGCGCAGCATGGGCATCTGCGAGATGTTTTCCAGAAACGCCATGCCGAACAACGGCGGCTTGCTCGCGGGCGATCCGCTCTTGGCGGGGGCGTTTTCGACGACTGCTTCAGCCATGACTCACTTCCGTCCTCAAACCGGCATCTGCATGATGTCCTGGTACGCCTGGACCAGCTTGTTGCGTACCTGGGTCAACGCCTGCATGGACACACTGGCTTTTTGCGAGGCGATCATCACGTCAGTCAGGTCGACGCCGCTCTTGCCGATTTCGAAGGCATTGGCCAACTGGGTCGAGGCCTGCTGGGTCTCATGCACCTTGCCAATGGCCTGGCCGAGCATGTCGGCAAAGCTGCTCTGCCCTGGCGCCAGTTCAGGCGCGGCAGTGGCCTTGGGCGCGGACATGGCTTCTGCCTGCATGGCGCGCATGTCCAACATCAGACGATTGAATTCAACACCTTGGCTCATGAACTTCTCTCTCCGGCGGCCGCATTTTTTTGACACTCATGCGGCGGATAGCCCAGAACTAGCAACAAGAGTGCCAGCCCGCTCCACGATCTTTGAAAAGGCCGAATCAGCCGTACAGGCTGGCTTCCACGTCCAGCCCGGCATCGCGCATCTGCGCCAGCTTGTAGCGCAGGGTTCGCGGGCTGATGCCGAGCCGCTCGGCCGCCTCCTTGCGGCGGCCGCGTTCGGCGCGCAAGGTGTCGATGATCATCTGGAATTCGTGGCGACGCATGTCGTCGCCCAGGCCGCCGGCATCGGCCACGGCATCGACCGATACCGGCGCAATAATGGCTTGCGGCGCCGCCGACAAGGGAATGGCGCCTGCCAGACAGAAATCCGCCGCCTCGATCACCCCGCCCTGCTGCAGGATCAGCGCCCGCTGCAAGGCGTTGTCCAGCTCACGCACGTTACCCGGCCAAGTGTGCGCCTGCAGACAGGCGCGAGCCTCTGCAGAAAGGCGTACCGGCGCATGCTTCATCTTCGCCACATGCCGCGCCAGCAAGCGTTCGGCCAGCGGCAGGATATCGCCGGCGCGCTCGCGCAGGGGCTGCCAGGCCAAGGGGAATACCGACAGACGATAGAACAGGTCCTCACGGAAGCGCCCCGCCGCCACTTCACCGGCCATGTCGCGGTTGCTGGTAGCCAGCACGCGGATGTCCAGAGCAATAGGCTTGCGCCCACCGACCCGCTCCACCTCACGCTCCTGCAACACACGCAGCAACTTGGCCTGCAGGCCCAAAGGCATCTCGGAGATCTCGTCGAGCAGCAGGGTGCCGCCTTCAGCCTGCTCGAACTTGCCGGCCTGGGCGGCGATGGCGCCGGTGAACGCGCCTTTTTCATGGCCGAACAGGGTGGCTTCGAGCATGTTGTCGGGGATCGCCGCGCAGTTGATCGCCACGAACGGCTGCGCTGCCCGCGGCGACTGCTGATGGATATAGCGCGCCAGCACTTCCTTGCCGGTACCCGACTCACCGCAAATGAGCACGGTGGAGTCGCTGCGGGCAACGCGTGCGGCCAGCTCCAGCAGTTGCCGGCTGGCCGCCTCGCAGGCCACCGGCCCTTCGTCTGCCGCCAGACGCCCCGCCGCGTGGCGCTCGACCAAACTCAGCAGCGCCCTGGGCTCGAACGGCTTTACCAGGTAATCGGCCGCGCCCTGGCGCATGGCTTCCACCGCACGCTCCACAGCCGCATGAGCGGTCATCAGCAGCACCGGCAACTGCGGGTGATGGCGACGCAATTGCGCCAGCAACTGGTGGCCGTCCATGCCTGGCATGTTCACGTCGCTGACCACCAGGCTGAACGCTTCGCCCGCTACCGCTTCCAGCGCTTCCTCGGCACTGCCAACGGCCTGGTAGGCGAAGCCACCGATTTCCAGGGTGTCGCCCAGCGCCTGACGCAGGGCACGGTCATCCTCGACCAGCAGCACCTTGATTGCCATCACACGACCTCCACGGGCTGCCCGTCGATCAACGGCAGCACAACTTTTACGCAGGTGCCGCGACCCACCTTGGAACGCAGCTGCAAGCTGCCCTGGTGCGCACGCACCACGGCCTTGACCACCGCCAGGCCGAGCCCGGTACCGGTGGCCTTGGTGGTGAGGAACGGTTCGCCCAGGCGCCCCAACAGATCGGGCTCGATGCCGCTGCCGGCGTCGCTGACGCACAGGTGCAAGCAGTGCTGGCGGCGGAACAGGTGCACCTTGAGCCGCGCCGGGCCTTCGCTGGCCTGCAGGGCGTTCTCGATCAGGTTGAGCAAGGCGCCCACCAGGGTATCGCGGTTGCACAGCAACTCCCCCAGGTGGGTGTCGCACTGCCAGCGCACAGCATGCCCCTGCACATGGGCCTGGGCCGCCTGCTGCAAGGCCTGGAACAGGCCCTTTGGCGTCAGCCGGTCGGTCATCGGCAGTTCGCCGCGGGCAAACACCAGCATGTCGCGCACCTGGTGCTCCAGCTCGTGCAGGCGCTCCTTGAGGCTACCGGCAAAACGTTGACGGGTCTCTGGCGCGAGCTCGCGCTCGCCATCGGCCAGGTGGCTGGCATACAGCATGGCTGCCGACAGTGGCGTGCGGATCTGATGGGCCAGCGAGGCGACCATGCGCCCCAGCGAAGACAGGCGCTCATGGCGCGCCAACTGATCTTGCAGGCGACGGGTTTCAGTCAGGTCGTTGAGCAGCACCAACTGGCCAGGTTCGGCATCCAGCGAACGCGTGGCGATGGACAGGCGACGCCCGTCACGCAGCGACACCTCATGGCCATCGTCCTTGCGCGGGGCGAAGCACCGGGCGATCACCTGGCGCCAGAGCTGGCCGATCAAAGGCTCGCCGAGCAGTTCGCAGGCCGCCGGGTTGGCTTCGCGCACCAGGCCCTGGTCGTCGATTACCACCACGCCACCCGGGAGCAGGTCGAGCAGGTTTTGCAGGCGGTTGGCCAGGCGTTCCTTTTCGTTCAGTTCGGCCATGCGCTGGGCACCGACCACTGCCAGCTCACCCTTGAGCTCGCTGACGCGCGCTTCGAGCATGCTGTAGGACTGGTTGAGCTGGGTGGACATCTGGCTGAACAGGGCGAACGCCTGCTCCAGCCCCTCTCGACTCTCCTGTTCGACCGGGGTTCGCCCCTGCAGATCAAGGGCTCGGGAATGGTGGGCGGCCTGGGGCATCGTGCTCTCTCGCGTGGCTGACCGTCATAAAAACGGTGTGGTGCCAGCGGTGTAGCAATAGCCGTGCCGGGGATGGGGGTTTGTACTTTTCAGGCCTGGCCCCATCGCCGGCAAGCCGGCTCCCACAAGTGTTCCACAACATTTCAAAGGCTGTTGCTTACCTGTGGGAGCCGGCTTGCCGGCGATGGGGCGGACCCAGGCGAAATCAATCTTCGGCCTGATCCTCACCACCCTGACGACTCATGCCGTACTTGCGCATCTTCTCCACCAAGGTAGTACGACGAATGCGCAAACGTTCAGCGGCCCGTGCCACGATACCGTTGGCATCGTCCAGCGCTTGCTGGATCAGGCCCTGTTCCAGGCTGCCCAGATAGTCCTTCAGGTCCAGCCCTTCAGGCGGCAGCATGGCGTGGTTGGCGAAGCTCGGCGCATGGCCATTGATCGCCACACGCTCTTCGAGGTCGCTGCGCAGGCTGTCGACCAGCTGCTCGTCCTCGTCGTCGATGTAGCGGAATTTCTTCGGCAACTCCGACACGCCAATCACCCCATAGGGGTGCATGATGGCCATGCGCTCGACCAGGTTGGCCAGTTCACGAACGTTACCCGGCCAACCGTGGCGGCACAGCGACATGATGGCCGCGGAATTGAAGCGGATCGAGCCGCGCTTCTCATGTTCCATGCGCGAGATCAGCTCGTTCATCAGCAGCGGGATGTCTTCCACGCGCTCGCGCAACGGCGCCATCTCGATGGGGAACACGTTGAGGCGGTAGTACAGGTCTTCGCGGAACGTCCCATCCTCGATCATGCTTTCGAGGTTTTTGTGGGTCGCGGCGATGATGCGCACATCGATGCTCTGGGTCTTGTTGCTGCCCACCCGTTCGAAGGTGCGCTCCTGCAGCACACGCAACAGCTTGACCTGCATCGGCAGCGGCATGTCGCCGATCTCGTCGAGGAACAAGGTACCGCCATTGGCCAGCTCGAAACGCCCGGCGCGGCTGGTAATGGCGCCGGTGAAGGCGCCCTTCTCATGGCCGAACAGCTCGCTCTCCAGCAACTCGGCGGGAATTGCCCCGCAATTGACCGGCACGAACGGCGCTTCACGGCGCTTGGAGTGGTAGTGCAGGTTGCGCGCCACCACTTCCTTGCCGGTGCCGGACTCACCGAGGATCAGCACGCTGGCGTCGGTATCGGCCACCTGCTGCATCATCTGCCGCACGTGCTGGATGGCACGGCTGGTGCCGACCAGGCTGCGGAACAGGTTGGGCTCACGCTGGCGACCGCGCTCGCGGGCCTGGTCGTACATCTCGCGGTAGACCTGGGCACGGTGCAGCGAATCGAGCAGCTGGCTGTAGCTGGGCGGCATTTCCAGGTTGGACAGCACCCGGCGGCGAAGCTCTTCCGGGTAGTCCGCAGAAGAAATTTCACCAATCAGCAGCACCGGAAGGAACTCATCCCACCCTGCCACTGTCTTAAGCAGCCCAAGCACCCCGCCTGGAGCATTCACGGCACCGATCAGCACGCAGAGCACTTCGCGACTGGAAGACAACGACTCAACCACCTGCTGCCAGTCCTGGCTGGAGCACGAGAGGTTCTCTTCCCCGAGAAAGTTCAGAACCACCGCCAGATCGCGGCGGCGGGCGCTGTCGTCATCGATCAGAAGAATCTTGGTTTCACGCCACATGCAATAGCAACTTCCCTAGTCATATCGGCGCCCGAAGGCATGCTCGAGATCATTCCGACTGAATGGTCAGTGTTCGGACGTCTGAAATTCGAAAACAGCCACTAGTAAAGTCAAAAAAACGCATACAGTCAAATTAATGGCGCACGGCTTTTTGCCCATCTGTGGATCAACTGAACAGATGGTATACCTTAGCCGCGTTTTTCGCCTGACGGATTTGCGTCATCTCGTCGACTATCGATTGACGTTCGCCACTTGCAACTTCAATTAATTGGCGGTACACGAGCAGCAATTGCTCCAGGCTATCGCGCACGTCAGCCTCGTTGCCACGCGCCTCGGTGAGCACATCGTCGATGCGCAGGCGGCACTGCAGGTCGAGCTCGCCGACCGCGTCCCAGTCGCGGCTGGCCAGGGCAGCCAGCAGCATCTCGCGGGTCTGTTCGATTCGGGCGATTACCTCGGTCATGTCATCCTCCTTGATCAGGAAGCCGACGACGGGTCGCCGATCGCATCCCAACCCTCTTTCACGGTGATCAGCAGGCGCGCCACTTCGTCGATGATGGCGGGGTCGCTCTTGGCGTTGGCCTCGATCAACCGACGGCTCATGTAGGTGTACAGGTTGTCCAGTTCGGTCAGGCTGTCTGCGTGGTTTTCAAGGTCCAGGCCTTCGCGCAGGCCACCGATGATGTCGATGGCCTTGCCGATCAGAATGCCCTTCTGGGCAATGTCCTTGCGTGCCATGGCGCCTTTGGCCTGCGCCAGGCGATCGAGGCCGCCCTGCATGAGCATCTGCACCAAGCGGTGCGGGCTGGCTTCGGAAGTCTGTGCCACACCATTGACTTTCTGGTATTGCCGAAGGGCCAACATCGGGTTCATGGATCTACCTCGTTGCAGCGAAAAAGGTTGCTTGTACCTTGTGTATCGCCGCTGCGTCAAAAAACTTTAGGGCCAAAACGAAAAGCCCGGCGCGTCGGTGGACGCTGCCGGGCTTTTATCACGCAGGCCGAATCAGGACTTCTTGGCCTGGGCGTTGATCGCCTCGAAGATCGAGGTGATCTGGTCCGCCTGGGCTTTCATCTTGCCCAGCGCGGTGTCCAGGGCGACGTACTTCTTGGTCAGCGACTCGGTCAGCGAGTCGGTGCGCCGATCCAGCGCAGCCTGCTGGTCGCTGAGGTTCTTGGCGACCTTGTCGAGGTTGGCCTTGCGTGTGGCGAGGCTGCCGTCAGTCGCGTTGTACGGATCGATCGCCTTGTTCATGCGCTCGAAGATGCCGTTGGTACCCGTGAACAGCTGCTGCACCTCGGTACCCAGCTTCTTGTCGTTCATCGCCGACGTGAACTTGGTGGTGTTGAATTCCAGCGTGCCGTCCTTCTGGGTGTTGATACCCAGCTGGCTCAGGGATGTCAGCTGGTCACCACTGCCCACCTCGCTCAACACCTTGCGCACGTCGGCCAGCAGCGAGCGAGTGGTCGGGTCGTTGGTCAATGGGCCAAGGACCAGATTGTCATCCGCGTCACGCGAGGTGGTCGTCAGCGAGGTAATCGCCTTCTGCAGGGTGTTGTAGGAATCGACAAAGCTCTGCACCGACTTCTTCAGGCCATCGTTATCGGCAGCCACGGTGATTTTGGTGGCCGTACCTGCGGCACCGCTCGCCGTGGCCCCGGTCAACTCCAGGGTCATGCCGCTGATGGCATCGCTGATGGTGTTGTTCGCGCTCTTCACCGTCAGGCCGTCGACGGTCAGCTCGGCGTCCTTGGCCAGGTCGGTGATGTAACCCGCGCCGGTACCCGTCATCTTGCTGGTGCCGTCGATTTCGAGCTCGGCGATGCCACTCACCGAAATGTCCGACCCTTTACCGGTGGTGGTGGAGCCGATGACCAGGCGCGAACCGCTCTCTTCGTTGACGATGTTCGCGGAAAGGCCCTTGGCGCCCAGCTCCTTGTTGATCTGGTCGCGCACGCTCTGCAGGGTCGAACCTGCGGCCACGTTCACCTTGTAGTCGTTGTCGCCCTGGGAAATGGTCAGCTCGCCTTCGGGAATCGATGTGCTCGCCCCACCGGCAAACGACTGGCTAGCGACCTTGGATGCGGTCGCCAGGTTGATCACCTTGATGTCATAGCTACCGGCTACTGCGGCGTTGCTCGACTTGACCTTGACCACCGCTTCGTTGCCCGAGGTGGCCGCGAATGCGTTGAAGGACGGCGCGTCCTTGTCGTTGAGCTTCTTCATGGCGTCCTGGAACGCCGTGAGGGCACTGCGCAGCGAGCCAATGCCCGAGATCATCGCGGTATTGTTACTGGTCTGGCGGGTAATCTGCGCCTTTTTCGCCGCCGTATCGGCGGTAACCAGAGCACTCACGATCTCGGTGATGTTCAGACCGGATCCAAGGCCAGTACTGGAAGTAATCGGGCTTGCCATGCTGTAGTCCCTCTCTCAACGCGTCAGGCCCGCTCCTGCGGGACCGTGAAGCATCACTTCATTAGTGTTCGCCGCCGATCATACCTTGGCGTCGAACAGAACACTGTTGACATCGCTCAGGCTGTGGGCGATCCGCAGCGCCTCTTCCGAGGGCAATTGACGAATCAGCTCACCGCTATCGGTTGCGATGACTTTGACAACGATTTTGCCGGATTCTTCATCCGTGGAGAATTCCAGATTGCGTTGCGACGCCTTCAGAAACTTCTCGATCTCCGCGACGGCGCTCTTGACCTTGTCGGTATCTTGCACCGCCAATGGGTCTTTCTTGTCGTCTTCGGTCTTAACCTGCTCCGTTTGCCGGACAACCGGCTTTTCGGCAACCTGCTCGGCCGAACGTGCGGCCGGATAAGACAGGTTCAGCTTGACGCTCATGTCCATGTCCACCACCTCGCAATGAAAAGGCGGGGAAGCGCCGCAAGAGCACTTCCCCGCCAGCAACTAGGCAGATTAGCCCAGCAGCTTCAGTACTGCCGACGGCAGCTGGTTGGCCTGGGCCAGAACCGAAGTCGAAGCTTGCTGCAGGGTCTGCTGCTTGGTCAGCTGGGCAGTTTCAGCAGCGAAGTCGGTGTCCTGTACACGGCCACGGGCGGCTTCGGCGTTCTCGTTGATGTTTTGCAGGTTGTTGATGGTGCTGGTCAGACGGTTCTGCGAGGCACCCAGGTCAGCACGGTTGGTGTTGATGGTCTGCAGAGCGGTGTCGATGGCAGCAACAGCGGCGCTGTAGTTGGTTTCCGACAGGGTGCTGCTGGAACCCTGGATGTTGATCGACGAACCGATACCCAGCGAGGCAGCGTCGAACTTCTGGGTCAGGTTGATGGTGATCTGGTTGACGCTACCGGTGTTCGAGCCAACCTGGAAGGTCATGGTCGAAGCCGAACCGTCCAGCAGGTTCTTGCCGTTCAGCTGGGTGCTGTTGGCGATACGGGTCAGTTCCGAAGACATCGACTGGAATTCTTTGTCCAGGGCGATACGGTCGTCGGCGCTGTTGGAGTCGTTTCGCGACTGGATGGCCAGTTCACGCATACGCTGCAGAATGTTGGTCTGCTCTTGCATCGCGCCTTCAGCGGTCTGGGCGATGGAGATACCGTCGTTGGCGTTTTTGATCGCCATGGTCTGGCCACGGATCTGCGAGGTCATGCGGGTAGCGATCTGCAGGCCGGCAGCGTCGTCTTTGGCGCTGTTGATTTTCAGGCCGGAGGACAGGCGGGTCATCGAGGTGGCCAGCGCGTCGGTAGCACGGTTCAGGTTCTTCTGGACGCCCAGGGAGGTGGTGTTGGTGTTAACAGTCAAAGCCATGACGAATTCCTCGTTGGATTGGGTACTACGGCTTCCGGCCTTGGCAATTCGCCGGGTGCGGCACAGAGAACCTTCGTAATTGTTATCGTCGTCAGGGCGGGTTGCTTTAGGGATTTTTCAAAAAAAATTGCTGGCATCCTGCCAGCCCAATGAAATCAAGGGTTTGACGCCAGAATCCAGGCGGACGCCGTCGCAGGCGAAAAAAAAACGCCACCTGCAGGGGGTGGCGCTTTTTCCAAGGCTGGCGAGCGATCAGTTCTGACGCTCGATGATCGCCGAGCCCCACGACAGCCCTACGCCAAAACCACTGAGGGCAATGCGCCTGTGCTGCGAGCCCATCACGTGCTTTTCCAGCAGCAGCGGAATGCTCGACGAAACGGTATTACCGGTTTCGACCATGTCCTTAACGAACTTCTGCTTGTGCTCGCCCTCATCGAAGCGCGCCGAAACGGCATCGACGATGGCCGCGCTACCCTGATGCAGGCAGTACAGGTCGATGTCGTCGGCGCTGAGCTCGCTCGCTTCGAGCAGCTGCTTCAGGTGCGC
Organism: Pseudomonas sp. KU43P; assembly: GCF_033095865.1. Lineage (NCBI taxonomy): Bacteria > Pseudomonadati > Pseudomonadota > Gammaproteobacteria > Pseudomonadales > Pseudomonadaceae > Pseudomonas > Pseudomonas sp. KU43P. Next base: position 1,709,631 of record NZ_AP019365.1, on the reverse strand, counting down.
CGGCACCTTGACCAGGGCGAAGTTGTAGACCTGACGGCCGTTCATGAAGAACTTGCCATCGGTAGTGCGCAGATGCTCGGCACCGGCACCATCGCTGCCGAACAACGATTTGCCCAACTGCCAGCTGGCGCCCTCGCCCATCCAGGTCGCGGTAGCGGCATCGCCGAACAACATGGTGGTATTGCGATCTTCCGGGTCGACGATCTTCGAGTAAGGGTCGGCGGTGATCAGCAGGCCATTTTTCAAGCCTGCGGCTTCCATGAAGCCTTTCATCGCGTACAGGCCATAGACATAGCCGGAGCAACCGAGCGAAATATCGAAGGCGGCGATGGCGGTCGACAGGCCAAGCTTGTGCTGGACGATGGCGGCCGTGTGCGGCAGGCCCTCGGCATCACCGTTCTGGGTCACGACGATCACGGCGTCGATGGATGCCGGGTCCAGCGATGGATTGGCAGCGAACAGGTTCCTGGCGGCCTCGACGCAGAGGTCGGAGGTTTCCTGGGCGGCTTCCTTGCGTGGCAAGAACGTGGAGCCGATCTTGCCAAAGATGAAATCCTGGTCCTTGCCGAATTTCGCGCCCTGGGCGTAGTTGTCCACGCCTTCAGTCGGCACGTAACTGGCGATGCTTTTAATGCCAATCATATGGCTTCCCAATTCAGTAACAGCGAAATGCCCGTCGTGGCCTAAACGGCAAAACGCCAGGCGATGGGTGCAGGCCCTATCCCTGACGCTGTGTCCGGGCGACACGACGGTTCCCGGTTTCGACAATATACAGTGAAGATGCCCGTTCTGACTCCCGAGTCACGCGCTTTTTGTCGCCCAAGTGAAACCACGGGCAAGAATCATCGCGTGATGGGTGGCCATTGCCTGCAGGCAGGCCCGGTTCAGCGGTCCAATGCAGCGGCCCACCGCCCCATGCTGTCGATGGACTGATCGAGTGTCGTCCAGTCATCCAGACCCAGCGCGCGCGCCTTTGCGATGTCCGGCACGTAGTAGGAGCGCGCCTGCGCTGCTGCGTCCTGCCCAAGGATGCGCACCGGCTTGCCGGGTGCCAGCCGCGCGACCACTCGATGGGCCAGTTCAGCGATGCTCAATGCCTTGTCGGAGCCGACGTTGTAGGCCTGCCCGCCCTCCCCTCTGGCCAGCAGGGCGAGCAGCCAGACGGCCAGATCCGCGCCGTACAGATAGCTGCGCACCGCACTGCCGCTGGAGTTGAGCACCAGTTCGTCCTGGTACAAGGCATCGCGAACGAAGTTGCCGATGGCGAAATGCGCGTCCAGTGCCAATCCAGGCCCGGAAAACGCGAAACAGCGAGTGAAGACCACCTCCAGGCCGTGGCGCTGCGCATAAAGCGCAGCAAGGGTTTCCTGTGCGCGCTTGCCTTCGGCATAAGCACTGGCCGGCTGCGTGCTATCACAGGCGCGAGCACTGCTTTCCGCTACCGGACATCCCCATGGGAGGGCACCGTACTGCGCCCCACTGCCGGTGAACAGCACACGCCGAGCACCGCTGCGCACGGCCAATTCCAAGACACTGCGCGCGCCCCCCAGGATCGTGTCATACAGCTGCAGAGCATCCGCCTGACCGCCACCGAGGGTATCGGTGGCGGCATGGATCACGCCGTCAACCCGAACGCCCGCCAGCACCCCATCGAGAGCGCGAACATCGGCTTGCAGCCAGCGGATCCAGGCCGCATCGGCATACTGCGGATACCGGCAGAGAAATTGCTCGGGCGATCGAGAGACCGCCGTTACCTGAATCGCCGCGCCATTGCGGTTCAGCATGGCAAGCATCACCAGCAACCATTTACCGAAAAAACCGGTGCAGCCGGTCAGCAGCAGGTGCTGGCCCGACAACGCAGTGAGGTCCACATGCGTGGCGATGCGCTGGATATCCTGGGCCATCAAGGCCTCGGCCGAGTCCTGCCTCATGATGCCGCCCCCAGCCAGGCGTCACGCCATTGCGTCAGCGCAGGCCCGTCCAGCATCCAGCCCTGCAATACGCATTGGCGCAGGTAATCGCCGAGCTGCGCAACGGCGTCCAGGTCGCCGGCATGCAGCCGGATTGCCTCCACCCACGCGGCGGCCTCGTCGGACACCCGCTTGACCGGCAGATCGCCATGGTGCGCTTCGATATCGCTGCAGATCACCGGCACACCGCAAATGCCATGCTCCAGCAGACGCAAATGACTCTTGCAACGGTTGAACAGGCTGTCTCGCAACGGCACCACCGCCAGGTCGAGGTTCAACGAAGCGAGCTTGCCGGGATACTGGGCAGGCGTCACAGCTGCATGGATCTCATGCAGGTACGGCCGCAGGTGTTCAGGGCAACTGCCCAGCACCACCCAGTGCACCTCGCCCGCCAACGCCTTGACCGCGTCGGCAATCAGTTCCAGATCGTCCAGCTCCCCCAAGCCGCCTACCCAACCCACCCGAGGCTTGACATCGCAGCGCCGCAAGCTCTGCAGGCCCGCCCACTGCTCAGGCACAAGGCGATCGGCCAGCACCCGGATATCGGCAGCGAAGCCATCGCAAACCTGCGCCATGAACGGTGTCGGCACCAGCAGGCGATCCACGCACTCGAGGCCCAGCTGCAGCAAGGCCAGCACATCTTCGGGCCGCTGACGCGCGAAAGGCCCCTGCAGTTGAGCACCCGGCAGGTAGGTAGCCAGGTCGTAGACCTTGAAGGCTTTGCTGAAGGCCTTCATGCGCCGCATTGCCTGAACATGCGAAGGGCCGAGCGGGCCTTGCATGACGATCGCATCAGGCGCGAAGCGCTCCAGCGCGGGTACCTCCAGCCATTTGCCAGGCCGCGCACCCTGGATCAGCCCGCGTGCACTCAACGAATCGAAAGGCCGTTCGAGCCGATGCTGACTCCCCCCAGCCCCGCCACCAAGTGCCAGCACGGTCGGCAGTGCGGTAACGGCCGCCAGCGGGCGCCAGGAGACCGCCGCGTCAGCGTAGGCAAAGCTCTGCTGATCCTCCCCCGCGATCAGGTTCGGATTGCTCGAAGCATCACGTGCAATCGCCGGCAACCAGCGGCCGTACAGGCCATCTTCCTGCTCCGCCGTGGCAGGCGCTGTTTCGCCGCCGCTGATCAGCAACTGCGCACGCGGCGTCCATACATTCAAGTAGCCTGCCTGTTGCAATTTCAGGCACAGGTCGACGTGCGCCCAAGGCGCCATCTGCGCATCGAAACCGCCCAGCGAGACGAACAGCTCCCGGCCCACCATCAGGCATTGCTCGCCCAGGGCCGTGTAGTTCTGATCGACTTCCAGGCGATGCAGGTAACCCGGCGCATCGCCTGCCATCCCCTCGAAGGGCGCAGCCACCGGCCCAGCAAGCCCCAGCAACAGGCCGGCGTGGCGAACCTTGCCATCACCGTCGATCAACCTGGCGCCCACGGCCCCTACTTCAGGTCGCATGGCGTGGTTGAGCATCTGCACCAGCCAGTCCCTTTCGATCACCCCGGCCTGGGCATCAAGGAACACCAGATACTCGCCCCGCCCCTCACCTGCCGCCTGGTTCAACACGGCCTGCTGGTCAATCTCGGCGGCAAAACGCAGCACCCGCAGATGGCCGGCAGCCATCTGCTCGATGCCTGCCAACCACTGCACGACGGCCGCATCATCATTGCCGTGGTCGAGCAGCAGCACTTCGTAATTGCCGTAGTCGGTTCCTTCGAGCAGGCTCTGCAGGCAGCGTTGGGCGTAGGCGAGTTGGCCTTGCACGCGGATCAGAATGCTGACTGGCGGGCAGTTGTCGTGGCCGTAATCCAGCTCGTAGCGGCCTGGTCTGCGCGAGGTCACCACCGCCGCGGCGTAGCCGCGCTGGCGCAGGTGAGCCTCGATTGCCTCGCGCTGCTGGGCAAGGTCCTGCAACAACGGTGCATGGCCAATCACCAGCGGTTCGCTGATATGCCCCAGGTCTTCCAGGCCAGCGGCTTCGATCAGGCGCAGGATGAAGGCCAACTCGAATGCTTCTGGGTATTCGACATCGAAGCCCCCCAGGCCTAGCCAGACTTCACGGTCGAACAGCCAATGGCGCGCCATGGCCGCCGGCAGGCTCAGCAACAGATCCAGGTTGAGGGCCGGGCGCAGTTGCAGTTCGAGCGTGCCATTGCTGCCCTGCAATGCCTCGTCGGCATACAACGCACGGCACGTCGGTGCAGCGGCGCGCTCCAGCACCAGGCTCAGCGCCCCCGACGCAGTCAAGGTTTCGCCAGGCTCCAGCAGCATGAACAGTTCACAGGCGCTGTCGGCAACCTGCGTATTGATCGCCGTCACCAGACCCTGACGATCGGCCACCACCAAAGGCTGCACCGAAAGGCCGGGCACAGCGAGCGCCGCCAGGCTGTCGAGGGTTTTGCCCAGCGCGGCAGGCTCACCCTGCCGGTCGACCACCACCACTGCCAGACGCAGCGTCGGCCGTGCTTCGAGGTAGTGATCGACCTGCGTACGCTGGGCGTCGCTCAGCGTTCGCTGCGCCAGCCAGCGCTGGGCCTCGCTGATCTGCGCGCGTGCTCGGTGCAGCTCGACAGCCTGCTGGGTCACGTCGATGAAATGATCGAGCGCCGTCCAGAACGTACGCTGGTGCTGCAACAGGCTCTCACGCAGCAACGGCAGTGTTTCCCTGGCCTGCTCCAGGCTTTGCGGCGTGTTGCCCCACGCAACGCCGTAGCTGTTGTTCTCGTGCTGCGACAGGGGGCGGGGGGCATAGGCGCCCGGCAACACTACCGCGACACAGCCGCACAAGGCGGCCTCGGCAGCCAGCCCCGACGGTTCCGTGCAATAGAAGTACTCGCAGCTCTGGAACAGTGCGGCAAGTTCTTCCCAGGAGCCTGGGCTCTGCCCGGTGATCTCGACGGCGTCGGCCCCCAGCAGCGCCGGGTCGATCTCGACCTGGGACTTTCTACCACGGTAATAGCAGACCTTGCCGGCAATGCGCGTGGCGCTGTCCGCTGGCGGGCAGAAAATGCTTAGGTCGACTGCAGGCATGTACAGCACGCGGTCCTCATCCATGCCCGGCTGCAGCAGCTCGCGGGTGTAGGCGAACAGCACATCCGTTTCGGCGAACGGGCTGACGCTGGCCAGAAACCCTGGCCGGTTCAGCAGGTAACGCACCACCACGTTGCCTTTGAACGGGTTGCCATCGACCACTTCCGGATAAACGATGATCGGCTCGACCCCTTGCGCCTTGTGCACCGCGACGACCGCTTCGGTCAGCAGCGGCGTCATCAGGCCGGGGTGCATGCCAGTTGCCGCGACGTAGGCCTCCTGCCCGGCTCGCATCAAGGCATCGCACAGCATGTGCAACACCCGGATGCCCGCCGAACTGCGGCGGTAATCCGGGGCCATGATGTAGTAAGGGCTGGGTCGCTTGGCAAACAACGAACGGACCATCTGGAACTCCTGCTGACCGTTGAACGTGACCGGGCCCACGCAGGGCCCGGTCGCTTCCTGGCACGCGTGTTACAGCGCGCGAATGGAATTGTCGTAGTGCTCGAACAGCACTTCGCCGGAATGGTTGTAATCGGCGAACGACATGTCCTTCTTCGGCACCTGCCACTCCCCATACACGAAATCCAGGTAGCCGTAGGCATCGCTTGGCGCCTTGAGCGTCGTGCCAAACAGCTGCACCGGGTCGAAGCCATCGAAGTGCCGCTCGGGGCAGAACCACTCCGGCATGGCGCCAATCACCACAGCCGAACCGTCGCGGCGCACACGGCGGGCGATGTCGGTCTCGAACGGGATGATCGCGTCGCTTCCCTCGGCGTTGTCGCAAGTGATGCGGATCGCGAAGTCGACGCCATGGGTGGCGATCACCTCGATGCGCCACAACACGCCTTCGTGCACCGGCAGGCTGTCGCGGTTTTCCCGCACCAGGCCGACCAGGCGCTCGAACTGCTCGGCATTCACGGAAAAGTCGATATCGTCGTCCCAAGCGATGAAATCGCCTTCGCGCAAAGCGCCGAGCAACGTGCCGAAGTCCAGGTACAGATCGATGCCTGCAGCATCGGTGAGGGTGTTCAAGGCGATCACCAGCTCGCTGGCCAAGCGCTTGGTCAACGGGTGGGAGAAGGGATGGATGTCGCGCATGCCCTTCATTTCACGCTTGCCCGGAATCACCGTCGGCAGGTGGTCAAGGCCCAGCTCCGCCAATTGCTTGAGGATGCTGTCGGACCAGACGCTGGTGATCACGATCACCTCGCAACCGGATTGGGCGATCTGCTGCGCAGCAATCACCGGGTAGCCATTGAACAGCCCACCCTGCTTGCCGGGGTCGTTGTCGGCCACGGCCAGAATGTTCAGTGCCAGGTTCTGCTCGATGAACAGGCCGCCACTCTTGCCCGCGCCAAAGAGGACGATTTTCTTGCCTTGCAGGTCCTGCATGTCATTCACCTCGGTTCACTGCTGCTCAATTTTTCTGCGCGACACAACGGCCAACCTTGGCATCTTCGTCGCGGAACTTGGCCAGGCCGTGCCCTTCGATCTGGTAGACGATGCTGAACCCTGCCCGCTCGATGCCGGCCAATGCACTGCCATGTTCCAGGTAGCGACGATAGTGGTCGGTGCCGAAGATCTTGTCCTGGGCTGCATCGTCCACGGTGCGGTACTCGAAGAACACCTGGCTGCCGGAGGGCAGCATCACGCCCAGCAGGTCCAGCAATGCCGCGGCCTCGGCTTCCTCGATTGCATGCAGGAAGAACCGTGCGTACACGGCCACCTTGCGCTTGCCGGCCAGGAAGCCCTGGAGGGCGTCGCGTGCCTCACCTGCCGTGGATTGCACATAGCGCGCACGCTCATGGGCGGAACGCGACCGGCACAGCTCGATGGCCTCTTTCGAGGCATCCAGGGCCAGCAGCTCGAAGCCGTGAGCGGCAAAGAATTCGCTGTCGCGACCATTGCCACAGCCGAACTCGATGATGCCGTCGACATCCGCCAGTTCATTGATGACAAACGCGGCAAACTGCGAGGGGTACGCCGGCGCGCCCTTTTTACGACTGCTGTAGAAGCTGTCCCAGTAGATCGACTTTTCCAACAGGCTCATGGTCTTCCCTCTTCACTGCTCAGCGCATACAGCACGGTGTCGAACGTGCTGTGAGCGTGGCAGCGCAAATAAAATCGGTAGTTCAGCCCGTAGCCGTGCAACTGCTCGAAGATGCTCCACAGGTGTTCGGCGCGGTGATAGATGCTGATGGCCAGGTTCGGTCGATGGCGCGCCAAGGTCTGCCTCGCACCTTCCAGCGCCGCAGGTTCCTCGCCTTCGATATCCATCTTGATCAGGTTTGGCGCGAAGCCCGGCAAGGCGTCGTCGATGCGCACGCAGGTCACCGTCTCGCCGCCCGACTCGACCAGGTGGCCACCGGCGCCCAGGGCCCCATCGAAGCCCACCTGGCGGTTGCGGTCGGATACCCCGCACGGGAAGTTCACCGCATCCAGGCCACGCACGCTCTCGACCAGGGCTGCATAGTTCTCCAGGTTGGGCTCGAAACACGCGACCGACGCAAACGCCACGCCTGCCTCACGCATTTCTGCCACGGTGTCGCCCACGTAGGCGCCGCAATCGATGAAACGCAGCGGCTGCGGCCAGGCCGGCAGGTCGGCGGGGAAGTACTGGCGTGGGGACGGTGCGGGCAGGCCCAGGTAGTCGCCGGTGGTCCGGAATTCGACGATACGGTCGAGCAACGTGCGGCTGGCCTCGTCGGCCAGGTGCTCGCGCATGAATGCAATGCGCTCGGCATGGGCCTGGTAATAGGCGCCTTCGACCAGCCAGTAGCGAAACGGCTGCCCCTCCGGCATCAGGTTGACGAACTCGACCAGGCTGAGCACTCGGCCGAAACCGAGCTGGCGCAGGTCACGCACCACCTCGGCCACATCGACGTAGTTGTTGAACAGGCCGATGACCACACAGGCCTGGGCCGGGTCATGGGCCTCGGCCCAGGCCTGCGCAGTGCTGACGCCGAGCCCCTGGACATCGCCCAACAAGGTGTCGCGGTCGAGAAAGCCGTCGACGCGGATATCGCGCTCAGCCAGGTAGGCCTGCACACGCTGCCCCGCCAGGCGAGCGCCGTACACCAGCAGGTGCTTGAAGTTCTGCCGGTCAAGCATGGCTGGCTCCCACGCGCACCAGCACGGCGTGGCCATTGAGGTTGTGCAGGAAGCGGAAGTCCGGATTGTCGAGCACGAAGGCGTTGACCAGGCGGGTCACGCCTTCACAGCCAAAGAAGCCGTAGTCGTCGAACACCACCACGGCGCCTGGCAGCAGGCGCGGCAATGCCCAGTTCAGCACGTCGCGAGCGGACTCGTAGACATCGACGTCGATATGCACCAAGGCCAGTTGCCCCGTGACGCGCTCGGCGTTCTCTTCGGGGAACATCCCCTTGAGCAGTTGCACGCGGTCGGCAACGCCGCACTCGCGTGCCAGCGCCTGGACCAGGCCGATGTCGGTGTCGGCGTGCTCGCCGCCCTGATAGCGGGTGTCGTGGCTGCCCGCCTTGACCACCCCGGCAAAGGTATCGGCCAGGAACACCTGGCGACCGGGGCGCTGGCTGGCCATCGCCAGCAGGCAGCCGGAGCCGCCCCGCCAGACGCCGACCTCGAGGAAGTCCCCTTCAAGGTGCTCCAGCTGACGCGCCAGCGACCACAGTTCGTACAGGCGATACTTGTCGACCAGGGTTTTGCCCTGGACCTGCGCCAAGGCGCGCTCGAAGGCCTGGTCACCCTGCCAGGGCGCATAGCTGGCGTAAGGCAACAGCCGCTCGTGGTGGATTTCCGGCGAGCGGGCATGCGCCCATGCGCGGGTGCCACGCAAGTAGCGATAGCTCCAGCCCGTCAGCGTTCTCTTCAGCCACGCCATGTCAGTCGTGCTCCGAAATGGCCATCTGCGCGGCAAACTCGTCCCGTGGCAGGAAGGGGTACAGATCTTCCAGCGCGCCGGTCTCGGGTTTGCCTTGTTCGTTGATGCGGGTCATGACGCGCGGCACGCGCGCTTCCTCGACCTGCACCACGACTTCGCAGACCACTGGGCCGTCGCGCTCGAGCACGGCCAGCAATTGCTCGTCGAGCGCCGCATGGCTGTCGATGCGCGCATAGCCGACACCGTAGGCTGCGGTGAGCTGCTGCAGGTCAGGCAGTTGCAGGCCGCTGCTGGCATCGGCGCCGACCAGCAACTTGAAGTGCGCGTTCTGCGAGGTGCGGATCGAGGCGTAGCCCTGGTTGTTGATGACGAAGCACTTGATCGGCAACTTCTGCGCTGCCAGGGTCGCCAGTTCCTGGATGTTCATCTGCACACCACCGTCGCCGTCGACGCAGATGGTCTGCTTGCGCCCCGCCGCGAGGCATGCGCCGATCGCCGCTGGTACGCCAAAGCCCATCGAGCCGGTACCGCGGTTGTGGAAGCAGCGCTGGTCCTTCTTCAAGCGCAGGTTGAGCAGGAACAGTTCCGACGCGAAGCCGGAGCTGCCCGGGGCGATGACATCGCCCTCTTTGAGCAGGTCCGAAAGCCGGTCGCTGAAGTGATACATGCTCACGCCCTGGCTGTCGTCGGCGTGCTCGGCCTGCAGCAGCGGATAACGTGCACGCCAGGTCGCGATCTGCGCACGCCAGCTGGCGAAGTCTGGCAGGCACTCGGTATTCACCGCCGCTTGCAGCTGTTCGATGAACGGCTTGACGTCACAGACCACCGGCAACTCGATGTCCATCTGCAGCTTGGCGATTTCGGCTGGGTCGATGTCGACCACGATCTTTTTCGCCTTGGGTGCGAAGTGCGCATGGTTGTAGGCAGTCAGTGCCATGTCCAGGCGCGAGCCGAGAACGATCAACAGGTCGCAGTTCTGCAGGGTGAAGTTGGCCCAGCGAGGTGCGATCGAACCTGGACGGCCACCGTACAGCGGGTGCTCGTCTTCGATCAGGTCCATCGCCAGCCAGGTCGGCATCACTGGCACGCCAGCGCTTTGCGCCAGCTGCCGGAACGCCTCGACCGCCCCTGCCATGCGGATGCCGCTGCCGGCAATGATGCCCGGGCGTTTGGCCTGCTTGAGCAGCTCCAGGGTACGGGCCACGGGCTGCGTGAGGTCAGCGGCCGCAGCCGGTGCTGGTAGGCGCGCACGCCGCAGGGTCGCCGGGTCGATCTGCACCGCTTGCACATCCAACGGCACGTCCAGCCACACGGGGCCACGACGGCCGGTGAGCGCGGCGTGCTCCAGCTCGTCGAACACTTCGGCCACGGCCAGCGGGTCGGTCAGGGTCACGGCGCGCTTGGTGATCGACGACACGATCGAGACGATATCGGCTTCCTGCACACCCAACATGCGCAGGCCGCTGTCAGCCTTGAGGTCGGCGGTCTTCACCTGCCCGGAAATGAAGAACACCGGGGTGGAGTCCAGCCAGGCGCCCAGAGTCGCGGTGACCGCGTTGGTGGCGCCCGGCCCGCAGGTAGTCATGCAGGCGCTCGGCCCGCCCGACAATTTGCCGGCGGCCTCGGCGGCAATGCCGCAGGCCTGTTCATGCAGGCATAGGACCGGCTCGAGGTCAGGGTGACGGCCCAGGGCATCGTTAAGATGCATGGCACCGCCGCCCGGCAGGAAGAACACCTGTTTGATGCCCAGCTCCGCCAGCCGATTCATGATGTAGTCAGCTACACGCATCTTGTTTCCCATCTCTCAAACCTCAGTTCGCCGAACGTTCGGCTCAATTCAATCGATTCAAAAACGCCAGCGCCGACCAGAAACCTGCGCCGTGATCCTTATGGCCTTGCCATACCTCTGGAATGAAGCTCACCTGCCGATGGGCCTTGATCTGCGCCCAGGCCGCAGGCCAGTCGATGTCGCCGGTGCCCATCAGCACGCCTTCGCCGTTGGTGCCTTTGGCATCCGCCACGTGCAGGTGCGCCGAGTACGGCAACAGCAAGCCCAGGGCTTCCTGGAAATCGAGGCCGAAGTGGAAGCAGGTCATCTGCAGGTGCGACAGGTCCAGGCACAGGCGCATGCCGCTGTCACGGGCCTGGGCGGCCAGCTCGTCCGGCATCATGAAAATGTTCTGGTGACGCTGGCCGCCGAAGTGCCATGGGAACGGCGCCATGTTTTGCGGGATCAGCTCGGTGCTGCCGAAGTCGACCCGTGCGCAGCTCTCGTAGAAGCGCTCGTACAGCGCCGGGCGCATCGCCAGGGGGCGCGGCGCATCGGCGGAAAAGCCGCCGATATTGGCGACGATCAGCCGGGCATCGGCATCCGGGAAGAACGCGGCGATCTGCTCGGTCGCCTCCACCACCCGCTGCAGGTTATCGATGGAGCGCTGGCGGTAGGCGGGGTCGTCCGCGACCAGGTCCAGCAGCTCGCTGTTCTCGAACAGCTCCGGGGCATGCACCACCAGGCGCGAACAGGCAACCGGCGCCAGGAATGGCTGCGGTTCGAGGCTCAGGTCGCGATACGACAGGTGGAACTCGAACAGGTCCGGCTCGATGCGTCGGCGGTAGTCGAGGAAGTCGTGGTAACGCACCGGCACGCCCCAGCGCACCGGCATGTCGAAGGCCAGCTTCTGTTCGGGCTGCTGTTCTTGCAGGTCGCTTTCGAACAGGAAATCGCCCTGGGCGATGTCCCGCTGCGCTGGCTTGCCCAGCAGCTCTTCCAGGCGGTAAGGCGCCAGGCCCTGGCCAGGGCTGGCGATGCGCAGCATGCCCGCTTCGAGAACGCTGCCACGGGCGATGGGGCGGGCGGCAATCACGCTTTTGCCGAGGTTCTCGCGGTTGAGCAGCTCGCCCTGGCTGGCATGACGGCCAGGCCCCTGCCATGGCAGGGCCAGTTCCAACTGGCGAATACCTTCGACCAGTTGGCGGAATTCGGTCGGCTCCAGGCTGGCCAGGTGGTCCGGCCCTTCCATGTCGCGATCCAGGGTGATGTGGCGTTCCACCAGTTTCGCCCCCAGCGCCACGGCGCCCAGGGTGATGGCGATGCCGCGCTCGTGCCCCGAGTAACCGATCAGCCCGTGCAACTGCTGCAAGCGCCCCAGGTAGCCCAGCTGGATGTCGGACTCAGGGGCCGGGTAGGCGCTGTTGCAGTGCAGCAGGGCAAACGGCGTGCCCAGTGCCTGCAACTGCTCGATGGCACGAATGATCTCGTGCTCGAACGACATGCCGGTGGAGAGAATCAGCGGCTTGCCCAGGCTCGCGGCCTTGGCGATCAGGTACGGGTTGCACAGGTCCGCCGAGGCGATCTTCAGCGCTGCCACGTCGAACTCGGCAAGCGCATCGACACTCGGCTCGTCCCACGGCGTGCACAGGTAGGTGATGCCCTTGTGGGCGCAGTACTCACGCACCTGGCGGTGTTCATCGAGGCTCAGCTCGACCTTGTCCAGCAGGTCCTGGATGTATTCGACGCCCAGGTCTTCGGCGCGCGAGCCATCGGCCTTGCGCCGGTACAGCGCTTCGCGGTTGCGCAGTTGGAACTTGACGCAATCGGCACCGGCCTCGATCGCCGCATCCACCAGTTGCCGGGCCAGCGCCAGGGAGCCATTGTGGTTGTTGCCCACTTCGGCGATGACGTAGACACGCTCGCCGCCAACAGGGACGCCGTCGAGAAGAATGGAAGTCATTGGATTTTCGCTCGCCATGAGGTTACGCCGCTGGATTCAAAGCGGAAATTCTGGGTCTGACAGCCCACACCCGCCAGCACGTCGATCACACGCTGGCGCAGTTGAGGCTGCACGTAGAACAGGAAGAAGCCACCGCCGCCAGCACCGAGCAGCTTGCCGCCGACCGCGCCGGCGGCGATTGCCGCGTCGTAGATGGCGTCAAGGCGCCCGTGGCTGATCGCCGAGGAAAAGCGCTTCTTCAGCCGCCACGCTTCATCCAGGCATTCACCGACCCCGCGCAGCTCGCCGCGAATCAGGTGCCGATGCATGCGCCGGCAGAGGGTGACACTGGCATGCAGCAGTTCGGTCTGCGACTCCTCGGCCGCGATCTCTTCACGCTGCAGCTCGTGCAGCCGGCCCGAGTCGTGGGAGATGCCGGTGTTGCACAGCAGCAGGCACGACTCGAACTCGTTGCGAATGGCATCCTCCAGGCGGATCGGGTGCACCAGGTTGCGCTGGTTCTCGAACTCGATCAGGTTGAAGCCGCCGAACGCCGAGGCGTACTGGTCCTGCCACCCTCCGGCGATGCCAAAACACAGGCGCTCGGCCTGGAACGCCAGTTCGGCAATCTCGTAGGTGCTCCAGCGGTCCTGGCGCAGCTCGTTGAACACCGCGATGGTGGCCGTGGTGGCCGCCGACGAGCCGCCCAGGCCCGACCCCACCGGGAAGTCCGAGCGCAGGAACAGGTCGAAGCCGTACTTGGGCTTGATCACCGCAACGATCGTCGCCAGCAGGCTCTTCTCGGGGGTGGCCAGCAGATCTGCCAGGCAATCGAAATGCTCTTCGCGGCCTAGGTCCTCGGCATGGATGGTGATCTGCTTGTCGTTGCGCGGCACCAGCGTGGCGTGGGCGTAGAGGCCCACGGTGCAGCTCAGCACGGCGGCCGGATGGTCGATGAAGAAATAGGTCAGGTCGGTACCACCACCGCAGAAGCTCATGCGCACCGGCGCACGTGCCCGAGCCAGCACCGGCACTTCGGCACTGGCAGCAAGCTGGCGGGTGTACACCTCAACCAGCCGCTGCTCGACATCCAGACCCGGCAGAGCGATGTAGCCCAGGTCGAACAGCTTGAGCAGCTCCTCGCGCGAGGTACCCACCGGCACCGCTCGGAATTGGCGGTTCATGCAGGCCGTTACCGGCAGGTCGGTCTGCCCACCTTGCAACAAGTGCCGGCGCACGTCGCCGTTGGTGACCACGCCGACCAGGCGCCCGGCGCCATCGACGACGAAAACGATCTGCAGGGCGCCGGCCTCGATGCGTTCGACGGCATCGAGGATGCTGTGCTTTTCGCTGATGCTCAGGGTCTGGACGAGTGAGTTCATTGGGCAGCGCTCATCTGGAATTCGCTGGAGTAACGGGCAAACGATTCCGGCGTGCCGATATCGATGAATCGCCCCTGGTACTGGCACACAGCGACCGCGCTGCGCCGCAACAAGGTGGGCAACAGGTCGCGCTCGAGCGAGCAGGCGTGCCCAGCGGCTGCGGCAAACGCCTCAGCGTCGAACGCATAGACCCCGGCATTGATCAGCCCTGGGCCGGCCACGCCTTTTTCGTTGATCGCGTGCAGCGCGCCCTGTTCGTCAAGCGCCAGGCTGCCGTAACGGCTGCGCTCGTCGACCTGGACACCGAGGATGGCATTGCCGGAGCCCTGGACGGCCAGGCGGTAGGCCGGTGCATCCAGGTAAGTGTCGGCATTGAGCACCAGGTAGCGCCCCGCTGCCGGGTGTTCGTGCAGCGCATTGAGCAGCGCCCCGCCGGTGCCCAGCGGCTCGGCCTCGACCACCAGGTGCAGCGCCAGGCCGCTGGCCTGGGCCAGGGCCGGCAGTTGCTCGGCCACCTGGTCGGCGCGGTAGTGCGCGCACAGCACCACCTGGGTAATGCCGGCCTGCGCCAGCTGGCACAGCACCGCTTGCAGGAAGGGCGCGCCATGCACGCTGACCAGGGCCTTTTGCGAGCCCTGGGTCACGCTCTGCAGGCGCGTGCCGAAGCCGCCGCACAGAACGTAGGCACGCATCAGCGCAGCCTCCGCACGTACTGCTCGATACTGCTGGCAGCATGTTCCAGGTGGTCATCGGTCAAGCCTGGCCACAAGCCGATCCAGAAGGTGTCCTTCATCACTTTGTCGGTCACGGTCAGCTCACCCGACACGCGGTATTCCAGGCCTTGCAGATAAGGCTGGCGGGTCAGGTTGCCGGCGAACAGCAGGCGTGTGCCCACGTTCTGCGCGTCCAGGTGGCGCAGCAGGTCCAGGCGCTCGACGCCACAGCCGTCACGCAGGGTCAGCGGGAAGCCGAACCAGGAAGGGTCACTGTTGGGTGTGGCGTGCGGCAGGATCAACTGCTCGCTGCAGCCGGCCAGGCGCTCGCTGAGCCAGTTGAAGTTGCGCTTGCGTGCAGCGATGAAGTCATCGACCCGGTCCATCTGCGCCAACGCACAGGCGGCCTGCATGTCGGTGATCTTCAGGTTGTAGCCCAAGTGCGAGTAGGTGTACTTGTGGTCGTAACCTTGCGGCAGGTCGCCCAGTTGCCAGCAGAAGCGCTTGGAGCAGGTGTTGTCCTCGCCTGGGCCGCAATAGCAGTCACGGCCCCAGTCGCGGAACGACTCGACGATGCGTTTGAGCAGCGGCGAATCGGTGAACACCGCACCGCCCTCGCCCATGGTGATGTGGTGCGCGGGGTAGAAGCTCAGGGTACCCAGGTCGCCGAAGCTGCCGACCTGGCGCCCATCGTAGGTCGCGCCGAGGGCGTCGCAGCAGTCCTCGATCAACCACAGCCCGTAGCGGTCGCACAGCTCGCGCACGACCTTGAGGTTGAACGGGTTGCCCAGGGTATGGGCCAGCATGATTGCCTTGGTCCGCGGGCTGATTGCCGCCTCGATCAATGCAGGGTCGATGTTGTAGGTGCCCATCTCGATATCGACGAACACCGGCACGGCACCGAACTGCAGGATCGGGTTGACCGTGGTCGGGAAGCCCGCCGCCACACCGATGATTTCGTCACCCTTGCGGATCGCCCGGTCACCCAGGCGCGGCGAGGTCAGCGCGGAAAACGCCAGCAGGTTGGCCGAAGACCCCGAGTTGGCGGTCAGTACGCCACGGCGCCCCAGGTAGCGGGCCAGACGCTTTTCGAAGGCCTGGTTGAAACGCCCGGTGGTCAGCCAGCCGTCCAGCACCGCCTCAGTCATGGCCTGCAGCTCCGGCGCACCGATGACCTTGCCCGATGGCGGCACGGCATGCTGCCCCGGCACGAACGCAGGTGCGGTCAACTCGAGTTCCGCGTAACGGCCCACCAGTTCGGCAATTTGCTGGCGCAACTGCTGCGCCGTTTGATCAGTCATTGTTTTCCGCCTTCATGGGCCGCGATCTGCGCGCGGCTGTATTGCTGCATGTCTTGACCGTCGCGCCAGGCGCGATGCCACTCCAGGGTCTGCCGCAGGGCCTGCTGCAGATCCCATTGCGGGCGCCAGCCCAATTGCTGGCGCGCGCGGGATGAATCGAGGGTGAGCAACCCGGCCTCGTGAGGCTGGACACCGGCCTCGACGGCCCAGCGCGCCTCGCCAGGCCACAGCGCGGCCATGGCCTCGACCACTTCACCCACGGTTGCCGTGCCTTCGCTGTCAGGCCCGAAGTTCCATGCCTGAGCCAGTGCCTGGCCCTGTTCGACCAGCGCCTGGGCCAGCAACAGGTAGCCCTGCAAGGGGTCGAGCACGTGCTGCCAGGGGCGCACCGCACCGGGGTAGCGCAAGGTCAGCGCCTGCCCTGCGTCCCAGGCCCGCAGGATGTCGGGCAGCAGGCGGTCGGCCGACCAGTCGCCACCGCCAATCACGTTGCCGGCCCGTGCAGTGGCCAAGGCCACGCCGCGCTCGCGCAGGAACGACTCGCGCCACGAGGCGCAGAGCAGTTCGACGCAGGCCTTGCTGCTGCTGTAGGGGTCGTGACCGCCCAGGGCATCCTGCTCGCGATAGGGCCACAGCCACTCGCGGTTCTCGTAGCACTTGTCGCTGGTCACCACCAGAACCGCACGCACCGTGTCACAGCGGCGCACCGCTTCGAGCAGGTTGAGCGTGCCCGTGACGTTGGTGGCATAGGTCTGCGCTGGCGTGCGGTACGACTCGCGCACCAGTGGCTGCGCCGCCAGGTGCAGGACGATCTCCGGCTCGAACGCCACCAGGCTGCGCGTCAACTGCTCGGCATCACGTATGTCGGCGAATTCGCCGGCCACTCGCTCGGCCAGGCGTGCGCTGTCGTGCAAGGCAGGAGACGTGCACGGTGCCAGCGAATAGCCGTACACCTCGGCACCCAGCTCGCTGAGCCACAACGCCAGCCAACTGCCTTTGAAACCGCTGTGGCCAGTCAGGAAGACCCTGCGCCCGGCCCAGAAGCTGCGGCTTACGACCATACCCGCCATTGCGCCTCTCCCGACTTCCAGCGCTCTTCCAGGTAGGTGCGATCGCGCAGGGTGTCCATCGCCTGCCAGAAGCCGCGGTGGGTATGGGTCATCAACTGGCCGCTGCTGGCCAGAGCGCGCATCGGTTCGTATTCCCAGGTGGTGTCGTCGCCTTCGATGTAGTCGAAGATGCCCGGTTCGAGGACGAAGAAACCGCCGTTGATCCAGCCGCCGTCACCCAGGGGTTTTTCCTGGAAGCCGTGCACCTGCTCGCCACGCACATCCAGCGCACCGTAGCGTCCTGGCGGCTGCACGGCAGTGACGGTGGACAGCTTGCCGTGCCCCTTGTGGAAATCGATCAGTGCCGGGATATCGACATCGGCCACACCGTCGCCGTAGGTCAGGCAGAAGGTATCGTCACCGACATAGTCGCGCACACGCTTCAGGCGCCCGCCGGTGGCTGTGTTGTCACCGGTGTCGACCAGGGTCACGCGCCACGGCTCGGCATTGCGGTTGTGGATGTGCATGCGGTTTTCCGACATGTCGAAGGTCACGTCGGACATGTGCAGGAAGTAGTTGGCAAAGTACTCCTTGATCACATAGCCCTTGTAACCCAGGCAGATCACGAAATCGTTGATCCCGTAGTGGGAGTAGATTTTCATGATGTGCCAGATGATCGGCTTGCCACCGATCTCGATCATCGGCTTGGGACGAAGATGCGACTCTTCGCTGATGCGTGTACCCAGGCCGCCGGCCAGGATGACTGTTTTCATTGTCGACTTACCTTGAGAGGCCGTTGCCCCGGACCGGGCTGACAAAATACTGACCAATTCAGCAACTTGGGCAGGCGAAGCAAAAAGATTGCCAACTTGCCCATCGATGGCGCAGCGCCGGGCGAATGGCGCGAAAAAGCGCCCAAAGGCAGGAGATTTCGGGGCTTCGCCCCATTCGACAGACAAAAAAAAGCCGGGCTGAGCCCGGCTTCATCTTGCGCTGGGGGCTAGCCCAGCTCACGCAACCAGCGTGGCCCGGCCTCACCTGGCTGCTCGCCGATGCCGAACGCGCCATCCACCGCCAGCGCACGGGCGAAGGCCCAAGGCGCTTGCGCAGCCAGTGCCTCGCGCACCGCGGACGGCAGCGACGGCACGCCGGCATTGAACAATTGCGCCTGGGGCGCCACCAGCACCAGCAGGCCTGCTTGCGACACCTGCAGGCACAGCGCGATGTCTGGCGCATCGCCCTGCGGCAAGCCCCCCAGTGCCTCGAACACCTCCTTGCGCACCATCAGGCCATCGGCCGAAACCGCATGGCTGGCGCGCACCACCCCCAACCCCAACGCATCAGCACCGGCGCGGCCGGCGACGCCCAACCAGCTGGCATGCACCTGCTGCCCCTCCAGCAACTCATAGCCTGCATGGCTGACGCTGCCGTCCGCGTCGTACATCTGGCAGCCCACCACGCCCACCTCAGGGCGCTGGGCCTGGTTGAGCAAAGCTTCAATCCAGCCTGGGTTGGCAACCTGGCTGCGGTCGCTCATCAACACCAGGTACTCACCACGTGCGTGCTCTGCCGCCAGATTGAAGCGCTGCGCCAGCGCCTGCGACGGGCAGGACAACATTCTGACTCGCCCGCCCAGGCTGGCTTCCTGCGGCTGCTCACCCTCGGTGACCACCAGCACTTCATAACGCGGGTATCGGGTACGCTGCTGGATGCTGGCAAGGCTTGCCGCGAGCTGCTGCATGTCGCCACTGGCCGACAGCAAAATACTGACCATCGGGGTGGCGGCATGGCGAAACTCGATGTCCAGGCGCCCCTCATGCCCCTGCACGACCTGGGCACGGTAGCCCAGCACACCCAGGTGTCGGTCAAGCGTGGACAGCACACCCGGCAGCATGGCCTCACGGTCGACCTGGCCGACCACCAGGTATTCGTCGACATGTGCCAGGCCGCCCAGGCCATGGGCCTCGATCACCCGCAGCAGCAGGTCGAACTCCAGCGCCTGGCGACAGGCGTCGCTGTACCCGCCGACTTCCAGAACCACGTCCTTGCGCAACAGCCAGTGCTGCGCCATGAGATCTGGCCGGCTGCGCAGCAGGTCGACGTCAGCCCCTGGCCGCTGGATGGCAATCAGGCGGCCTTCACTGTCGCGCTGCACTTCATTGCCACACACGGCATGGCACTGGCCTGCCTGCGCCAGCTCTACCTGCAGGCGCAACAAGCCGCTGCCGGCCAGCTCGTCACCAGCTTGCAGCAGCATCAGCCAATCGCTCGGGAGCTGGCGTACCACCTGGTTGAGGTGCGAAACAACGGTATCAGGCAACACCTTGATGAAGTGCAAGGTATCGCGCACGGTAGTGATCGCAGGTAGCTTGCCGGCCTTGAGCACCACGATGCGCAGATCGCGCAAGCCACTGGCGACCACACTGTCGAAGGTACGTTGCAAGGCTTCGTCATCGTCTGCCAGGTCCAGCACCAGCAAGGCCATTGCGGTGCGCTGGCCAGCCTTCAGGTGCTTGCGTACTCGCTGCTGGCCGACAGCGTCCAAGGTCGCCTGGGCAAGGGCCTGGAGCACCTGCCCCGATGGAGTGTGCGCCAGGCGCTCGGACACCTGCGCAGCACCAACCAACTGCAGGCGCTCGATCCAGGCCTGCAGTTCGTTGCGGGCATCGTCTTCATCGTCTGCCAAGGTGTCCAGCAGCAGGCTGCAGATCTGTGGCGCGAAGAGGTTGACCGACAGTGCCTGCCAGTACCGGCTGCGCAGTGTCTTCACGTTGTCGTTGGCATGCTGCTGCAGCAGATCGCGCTGACGCACCCAGGCGCCCTCCAGCGCCCGTACATGGGCCTGGCCCACCGGCCAGGCGTGCTGCAGGAACTCCAGCGCCGACAACTGCCGGAACAACCCGGCGTTGTAGTAAGGCAGCTCGACGTACTGACGGGCTTCGAAGCTGCGCTCCGGCTCATTGACCACGCTGGTCCATGGCGATACGAACAGCAACGGCGCAGGGTCGGGCGCACCCAGGCTGAGCGCGAACTGGCGCAGAATGGCGAAGCCTTCCTCGTCCGCGAAGTCGCCGCCTTTCTGCTCGTCCCATTGGCGCAGGGTGCGGATGGCCGGCAGCATGGCGTCGGCATCGACAGCCAGGTCCACGCACTCGCTGACCACCTGGGTCTGCTCGAGCACCTTGATGTCCCCTTGGCGCAGCAACGCAAAGGACAGGCCGAGCAGCCAGTCTTCATCCGCCACCTGCAGCGCCGCCTCGTGCAGGGCGCTGCGCAGCGCATCCACGCGCAGCACCGCGCGCCACGGCTGCAGGCCACTCAGGCCATACTGCTGCACGCGCTCGCGCAGGCCACCTGCCACCGCCTGGTGGGCCGTGCGACCCAGTCGGTAATAGCTGACCGTGCTGTTACCCGGCTGCATGCCCAAGGCATAGCCCTGCGCACCCTGCACATGGGGGTGAGCCTGCAGACAGTCCAGGGCCTGTTGCAGGGCATCGACCAGCAGGAAGTCACTGTCCTTGGCCAGCACCACGAACGGCGTATCGACCTGGTCCAGCGCCTGTTTCAACGCGGCGCGCAACTGCTCGCCGGTCTCACCGTCGACAACGCTGGCCTGGCATCCGCCCGCCTGCAGGTAGGCCATGGCGCGCGTGCGGTAACCCTGATCGGCGCTGCCCAGCAGCAAGACATGGGTATGGCGGGGTGACAAGGTGTTCACGGTTGTTGGTCCAGTCATGATGTACCCGATGCTCAAATTCCAGTGATACCGCAGGCGGCGCCCTGGGCGCCGGCGCGGTGCTTCAGTCGGCCAACCAGGCGTTGGCCCAATGCTGCAGATGGCGCTCGGTCAGCACGTAGTCGCGCAGCACCACTTCGCGCAGGGCGTCGCCCTGGCGGTAGCTGGCATCCGGGTCGGCCAGGTGCATGCGTATCGCCTCCAGCCACTCGTGCGGCTGATTGCCGGCCACCCGCGTGCACGGCAGGTAACCGGCGTAGGCCTTGGTATCCGAACAGATGACCGGGAAGCCACAAGCGCCGTATTCGAGCAGGCGAAGGTTGCTCTTGCAGTCATTGAACAGGTTCTGCTCCAGCGGGGCCAACGCCAGGTCCAGGTTGAGGCTGGCCAGCTTCTTCGGGTAGAGCGCCATCGGTATGCCCGGATGGAACTCTTTCACGTAAGGGCGCAGCGCATCTGGGCACATGCCGAAGAACACCCAGTCGACCTCGTCGGCCAAGGTCTTGATCACCTCCAGCAGCAGCTCCAGGTCACCTCGGTGGCTGGTGCCACCCGCCCAGCCCACACGCGGACGGGCGCTGGTTTGGCGCTCACTGGCCAGGCCGCACCACAGCTGCGCTGCGAGCATGTTGGGCACCACCTGGATATCGCGGTGCATGCTCGACAAGGCATCGGCCAACGGCTCGGTGGAGGCGATCACCCGGTCGCACATGGCGATACCCTGGCGCACCGCCTCGCGAATGTCGGCGGGCATGTTGCGCGAGTGGTCGTTGCGCTTGGGCACATCGATGATGTAGTCATCGATCTCGTAGAGATGCCGGGCGCTGGACGAGCGCACCAGGCGCCCCATCTCCTCGACCGAAGCCATCTTGCTGCGGTACTGGAAGACCACCACATCGGGCTTTTCACGCTCCAGCTCGATCAAGTCCGGGAAGCGATAACCCACCCGGCCCTGGACCCAGCCGGCACTTTCCAGCTCATGGAACGGCTGGGTCATGCGATAGTGCCCAACGGCAGACGAGTTGACGGGCAACGCCAACACAGCAGGCAGCACCCGCTTGAGGAAAGGATCCCAGCCTTGGCGCAGCCCGGGCTCGAGGGTGAAGCTGGCCATCTTGAGGCTGAGGTTACGGTTGTACGCCGGATCGCGAGCGACCTTGGCCAGCCAGCGCTGGTAGAAAAGGCCCTTGTCGCCAGTAAGTTGCTGGCTGTCCACGGCGCTGTGGCTCGCCGCCCCCAGGCGGGCCAGCAGCGCCGCAGGCGTCCACACCAGCAGATACCCCTGCTCGCCCGCCCTCAGGCAAAAATCGGCATCCTGCAACGAGCCTTGCAAGCCCTCCAGGTCGAAACCACCCAAGGTCTCGAACAGCTCACGGCGTACCAGCAGGCAATCAAGAGCCAGGGCACTGCAGTTCTGCGTGGAACGCAGCCTGTGCATGTAGCCGCTCTCGTGCGCCGGCAACCCCACGAACGGAGTGCCCACCTCGCCGTGCAAGCCGAGTACCAGCCCGGCGCCCACCACTTGGCCGGCAGCGTCGCACAACTTGGGCCCGACCACACCGACTTCAGGCCGCTGCGCCTGGGCCATCAACTCACCCAGCCAACGCGCATCGAAGGCCACGCAGGCGCTGTCGAGCATCAGCAGAAAATCACCCCGTGCTACCGCACTCGCCTCATTGAGCCGCGCTACGCGCGTGCCGGCGGCCACTTCGATCACCCTCAGCTGGTCACTGCCCAGGCTGTTCATGGCCTCCAGCCACTGCCGCAGGTCGAGCGGCGCGTCGGCAGCGGCAACCAGCAACACTTCGAAGTTGCCATAGGCCGTGTGCTCGAACAACGACTCGACACAGCGCCGGGCCTTGGCCAGGTCATCGCCGACACTCACCAGGATCGACACCCCCGCCTGGCCCTCATGGTGATACGTGACCTGGCATACCGCCTGGTCTGCGGCACCCTCGACCTCGGCCTCGACGCCCAGGCGCTGCAGGTGCGCCTGCACCACGCGAGGCGCTTGCGCCACGCAGCGCGGGTCACTCAACCATTGGCCGTAATCCCACTGGCTGTGCACCAGCAGTTCGTCGATGTGCTCGACCACCTGCAGGCCGCGGTTCTCCACCAGGCGCCAGAACAGGTCGTGGGGCGCCAGGATGTCGAATTGCTCATCGAACCCGCCTGCGGCAAGCAGTGCCTTGCACTCGAACGCCAGCAAGCGCCCGACGTAGGGCAAGCTGCGCATCAGGTCGAGGTTGAAGTCCGGCTTGAAGATCGGCATGCCTGGGTTGAGGGTGTCGTGGCCCCCTTCATCGACATACAGGCACACACGATCACGCAACGCCATGCGCTCGGCCATGATCGCCAGCGCCTGGGGCACCAGGCGGTCGCCGGCCTGCAGCAGGAAGACCCAGTCGGCGCTGTCCGCCTGCATCAGGCGCGCCTGCAACTGGGCAAGGCCGTTGCCCTGCCGGGGCAGGCATTCGATACCGGGCACCTGCGGCGCCTTGACCTGCTCTGCGGCGAGCACCCAGCAAGCAGCGGGCGCATAAGATTGCCCCGCCAGGCTGTCGAGCGTTGCCCGCAGCGCCTGCTCATCGCCCGCCTCAGCCCAGATCACCGGCACGATACGCGGCTTTGCAGGCCATTGCTCGAAACGCTTGGGCAGCAGCTTGAGCTGGGCATCGGACAGGGTGCGGTAGTCCAGCCACTCGGCGTAGACCTCTTCGAACGACAGGCTGTCGCTGCCCACCTGCTGTAGCGTGCGCGCCTCCTGCAGGGCGCTGAGCCCATTGAGGTCATACTCTTCCCAGCACGTATGCTGATCATCGACATAGCGCGCCATTGGCACATAGCGCACCCAGCCCTTGGCCGGTGCCGCCTCGCTGCCGCGCGCGGCCAGCATCGCCTTGATCCAGTCGGTTTCGATGGGGTAAGCCAGAGTCACGCTCGGTTGGTGGCTCAGGCGCCCCGGGTGCAGCCGCTCAACGCTGAGAAAACGCTCCAGATGCCCCAGGTTGCCACGGCGCATCAGGCAGATGTAAAGCGCCAGGTCCAGGCGTGCAACGAAGCCCTGCCCCTGCTCGACCAGTGCCGGCAGGAACATCTTCACCTGGGCAACCCGCATCAGCGCATGGCTGAGGCCGCCGAACAGATTGGGGGCGCCCACTTCCAGCGCTTCGAGCAGGTCACTGCCCTTGACCACGGCCTCTTCCGGACACAGCACACTGTTGAGGTTGCGCGACGGCAGCAAGGTACCGTCCGCAGCGCACAGCATGCGCTGGCAGATGGTCATGCTGACATCGGCATGTGCGTTCATCACTGCCGCTTGCAGGCTTACGCAATCGGTGAACAGCAAATCGTCATCGCAGAGGAACTTGATCAGTTCACCTTGGGCCTGTTCGAGGCACATCAGCAGGTTGCCACCGAACCCCAGTGTCTGCGGGTTGCGCAGGTAGCGCACCGGTTTGCCAGCCTCCCTCGCCACTTCGTCGACGATCCGCTGCACGTCTTCGCCCCGGCTGTCGTCACACACCAGCACTTCGAGGTTCGGATAATCCTGGTTCACCGCGCTGAGCAAGGCGCTGCGCAGGAAGTCGGGATTGAATGCGGCGATGGCAAGGGTGACGAGAGCCGAATGATTCACGATGAGGGACCTGGGAGGAGGTCCGCGCACGGCCCCGTAGGGGCAATGCGCGGCCGGTGACACGAGAGGAGGATCAGATGTAGTTGACCAGCGACAACCCGGCGACCTTGGCATAGGCCTGCAGCGAGGCTTGCAGCATGTTGGTCTGCATCTGCAGACGCAGCATCACCTCGGCCGGATCGCTTTCGCGGATCGAGCTCTGGGTCTTGGTGTTTTCGGTGCTCAGCGCTTCATTGGTTTCCGCCTGCACATCCAGCGCCTGGCCACGCCCACCGATGGCACTGATCGACGAGGACACCTGATCGGTGGCGCTGGCGATGTTGCCGATCGCCGAATCCAGCGAGGCGAGGAAGTTCTGCCGGGCAACCGGGTCGTTGTCGACCGGGCTGGTCAGCGCCTTGCGCAGTTGGCCGATGGTGTCGAGCACGTTCTGGGTCTGGTGCGTGTCGACCTTCACCCCGAACGAATCGCCCGCATTAGGCGCACCCGACAACTCGAAACTGACGCCGGCTGCCGTGGCAGTCGTGCCGTTCGGGCCTCCCAGGGCACCCGAGGCGACTGGGCGGCTGTCTGCGGTCATCGGCGAGGCGTACAGCTCGAAGGTGTTCGTGCCGGTGAACTTGAGCACCGCGCCGCCGGAGGGGAACGCTGCCTTGTAGGCGGCCTCATCGGTAATGGTCGCGCCCGTCACCTGCTCCGACGAGGTGTTGCCTGGGCTACGGGTGCCGGAGACCTGGTCGGCCTTGGAACTCAGGCTGAAGGTATGGCCGGCGATGGCGGCGTCTTCGTTGCCCTTGTCGCCGTCCTTGAGGCTGATGTCCAGGCGCAGGTCGACACCCCGGAAGCTGATGGTGGTGTTGTCGCCATTGGGGTCGAACTTGCCGCCCTGGCTGGCTTCGAGGGTGACGTCGTTGTTGTTGGCGTCGGTGATCTTGTACTCGGTGCTGCTGATGAACTCGATCGTGTACGGCTCGCCACTGCGGAAACGGTCGTTGTAGGTCGAGCTGCCGGAAACCTGGCCGTTGGACAGGCTGACACGGCCATCGTCGGTGGCTGGCGCGGTCAGCTTGGTTTCGCTGCGGCTGGTGTTGAGCGCCTGCTCGAAGGCGTCGTAACCGGTCTCGTTGGCGGCCAGGCTGAGCATGTCACCCACCTGCAGGTTCAGCTTGCCCTGATCACCCTGATAGCTGTAGGTGCCGTCGGCATTGCGCACGTAAGGCGCAGTATCGCCCTTGGAGCCGGAGAAGATGTACTTGCCGTTCTCGTCTTTGCTGTTCATCAGCGAGAACAGTTGATCTTCCAGCGAGGCCAGTTCGTCGGCGTTGGCCTTGCGATCGGCATCGGTGAAGGTGCCGTTGCCCGAGCTCACCGCCAGTTCGTTGACCCGCTGCAGGATCGTGCCGATGGCATTGAGGGTGCTCTCGGTGGTGCCCAGGGCATTGCGTACGCTGGTGATGTTGCCCGAATACTGCTTGAGCATGTTCTGCTGCTGCTCCAACTGCAGCAGGCGCGCCGCGCCAACCGGATCGTCCTTGGCAGAGCGCACGCGGATGCCATCGCTGGCATCCTGCTGGCTTTTCACCGCGTTGGCGAAGTTGCGCTGATAGTTGCTGCTGCTGGTGTTGTAGAACTGCGAAGTAGAGATGCGTACGCTCACGATCTACGGCTCCTTTTAAAGACTGTTGATCAGGGTGGCGAAAGTTTCCTGAGCCGCCTTGATGATCTGCGACGACGCGGTGTAGTACTGCTGGAACTTGATCAGGTTGCCAGTCTCTTCATCGATCGACACCCCCGACAGGTTGTTGCGGCTTTCCAGCGCCGAGGTGTGCAGCGCGGTGGTGGCGTCGCTGTCCATCTGTGCCTGGCCGGCCTTGCCCCCGACGTTGGACACCAGCTTGGCGTAGGCATCGGTGAAGCTGATGCCCTTGCCGTTGGCGCCGACATCGACGGTGGGCTTGGTCTGCAGGTCGATCACCGACTGGCCGTTGCGGTTGTCCGCCGAGCCTGCGCCGGTCAGCGCGACGGAATAGCTGTCGCCATTCTTCGGTGCGCCGGACACGCTCATTTCGAAGGTGAAGTTGCCACCCAGCGAGTTGCCATTGCCGTCGACCATTGGTACCGACAGTTGCAGCTTGTTTTCCTGGCCCGGGATGATGGTGCCGCTGCCGATCTCGGTACCCTTGGCGTCGTACATTTTGTACGCCTGGGGCGAGGTACCTTCGTCTCCGAACACCAGCTTGACCGGCGTGGAGTATTTCAGGCCGTTCTGCAACTGGGTGCGCTGGGCTGCATCGTAGATGTCCAGCTGCGACGTCAACGTCGGCTGGGTAATCACGCCCGTGCCCTTGTTGCCAGAGCCACTGGTGGCGGTCAGTGGCGAAGCCAGCGCCAGGCGTTTGGGGTCGGTGAGTACGGTATCGATGCTGGCCGCAGCGTTGCGCGTTGGGGTGATCTTGAAGCTGTCACCGGCGCTCAGGCCACCGCCGTTCAACGACAGGGTGAAGCCATCGATCACCGGTGGTGGGTTGTCGGTAAGGTCGAAGCTGCCCATGTCGGTGCCTTCAGGCAGCTTGCGCACGCTGTAGCCGGTGGCGCTGGTGAAGGTCACCTGGTAATCGCTGGTGGACAGCTTGCCGGTGTCCTTGATGGTCACGTCGAGGTTGCCGGAACCGGCGCTGTTGCCGAGCTTGGCGACACTGCGCTCGCTGATGGCCTTGAGGCTGTTGATATCGCCGAACAGTGTGGCGCCGAAGTCACCATTCTTGTCGATACCCTGGGCCAACTGGCTGTTGATCGCGTCGGCTACCACCAGGGCCACGCGGCCCAACTCGTTGAGCGCCGGGTCGAGGGTTTCCTTGCGGTAGCGGATCAACCCACCGAGCTCGCCACCGGTGGCGCTGTTGGTGATGTCCATCTTGGTCGAGCCACGATTGAGGATCAGGCTCATGCGCGTCGGGTCGGTCGCGCTCGGCTCGACACCCAGGGTCTGGGTGGTCTTGCCCAGCACCAGGGCCTGGCCGTTTTTCAGGTAGATATCGTAGTTGCCTTCACGCTCGACCACGTCGGTGCCGATCAGCTTGTTCAACTCGCGCACCGCGCCATCGCGCTGGTCGAGCAGGTCGTTGGGCTGGCCGGTGACGGAGCTGACACGGGAAATCTGGTCATTGAGATCAGCAATGGTCTTGGTCAGGTTGTTTACCTGATCGGTCAGCGACGCCATGTTGCTGTTGATGTTGCTGTTCTGCTGGTTGAGCTGCGACGCCAGCGTGTTGAAGCGCTTGGCCAGAGACTGCGCGCTGGTCAGCAGCAGCTGACGCGAAGCGTCTTCGGTGGGCTTGGCCGCAGCGTCCTGCATGGCGCTGAAGAAGCTCTGCAGGGCGGCGGTGATGCCGGTGTCGCTGCTCGACAGGGCAGTGTCCAGCGGCGAGATCTGGTCCAGGTACGAGGAGGCATCGCTGCTCAGCGAGGTGGTGGTGCGCAGCTGGTTCTCGAGGAACGAGTTGTACACCCGGCGCACATCGGCCAGCGTGGTGCCGGTGCCCATGAAGACCTGGCCGACCTGCTGGCCGCCCTTGGTCTTCTGCACGTTCTGCTGGCGCGAGTAGCTCTCGACGTCGGCGTTGGCGATGTTGTTACCGAGGGTGTACATCCCCGACTGCGCGGCGCCAAGCCCCGACATACCAATGTTGATCAGACTCGCCATGGTTCCATGCCCTTAAAGTTTCGTTGTGGTACCGAGCGCTGCGTATTGCTCGTACGACTTCATCTGTCTTGCGATCTGCGAGATCTTGCTGGCGTAATTCGGGTCGGTGGCGTACCCGGCCTTCTGCAACTCTTGCACGAACTGTTCTGGTCTATCGGCCGACTTCACCGCATCTTGATAGCGGGAATTGTTCTGCAGCAGGCTGACCAGATCGTGGAAGCTGTCCTGGTAGGAATCGTAGGAACGGAACGCCGCCGTTTCCTTGACGAACTGGCCATCGCGGAATTCGCTGGTGATCGCCCGCGCCGAATCGCCTTCCCAGTTGCCGGTGGCCTTGATGCCGAACAGGTTGTGGCTGCTGCTGCCATCGCTGTTGCGCATGACCGACTTGCCCCAGCCGGTTTCCAGCGCGGCCTGGGCCACCAGGTAACGTGGATCGATACCGATGCGCTTGGCGGCCTGCTCGGCCATCGGCAGCATGGTGGCGACGAATTCGTCGCTGTCGGCAAAGGCTTTCTTCGGTGCCAGCGGCGGCTGGGCCACGGCGCGCCCAGTGATACGCAGGCCGTTGTCGGGCACGGCTATGGCCCTTGCCACCTGCTGCCCGTCACGCACTGGCACAGCCAAGGTATTGGTGGTGGCTGCGGTGCCGCCTGCCGACGGCACGATACCGGCCAGCAAACGATCGGTGAGCTTGCTTGGCAACGCCAGGCGCCGCGAATTGAGCGCGGCCACGTCGTTGCGCAGGGCAGACTGGGCCGCATGTACAGGCTCTGCCACCTTGTTGCCCCACAGCGTCGGGGCATTGCCTTCGATGCGCGGGAACGGGCTGGTGTTGGCCGTGGCTGGCTTGTGCTTGGACAACTGGCGCACCAGCACGTCCTGCAGGCCAATACCGCCACCTTCGCGAGACATGCTCACGGCCAGCTGCTGGTCGTACATGTCGCGGTACTGCTTGACCGTCTCGGTGTTCATCGGGTTGTCGTCGGCCAGCACATCGCTGGCCTTGCGCGAGGCCTTGAGCATCTCGCTGATGAACAGTGACTCGAATTCCTGGGCCACCTTGCGCACGTTGGCATCGCTGTCGCGGTCACCGTGCTTGAGCGAGCTCAGGCGATTGAGGTCGGTGTAGGCGCCGCTGTCGGCTGTGCTGGAGACCAGGCTCTTGGAGTTCATCGCCAGCGTCCTCAGATCACGATCAGGTCGGCTTGCAACGCGCCGGCCTGCTTCAGGGCTTCGAGGATGGCCATCAGGTCGCCAGGCGCTGCGCCCACCTGGTTCACCGCACGGACGATCTCATCCAACGTGGTGCCCGGGCCGAACTTGAACATCGGCTTGGCTTCCTGTTCGGCATTGACCCGCGAGCGCGGCACCACGGCGGTCTGGCCATTGGAGAACGGCCCCGGCTGGCTGACGATCGGGTCTTCGGTAATGGTCACGGTGAGGCTGCCGTGGGTTACGGCCGCCGGCGAGACCTTGACGTTCTGGCCAATCACGATGGTGCCGGTACGCGAGTTGATGATGACCTTGGCAACCGCCTGGCCCGGGTCGATCTCGAGGTTTTCCAGGATCGACAGGTAGTCGACGCGCTGGCTCGGGTCCATCGGCGCACTGACCCGCACCGAGCCGCCGTCCACGGCCTGGGCGACACCTGGGCCAAGCAGTTCGTTGACCTTGTCGACGATGCGCTTGGCGGTGGTGAAATCAGGGCGATTGAGGTTCAGGGTCAGGGTGTTGCCCTGGTTGAAGCCACTCGGCACCGCGCGCTCGACCGAAGCACCGCCAGGGATGCGGCCGGCCGACGGTACGTTGACGGTGATCTTCGAACCGTCACGGCCCTCGGCATCGAAACCGCCGACCACCAGGTTGCCCTGGGCGATGGCATAGACGTTGCCATCGATACCCTTGAGGGGGGTCATCAGCAGGCTGCCGCCGCGCAGGCTCTTGGAGTTGCCGATCGAGGACACGGTGATGTCCACCACCTGGCCTGGCTTGGCGAAGGCCGGCAGGTCGGCATGCACCGACACTGCCGCGACGTTCTTCAACTGCACGTTGCCGGAACCTGCCGGCACCTTGATGCCGAACTGCGACAGCATGTTGTTGAAGGTCTGCAGGGTGAACGGCGTCTGGGTGGTCTGGTCACCCGTGCCGTTGAGCCCCACCACCAGGCCGTAACCGATCAACTGGTTGGAACGCACGCCAGAAATGCTGGCGATGTCCTTCAGGCGTTCGGCATGGGCACCGAACGCGCAGGACAGGAGCAAGGTTGCGGCAATCAGCTGCCTAAGGTTGAACATGTTCATCCGTACTCAGAAAGGCCAGAGCGGGCTGATGAAGAAGCGATCGAGCCAACCCGGCTGGCTGGCATCGGCGAACGAGCCGGTGCCCGAATAGGTGATACGTGCATCGGCCACCCGGGTCGATGGCACGGTGTTGTCGGTGGCGATGTCGTCGGCGCGCACCAGGCCGGCGATGCGCACCAGCTCTTCGCCGGTGTTCAGAGTCAGCCATTTCTCGCCGCGCACGGCGATGATGCCGTTGGGCAGCACTTCGGCGACGGTGACGGTGATCGAGCCGGTCAGGGTGTTGCCCTGGGTCGCCTTGCTGTCGCCCTTGGTGGCGCGGTCACCGCTGTAGCCGGCTTCGAGGCTCAGGTCGCCACTGCCGAACGGGTTGTTGGTGTTCGGCGTGGTGCCGAACAGCGAGGTCAGGCCGATGTCTGCCTTGCTGTTCTTCTGAATCTGCGAGCCGGCATTCTTGCTCGCCGAGGTCTTCTCGTTGAGCGTGATGGTAATGATGTCACCGACCCGGAAGGCCTTGCGGTCGGTGTACAGGCTCTGCTCGAACCCGGCCTGGTAAATCGAACCGTTGTTGGCCGCCGCCGGCAATGGGGTGCGCGGCAGAACCGGCGCGTAGTACGGGTCGTTGGGCTTGGGCGTCGGCGCGACGCAACCAGCCAGCAACACCGCCCCCCCCAGGGCGAAGACAGACAACGAACGCTTCATGACTCATTACCTCACGGTGTATCAGGGACTAGGGCTTACAGCTGCTGGGTGACGAACGACAGCATCTGGTCGGCGGTGGAGATGACTTTGGAGTTCATCTCGTAGGCACGCTGGGTGGTGATCATGTTCACCAGCTCTTCGACGGTGCTGACGTTGGAGTTTTCCAGGGTCTGCTGCAGGGTGGTGCCGAAGCCGTTCAGGCCTGGAGTACCAACCTGTGGCGCGCCACTGGCGGCGGTTTCCAGGAACAGGTTCTCGCCAATGGCCTGCAGGCCAGCCGGGTTGATGAAGTCGGCGGTCTGGATGTTGCCGATCACCTGGGCAGCCGGGTTGCCGGCAGTGGTGATCGACACGGTGCCATCCTGGCCCACGGTGAAGGTCTGGGCGTCGTTCGGCACCACGATCGCAGGCTCCAGGGCGAAGCCGTTGGCGGTGACGATCTGGCCGTCGGAGTTCAGGTGGAAGGTACCGTCGCGGGTGTACGAAACGGTGCCGTCCGGCTGCAGTACCTGGAAGAAGCCACGGCCGTTGACCGCCATGTCCAGCGGGTTCTCGGTGGTTTGCAGGCTGCCGGTCTGGAAGTTCTTCTGGGTGCCGACGATGCGCACACCGGTACCGACCTGCAGGCCCGACGGCAGCTCGCTGTCCTGGGTCGACTGGGCACCTGGCTGACGCTTGATCTGGTACAGCAGATCCTGGAACTCGGCGCGGTCACGCTTGAAGCCGGTGGTGGAAACGTTGGCCAGGTTGTTGGAAATGACCGTGAGGTTGGTGTCCTGGGCGGACAGGCCGGTTTTAGCGACCCAAAGAGCCGGAAGCATCAGTATTCTCCTCGTGCGCCTGTTTTACGGCACCCGTTCAAGTGTGGTTAGCCGAGTTGCAAAACACGCGCCATGGCTTCATCGCCTTCCTTGGCCGCGTTCATCATCTTGACGTGCAGTTCGAATTGACGGGACAGCGCCAGTACCGAGGTCATTTCTTCCACGGCGTTGACGTTGCTGCCCTCCAGGAAGCCCGAGACCACACGCACGTTGACGTCGGCAGCCGCAGGCTGGCCGTTGCCGGTGTGGATCAGCCCGTCCAGGCCTTTGGTCAGGCCCTTGGTGTCGGGATTGACCAGCTTGATGCGGTCGACCTCGGCCATCACCCGCGGGTCTTCGCCCATGGAGCGGATGCTGATGGTGCCGTCTTCGCCGACTTCGACCTTCTGCTCAGGCGGAATGGCGATGGGGCCACCGTTGCCGATCACCGGCATGCCGTTGCCGGCGCGCAGCACGCCGAGGGCGTCGATGTTCAAGCTGCCGGTACGCACATAGGCTTCGCTACCGTCGGGAGCCTGCACGGCGATGAAGCCCTGGCCGGCCACGGCCACATCCAGGTCACGCCCGGTCTCGACCATCGGCCCTTCGCTGAAGTCGGTGGCCGGGCGCTCGGTCATCGCAAAGGCTCGCGACGGAAAGCTGTCACCGAACACCGGCATCGAGCGGGCCTGCTCCAGGTCACGCTGGAAGCCGTTGGTGGAAATGTTCGCCAGGTTGTTGGCGTGGGCCTTCTGCGCCAGCGCGTTCTGGCTGGCGCCGGTCATGGCCACGTAAAGCATCTTGTCCACAGTCATCCTCCGCTGCACTGGCGAGCGTTTGCCGCTTGCCGTTGCTGTGCAGGCACTAAAGCAAGTTCCGAACCAACTTTTTGAAAGTGAGAAAAAGCCCGTGAATACGGGCTTTGGCGGGTTTTAGCGGAGGGGCGAACGCCGGTTATCCGGCGCCTGATTGCCGGTGGCGGCAATGGCGGCTGCCTGTGGCGGCCTCATCGCCGGCAAGCCGGCTCCCACAGGTGCGGCGGTGTTGCTCAAGTCAGTGCCGTACCTGTAGGAGCCGGCTTGCCGGCGATGAGGCAGGCACAGCAATCATCGTTCCCGGCAACCGCCGTTGTTGTAAGGACCGGCAAAGCGCTTCCAGCCCTCCCCCGGCGACCACTGCGAACACACCAGGCGCCCATCCACCTGGCTTTCCCAACGCCACCACGGCGCCGTACCTGCCTGCGCCTGGTACAGGCAAAAAGCAGCCAGCAATGCGACAACCAGCCTTTTCATGAATCCTCCGGCAAAAACGACGAACCCCTTCACGACAAAGGGGTTCGTCCTCACACCATCAAGCCGCGACCATCAGGTCATCTGGATGATGGTCTGCATGATGGTGCTTTCGGTGGAGATGGTCTTGGCGTTCGCCTGATAGTTGCTCTGCGCCTTGATCAGCTCGACCAGCTCTTGGGTCAGGTTGACGTTGGAGCCTTCCAGGGCGTTGGACTCGACGCTGCCCAGCGTACCGGTCTTCGGCGCATCGATGCCCGGGATGCCGGAGCTGTAGGTTTCGGTCCAGCGAGTACCGCCAATCTGCTGCAACCCCTGCTCGTTGGCGAAGCCGGCCAGAGCTACTTGGCCGATGGCACGCGACTGCTGGTTGCTGAAGCTGGCGAACAGCACGCCGGTGGAGTCGATGCTCAGGCTCGACAGGATACCGGTGGCATAACCGTCCTGGGACTGCGACATGCGCGCGGTCTCGGTGTTGTAGGAGGTGGTGCTGTTCATCGACAGCTTCATGCCTTCGGCATTGCCGGTGGCGCCGTTGCTTGCCCAGTTGCCAGCGGAGTCTTCCACGGCAGGCACCCAGCCGGTCATGGTGAAGGTGTTGTTGGTTACGGTGAACGACGAACCTGTCGGGTGGCCGGTGTTATCGGCCGCCATGGATTTCACCGAACCATCGCTGTTGAAACTGATGGTGCCGGTCAGCGGAGTGGTCGACGACGGATCGAACGGGTTGCGGCCGTCGACCAGGGTGTACATGGTCCACTCGTTGGTGTCGGTCTTACGGTAGAACTGCTCCAGGGTGTGCTCGTTACCCTGGCTGTCATACACCTTGGTCGGGAACGACTTGGTGTAGGTGGTTTCGTCGGAGGGGTCGAATACCTTGTTGGGTACCAGTACCGGCGGCGTGCTGTCGTCATAGACCTGCAGCGGAATGTCGGTAGCCGAGGAGTTCAGGTTGATGCCCTGGTCGATCAGGGTGGTGGCCTTGGGCTTGAGGGCCGAAGTGTCGATCTTCAGATCGGTCAGCACACCCTTCTGGATCTTGCCATTGGAGTCGGCCGCATAGCCCTGCAGGCGCAGGCCGTCCGAGGTCACCACGAAGTTGTTCTTGTCAGCCTGGAAGGCGCCGGCACGGGTGTAAACCCGCGCGCCGTTGTCGGAGAGCACGAAGAAGCCCTGGCCCTGGATGCCCATGTCCAGCACGTTGCCGGTGGTGTTGACGTCACCCTGGGTGAACTGCTGCGAAATGGCTGCCAGGCGTACACCGGCGCCCACCTGGTTCTTGCCCACACCCAGGCGGTTGGCGCCAGCGTAGACGTCGGCGAACTCGGCGCGCGACGATTTGAAGCCGGTGGTGTTGACGTTGGCGATGTTGTTGCCGGTAACGTCCAGTTGCTTGTTGGCTGCGTACAGACCGCTAAGGCCGATATTGAAAGACATGAATTCGCTCCTTGTGCCGCGTTAGCGGGCCTTAGATACCGATGGTTTGTACGTCGGAGAGGGAAACCTTGCCGACACCCGCGAGGTTCAGCACCATCTCGCCGGTGGCGTTGAAGCTGACACTGGTCACCTTGGCTGGCAGCAGGGTGTTCATCTGCACGGCCTGGCCGTCGACGGTGGTGCTGGCGCTGAAGGTGTAGGTGCCTGGGTCGACCTTCTCGCCGCTGGCATTGGTGCCGTCCCAGATGAAGTCGGCATAACCGGCTTTCTGCTCACCCAGCTCGATGGTCTTGACGGTGTTGCCGTCCTTGTCCTTGATGGTGATCTTCGCTTCGCTGATCGCCTGCGGCACAACGAACTGGCCGTTGAAGCTATCGGCAGTATCGACCACTGCCTTGTCGTTCTGTACCACCACCGAGCGCCCCACCAGCGAAGAGGCCTGCAGGGCCTGGGACGAGGCCATGGCATTGGTGATGCTGGTGACCGAGTCGTTCAGGTTGGTGATGCCTTCGAGGCTGCTGAACTGCGCGAGCTGGGCGACGAACTCGCTGTTGTCCTGCGGATCGAGCGGGTTCTGGTGCTGCATCTGGGTCACCAGAAGCTGCAGGAACGCGTCCTTGCCGAGCGCGTCGGAACCGGTCTTGGACGTGGTATCGACGGTTTTCTTGGTGGTGCCACCGACGCCCGATGCCGTCAGGACATCGTTGAGGTTCACACCGCTGGTGCTATCGACTGCCATGGTCTGGATTCCTTATCACTGACCCAGGGTCAGGACTTTCTGCATCATGTTCTTGGCGGTGTTCATCAGCTCGGCGTTGGTCTGGAACGCGCGGCTGGCGGAGATCATGTCGGCCATCTCCTCGACCACGTTGACGTTCGGGTAATAGACGTAGCCGTCCTTGTTCGCCGCCGGGTGATTAGGCTCGTAACGTGCTTCGAGGTTGCTTTGGTCTTCGACGATGCCTTTGACCTGCACACCCTGCCCCGCCTCGCCCTGGTCCTCGAACAGCGACTGGCTGCCGCCGGCCTGGGCATTCTGGAAGGTTGTGGCGAACACCGGGTGACGCGCGCGGTAGGTCTGATCGATGCTCGACGACACGGTCTCGGCGTTGGCGATGTTGGAAGCGACGGTGTTGAGGCGGGTGTTCTGCGCGCTCATGCCGCTGCCGGCAATGTTGAAAACACTGGAAAGGGACATGGTCATTCTCCGCGCAGGGCCGATACCAGCCCTTTGAATTTACTGTTGAGCAAGGTGAAGCTGGCCTGGAAGCCGATGGCGTTTTCGGTGTAGTTCGATTGCTCGATCTGCGCATCCACGGTGTTCTGGTCGATCGACGGCTGCGTCGGCGTGCGGTACTGCAGGCTCTCGTCGTTCATCGCCAGGCCTTCGGCCTCGATGTGGCGGCTGTTGGTGCGCTCCATGGCGAAACGGCCGCTCTGCTGCTTCTGGCTCTCGGCGGCGAGCACCGAGGAGAAGTCCATGTCACGCGCCTTGTAGTTCGGCGTGTCGGCGTTGGCGATGTTGTTGGCCAGCACCTCGGCACGCTGGGCGCGGAAGCCCAGGGCTTTTTCGTGGATACCAAGTGCCTTGTCGAAACTGATGCTCATGTCGGGGAAACCTTCGAAGGTTGACCGGAATGTCGTTGCCGAAGATAGAGCAAGAGCTGTGCCAAGGTTTTAAAAGCCCGTGAATGCTGGGCTTTGGAGACTGCAGGGGAAATGTCGATGCCAGAAAAGCGGCAAAGTGCTTCCGCTTGGACATGGGAAAGCGGCAATTGCCGGGTGGCATAAGCGGCAAAGCAAAAAATTGACGGCAGTTGCGGTGCATGTCTTGGGTTGAGTGGCGTGGTGCATATCGAGTGCCGCCACTCTGATTAACGATCTTCAGCCCTTTTTTGGTGAAATTTAGGAAATTTCCCACAAGCTTCACGGAAATTTCCTCGGTCGATATGTGGTGTGATTTCCCCCTGTACGCGATGTCAGGGAGACACCTCATGTATCTGGATTACCTCGTGCCGTCATGGCTCGAGATCGAATCACGCATCATTGACGCAATGGGCTATCAAGGAGGCGCCCATTTTCTCGATCACCTCAACCAGACCGCCCCCTCGCTGTCCCTCAACCTGAATCGGGTCAAGGCGGTTCGCTCGGCCCTCAACCAGGCCGAGTGGCAAGCCAGCGTCATGCTGCGCCAACGCTTTGCCGAGCTTGAGATCGCCAGCATCGTCGATGACCTGCTGAGAGTGGTGAGGGACATGGCGATGATCGTCGTCGCCAGCACCCTCACCGGCGGCGCCATCGGCGCCGGGTTCGGGGCGTTTACCGGCGGTGCGGGGGTAATTCCCTTCGGCTTCGGCCGGACTCATTACCTGTGATAGCTCTTCCTGAATCCAGGCCACTGTATGCAAAGGCATGCTACCGGGCTTGCGCTTCGAAGGCTCCTTGTCTTTGCCGGCAGGCCGATTCGACTGCTGAGGCTGCACTTCATCCATCGCGCCCTTGTGCCGCTCCGGCACCTGCAGATCCGGCCGTTTCTTCAACCCCTCCTCATGCTTGAGCATCCACTGCCCCAGTCGCGCGCCCTTGCTGCTGGCCGCCATTTCCTGCGCCAGCACCCGGGCATCGCCGCGTCCGCGGGTGAGGTACGAGACGATCGCCCCCAACAGCAGCACCACCACTTCCACATGCCCCAAGGCAATGTGATGAGCAGCACGGGAGACCGTATCCGGGTGGTCCTGGCTGAACGGGTCGAGGCCATCGCTGCGCGTGCCTTACCAGGCGATGTGCATGCCGTCGAGGTAGTACTCGCCGATGCGCGGCAGGTCTTCGACGAAGAACTCGGCGATGGAGGCAAGCCCCAGCACGCCGAGGATCCAGCCGCTGAGCGAATGGCCCCAGATGACCATTCAGCCCTCATGAACGTAAAACTGCACAAATGTTGACTTAAGGTAGAATCTCGATGGACGAAGCATTCTCCATATTTACTGAATCAATGGGACAACCTGCATACCGACAGGAAGTTCCACCGTCAAGTCTAGAACGTTACAAAAATAGACTACCAAATCAATTGCTTGAATACTGGGCAGAACATGGCTGGTGTGGGTATGCTGACGGACTATTTTGGACTGTTAACCCGCAGGATTACGAAGGAGTGACGGCCTCATGGCTTGAGGGCACTGCACTTGCCGCTAGAGACACATACCATTTAATTGCAAGAAGCGCCTTTGGCGACCTTTATTTTTTTGGAGAGCAAACCGGGTTTTCACTGAAAATCATTGGTTACTTGTCATGCTACGTAGGAAAAGACAGAAAAATTGTCAACATGGATCGGCACGTACAAAATTTCTTTGCGATGCGCGATCGAGAAACTGATGACTTCGACGATATGTTTGAGCCTTTAAAGAAAAGACTCGGCATAGTGAAGCACGATGAAATGTATGCTTTTGTTCCCGCCTTGTCGCTTGGTGGAACAGCCAGCCTTGATCATGTCGAAAAGGTAAAAGCTCAAGAACACCTCGTTTTCCTATCCCAGATTGCGCCCCTTGAGCCGTATAATTTCTCGGATTTTTAACCAAAGAATACTCCAAAATCACTAAGGCATAATTAGTCCGGGGGCTGCAATGCAGCCCTTGGCGAATAACGACTGAGCTTTCCCCGTGACAACGGACGCCAAGAGGCGAAATATGGACGAGGCTTTTTCAATTTTCCTAGAAGAATTCGGTTCGCCAATCGAGAGCAGGGAAGTTCCACCATCGAGCATTCAGCGCTATCAAGGCATACTCCCAAATCAGCTACTGACGTATTGGCGCGAGCACGGGTGGTGCGGCTATGGCGAGGGAATCTTCTGGATGGTCAATCCCCAAGACTATGACGGCGTTGTTGAATCCTGGCTTGAAAGCACCAAATTCGCGAACTCAGACAAGTACCATGTCATTGCGAGAAGCGCCTTTGGAGACCTTTACCTCTGGGGAGAAACCTCAGGTGCCTCGCTCAAAATCACCAGCATTCTTTCACGCTACAGCGTTCACCAATCTATTTACACCGGAGATAGAATGGATGCAGGCGTCAGGGCGTTCATGGTATCTAAAAGGGTTGACACCAATGACTATGGCGACCTTTTCAAACCGGCCAAGAAAAAACTCGCCCCCCTTCATCCAGATGAAATGTACGGATTCACCCCCGCCATCATGCTCGGCGGAGCGGACAAACTCGAGAACTTAGAAAAGGTAAAAATTGTGGAGCATTTAATATTTCTCTCACAACTCACCACACTTAACCCCTTCGACCTTCCCGAGCTTTGAATGTCTTACCGATCAAATCGAGCCGAGGGCTGCACTGCAGCCCCTCGCGTCATTAAAAAACCCTACTTGGCCTGGTAGATGATCCCCGGGCTGCACTGCACCATCTGGTAATGGTCCGGCAACCCATTGAGCGCCTCGGACGCCCCCAGGAACAGATACCCGCCTGGCTTCAGGGTACTGTGAATCCGCAACAGAATGTCCTTCTTCACCTGCGCCGAGAAATAGATCAGCACATTGCGGCAGAACACGATGTCGAACTTGCCCAGCGCCGCATAGCTGTCGAGCAGGTTGAACGAGCGGAACTCGACCCGGCTGCGGATCGCCGGCTTCACCGCCCAACGCCCCGGCGCCTTGGTGTCGAAGTAGCGCTGCAGGCGCTCCTGGGACAAGCCGCGGGCAATCGCCAGGCTGTCGTATTCGCCGGTCTTGCAGTTGTTCAGCATCGAGCCCGACAGGTCGGTGGCGACGATCTGCGCGCCCATCTTCAGCTGGCCCAGGTTGCTGCGCTCGAACTCGTCGATGGCCATGGAAATGGAATACGGTTCCTGACCCGACGAGCACGCCGCCGACCACATGCGCAGGCGCTGGCCGGGGTTGTTCCTGATGAACTCGGGGATGACCTTGTTCTTCAGCACTTCGAACGGGTAGGTATCGCGAAACCACAGGGTTTCGTTGGTGGTCATGGCGTCGACCACCAGCTCGCGCAGGCCGCCACGCGGCTGGGCCTGGATGCGCTGGACCAGCTCGCCCAGGCTCTTGATGCCCTGTTGCTCCATCAGCTTGTTGAGACGGCTGGAAACCAGGTACTGCTTATTCTCCCCCAGCAGGATGCCACAGGCTTTCTCCAGGAAGACCCGGAACTGTTCGAACTCCAAATTACCCGTAGACACTACTGCCGCCTCTTTCCAATCACTGGTGCCGGGAGCCTGTCCCGGCTGCTTCAATGCGCTGCCTTGATCCGGTCGACCACGCGCTGGGCCAGGTCGTCCGGCTTGAACTTGGCCAGGAAGTCATCGGCACCGACCTTCTTGACCATCGCCTGGTTGAATACCCCGGACAGGGAAGTATGCAGGCAGATGTGCAATTTTTGCATACGCGGGTCGCTGCGGATCTCCGCAGTCAGCGTGTAGCCGTCCATTTCTGGCATTTCAATGTCCGAGATCATCATCAGGAACTCTTCTTCCGGCCGCTTGCCCTCGTCCACCAGCTTGCGCAGGTAGTCCAGGGCCTGACGGCCGTCGTTGAGCGCCACCACTTCCACACCCACGGTCTGCAGGCAGCGACTGACCTGCTTGCGCGCCACCGATGAATCGTCGACGGTCAGCACCCGCAACAGCACGGCCTTGTCCTGCACCTCGGCGTCGACCACACCGGCAGATACCTGTTCGGAGGAGGGCGCCACCTCGGCCAGCACCTTTTCCACGTCGATGATCTCGACCATGCGGTTGTCCACTCGGGTGACCGCGGTCAGGTAGTGGTCGCGGCCAGTGCCCTTGGGTGGCGGATGAATCTCTTCCCAGTTCATGTTGACGATGCGTTCGACTGAATGCACCAGAAAGCCCTGGGTCTTGGTGTTGTACTCGGTGATGATCACGAAACTGTTGCGCGTTTCTTCCTTCAACCCGGGCAGGCCGGTGGCCATCGACAGGTCGAGGATCGGGATGGTCGCCCCGCGGATGTTGGCCACACCGCGCACCACCGGGTGCGACTTGGGCAGCAAGGTCAGCTCAGGGCACTGCAGCACCTCGCGAACCTTGAATACGTTGATGCCGTAGAGCTGCTCGCCATTGAGACGGAAAAGCAGCAACTCCAGGCGATTCTGCCCCACCAGCTGAGTGCGCTGGTTGACTGAATCCATTACCCCCGCCATGCCTGACTCCTTTTGGTTTCTGCTTTTTTAGTAGCGACTCAGACAGCGAGTCGGCACGGGCTTTGCTTTTTTGAGCGCCATGTACATGAAAACGACAATTTTCCGACGATTGACACACCTGCTGAGCAGCTCGCTCGCCGCGCTGTGCCTGCTGGCACCCGGCGCTCGCACGCTGGCGGATGCGGTTACCTTGCCTGAACAGCTTATCGGTGTCACCCAAGGGTTTCTTGAATTCGCCGTCGAGGATTATCTGGCCACCACCCAGACCGCGGGGCGCTATGAAATCCAGGTCAGCCCGCTGGATCCGCGCCTGCGCATGCCACTGTGCAGCCAGCAGCTCGACGCATCGCTGGAAAGCCCGGCGCAACCGCTGGGCCGCGTGACGGTGCGCGTGCGCTGCGATGGCAGCGCGCCATGGACCCTCTTCATACCGGCCACTGTGAAGCTGTTCCGCGACGTGGTGGTGGTCACTCGCCCGCTCAAGCGCGACAACGTGATCGGCGAAGCTGACGTGGCCCTGCGCGAGCGCGATGTAGGCACCCTGACACAAGGCTTTCTCAGCGACCTTGACCAGGCCGTGGGCATGAAGATGCTGCGCTCAACGGTGATTGACCAGGTACTCACCCCGCAACATCTTGAACAGGCCGAGGTGGTGCGCAAGGGCGATCATGTGGTGATTACCGCGCGCAGCGGCAGCCTCAGCGTGCGCATGCCCGGCGAAGCCTTGAGCAAGGGCGGCCAGGGTGAACAGATTCGCGTGCGCAACCTCAATTCACAACGGGTGGTCAAGGCCCGGGTGACCGGACCCGGCCAGGTCGAGGTGGCGATGTAGATTAGGCTGGCGGTGCGCTGGCGCTTTTCCTAAACTGTGGCACAAACGGGTTCATGGGCTTGCCGATAGGCGGCTATGCATTTGTGCCTAAAGTTTCTTTCGGGTTGGCCGAAAACAAGGCAAGCGTCCAAATACCCAGAGGTTTCTGATCATGGTCATCGACTTCAGTCGTTTGAATAACTCTCCGTCCGTTACGGGCGGCGTTCGCGGCACTGCCGCACCGGGTGCCGCCGACAAGGCCGGCGAACCGGCTGCAGCGCCGGCAAGCACCAGCGCCAGCGGAGAAGCGGTACACCTCAGCCAAGAGGCCCAGCAGTTGCAGAAGATCAGCGACAAGCTGCGCGACCAGCCCGTTGTCGACAACGCCCGCGTGGCGCAGTTGAAGCAGGCGATCGCCGACGGCAGCTACCAGGTCGATGCCGGCCGGGTCGCCAGCAAACTGCTCGATTTCGAAGCCCAGCGCTGACCGTTTGGCGCGCTGACTTCACGGACGCTTTAAAAGCCAAGAGTTAGCCATGCACGACATCACTTTGCTGCAACTGATCGAAGACGACATCGCCCCGACCGAGGAACTGCTCGACCTCCTGCAAAGAGAGGCGGTAGCCCTTCACACTCGGGACCTGGCGCCGCTAGAGGGCATCCTGGCCCGCAAGCAGTCGCTGATCGTCCTGCTCGAGCAGCAAGGCCTGCGCCGCAACAACCTGCTCGCCAGCCTCGGCCTGAGCGCCGACCGCGCCGGGGTGCAGGCGGTGGCCGCGCAGTCGGACAACGGCGAAGTGATCATGCAACAGCTCAACGTGCTGACCCAGCTGATGGATGCCTGCCAGAAGGTGAACGAGACCAACGGCCGGATCATCCAGGTACAACAGCACGTCACGGCCAATCAGATCAGGATCCTCATGGGCGGCGATTCTCCGTCGCTCTACGACAGCCGTGGCGCCACCTCGCCACTGGCCAAGCCCCGGGCACTCAGCCAAGTGTGATTATTTGTATCAAGGCACGGAACATACTGGCAAAATGCCGTTACTTGCGTGTGCCGTTTTTGCCTGGAGATTGATAACCCGTGTTCAATGAAACCGATGCTCCGCAGCCGCCAAAGGTGCTGAACACTCCTCTGGAGATCGCCGCCAACCTGCGCCAGCTTCTGGAGAGCCATGATCCTCTGATCATCACCTTCCACGAGCGCAGCCAGCGGTTCCAGAGCTACGTGGTGCACGTGGACCGCGAGAGCAACACCCTGGCGCTGGACGAAATGATCCCGCGCGATGGCGAGAAATTCATAGAGAACGGCGAACCGTTCCGTGTCGAAGGCTTCCACGACGGTGTGCGCATCGCCTGGGAATGCAACCACGAACTCAGGATTACCGAAGTCGACGGCCACCGCTCTTACCGCGGCGCCCTGCCGGAAGAAGTGACCTATCACCAACGCCGCAATGCCTTCCGCGCCGCACTGAAGTTGTCGCAACTGGTCGACATCATCCTCGACGGCACCCACCTCAAGGGCAACGGTGCCCTGCGTGGCAAGCTGCTGGACATCTCTGCCACCGGATGCAAGCTGCGCTTCGATGGCAATGTCGAAGACCGTCTGCAACTGGGCCAGGTGTACGAGCGCTTCAAGGCTGGCAACCCACTGGGCCTGGTGGACACCATGGTCGAGCTGCGTCACCTGCATTACGAAGAGCGCATCAACACCACCTTCGCCGGTGTGCGCTTCCACAACCTCAGCGGCCAGGCGCAGCGCAAGATCGAAAGCTTCGTGTACCAACTGCAGCGTGAAGCGCGGCGGTTCGACAAAGACGATTATTGATCGGCAGCCGAGTGAAAAAAAACGCCACCCATTGGGTGGCGTTTTTTTGTGTCCTTGCTGGCCCTATCGCCGGCAAGCCGGCTCCCACAAAGCCCGTGGCATACCTGTGGGAGCCGGCTTGCCGGCGATAGGGCCTGCGGGCAGCCTAGCTCCTGTTCACCTCGACCGACTCGG
Organism: Pseudomonas sp. KU43P; assembly: GCF_033095865.1. Lineage (NCBI taxonomy): Bacteria > Pseudomonadati > Pseudomonadota > Gammaproteobacteria > Pseudomonadales > Pseudomonadaceae > Pseudomonas > Pseudomonas sp. KU43P. The sequence continues at coordinate 1,666,027 of NZ_AP019365.1, read as the reverse complement.
CAGCTTCTGCGCCCCCTGCCGGCTCGGCCTTCTCTTCCACTTCGGTATCCTCAGCCGCCACCGGCGCCTGCATCACGTCCTGCACGGTCTGCTCATCCACCCGCGGGTCGAGCGCAGCCGACAATGGCGAACCTGCCGCCGGCATCGCCACGTGCCCCAGCGGCGCGTCCTGCACCTGGTGCAGCCCGGTAACCGCCTTCGGCCGAATGCGCCACACCAGCACCAGGGCGAAGAACACGAAGAAGGCATAGAGCATCTGCGCGCCCAGCACCTTCATCAGCACCCCTGCCGCCAGCGGCCCAATACATGCGCCTACGCCATAGGTAACCAGCAGCATGGCGGTCAGCGACACCCGCCGCTCGCTTTCCACGTGGTCATTGGAAAACGCCACCGCCAGCGGATACAGGCAGAACTGCAGCAAGGAGATCAGGAAACCGACACCGAACAGCAACTCCAGCGGCACGCTGGGCATGATCGCCAGGGGCGCCGAGGCCAGCGCCAGCCCCACCGCCACGCTGCGGATCAGCAACGCACGGTCGTAGCGATCGGACAACCAGCCCAACGGCCACTGCACCACCAGACCGGCGAAAATGCAGCAACCCATGAACAGACCGATCTGCTCGGTGGACAACCCCTGGCTGGAGGCGTACAGCGGCGCCAGGCCGTAGAACGAGCCGACGATCAGCCCCGAACCCAACACCGTGCTGAGCGACTGCGGCACCCGCTTGATGAAGAACTTCGGCTCCATCGGCGCCGGACGCAGCGGCGCCGGGTGGATACGGCGAGTCATCGCCACTGGCACCAGGCACAGCGCGAAGCACATGGCGACCAGCATCAGCAGTTCGGGGCCGAGCTGCGGATGCACCACCAGGATCAACTGGCCCAGCACCAACCCCAGGTAGGAGGCGATCATGTAGCCACTGAACACCGCGCCGCGGTGCTTGGCGTCGGCCTGCTCGTTCAGCCAGCTCTCGATGACCATGTACTGGCACATCATTCCCAGGCCGACGATCATCCGCAACCCGACCCAGGCCGGCAGCCAATTGGTCAGGCCATGGCCGAGCACGGCCGCGCCGACAATACCGGCGCAAGTGGCATAGGCGCGGATGTGCCCGACACGCCCGATGAGGCGATGGCCGACCTTGCCGCCCACGGCCAGGCCAAAGTAGTTGGCCGCCATCAGCGCACCGACCCACAGGCTGTCGACATGGTCGGCCGCCAGGCGCAGTGCCAGGTAGGTACTGAGCAGGCCCGAGCCGATCAGCATCATCAAGGCAGCGAAATACAGCGACTGAAAGGGCTTCCAGATGTTTCGCATACGTCCCCTCGGGCTCCCTGGTCAGGTGGCGTTGGCTTGCTCGCAAGCATAAAAGCAAATGCGCTGCGGCGCAGGCCCCCGACAACGAAATACTTGGCCTGCGGCGCGTCCAGTCGTACTGGTGTCGCGTTCAGGCCTGTGCCGCCAAAACCCGCCGCTCCCACGGTGTGATCTCGTCGAAGAAGTCGGTCAGCTCCAGTGTCTTGCTGGCAACGTAGCCTTCGATGAACTCGCTGCCGAACAGTTCCCGCGCCAGGTTGCTGCGCTTGAGGCGCTCCAGCGCGGCATGCAGCGTGCACGGCAGACTCAATGCCTCCGGCACCTCGAACTCACCCTGTATCGCCGGTGTCGGCTGCAAGCGCTGCTCGATGCCGTGCAGGCCGGCGGCCAGGCTGGCGGCAATGGCCAGATAGGGGTTGGCGTCGGCGCCGGGCAAGCGGTTCTCCACACGCCGCGCCACCGGCGCGCTGGCCGGAATGCGCAGCCCGGCGGCACGGTTGTCGTGCGACCAGCAAGCGTTGTTGGGCGAGGCGTACGGATGGCAAAGGCGCTGGTACGAATTGACGTTCGGGGCGAACAGCGCGGTAAATTCGGCCATGCAGGCCTGCTGGCCACCGATGAAATGGTGGAAGGTATCGGTCGGCTGCCCTTGGTCATCGCTGAACACATTCCGCCCGCCAGTGATGTCGACCAGGCTCTGGTGAATGTGCATGGAGCTGCCAGGGGTGTGCGCCAGCGGCTTGGCCATGCACACCACGATCAGGCCGTGCTTGAGCGCCACTTCCTTGAGCAGGTGCTTGAACAGGAAGGTCTGGTCGGCCAGCAGCAACGGGTCGCCGTGCAGCAGGTTGATCTCGAACTGGCTGACGCCCATCTCGTGCATGAAGGTATCGCGCGGCAGGCCGAGCGCCGCCATGCACCGGTACACGTCCTGGAAGAACGGGCGCAGGCCGTTGTTGGAACTGACGCTGAACGCCGAGTGGCCGAGCTCGCGGCGCCCGTCCTTGCCCACTGGCGGCTGGAACGGCTGCTGCGGGTCGCTGTTGGCGGCGAAGACGAAGAACTCCAGTTCGGTGGCCACCACCGGCGCCAGGCCCAGTGCTGCGTAGCGGGCAATCACGGCCTTGAGCTGGCCGCGGGTGGACAACGCCGACGACCTGCCATCCAGCTCGTTGGCATCGCAGATGGCCAGGGCCAAGCCCTCCTCGCTCCACGGCAGGCGGTGGATCTGCGTGGGTTCGGCCACCAGCGCCAGGTCGCCATCGTCGCTGCCGTAGAAGCGTGCCGGCGGGTAGCCGCCCATGATGCATTGCAGCAACACGCCGCGCGCCATCTGCAGGCGGCGGCCTTCGATGAAGCCTTCGGCGGTCATCACCTTGCCACGGGGGACACCGTTGAGGTCAGGGGTGATGCATTCGATCTGGTCGATGCCCTGCAGGTGCTCGGCTAGTGAGCGTTGGGCGGCGGTGGTCATGACGCTTGTCCTTGTTGTTATAGGCTGGGAACAACATAGGCTGGGGGTGTTTAAAATATCAAGCGCCCTGCGCTGGCCCTATCGCCGGCAAGCCGGCTCCTACAGGGACCGGGGACACCACAGATCCAGTGTGGGAGGCGGCTAGCCGGCGATGAGGCCGGTCCTGCCACCCGCTATTCCCGCAAGGTCATGCCGTTCGAAGGCAACGGCAGCGCCGTCTTGTACCGCACCTGCTTCAAGGCAAAACTCGAACGGATGTTCGCCACCCCCGGCAACCGCGTCAGGTAATCGAGAAACCGCTCCAGCGCCTGGATGCTCGGCAACAGCACCCGCAGCAGGTAGTCCGGGTCTCCCGTCATCAGGTAGCACTCCATCACCTCGGGCCGCTCGGCAATCTCTTCCTCGAAGCGGTGCAGCGCCTGCTCCACCTGCTTCTCCAGGCTGACATGAATGAACACGTTCACATCCAGCCCCAACACCTCCGGCGACAGCAAGGTCACCTGCTGGCGAATCACCCCCAGCTCCTCCATGGCCTTGACCCGGTTGAAGCAGGGCGTGGGCGACAGGTTCACCGAACGCGCCAGCTCCGCATTGGTGATGCGGGCGTTGTCCTGCAGGCTGTTGAGAATGCCGATATCGGTACGATCGAGTTTGCGCATGAGACAAATTCACCGGTTTTTTGTGTTTATTCAGAATGTTTATCCTCGGCGCACCGTAAAGGCAATCAACTTGAGAGAAAAATTCTCTCGGGCTGTCACTACTATGTAACTGACGCTGACCTACCAGTCACAAGCCGGTACTCAGCGGCGGCCGCTTCAGAGCTCACAAAAACAAAACCCGAGCGAGCGTAAAAAGCATGAACGAGTACGCCCCCCTGCGTTTGCATGTGCCCGAGCCTACCGGCCGGCCAGGCTGCCAGACCGATTTCTCCTACCTGCGTCTGAACGATGCGGGTCAAGTCCGTAAACCACCGATCGATGTCGACGCTGCCGACACCGCCGACCTGTCTTCCAGCCTGGTCCGCGTGCTCGACGAGCAGGGCAATGCACTGGGCCCCTGGGCCGAAGACATTGACCCGCAGATCCTGCGCCAAGGCATGCGCGCCATGCTCAAGACGCGCATCTTCGACAGCCGCATGGTGGTTGCCCAGCGCCAGAAGAAAATGTCCTTCTACATGCAGAGCCTGGGCGAAGAAGCCATCGGCAGCGCCCAGGCCCTGGCGCTCAACCGCACCGACATGTGCTTCCCCACCTACCGCCAGCAGAGCATCCTGATGGCCCGCGACGTGTCGCTGGTGGAGATGATCTGCCAACTGCTGTCCAACGAGCGCGACCCGCTCAAGGGCCGCCAGCTGCCGATCATGTACTCGGTGCGCGAAGCCGGCTTCTTCACCATCAGTGGCAACCTGGCCACCCAGTTCGTGCAGGCAGTCGGCTGGGCCATGGCCTCGGCGATCAAGGGCGATACCAAGATCGCCTCGGCCTGGATCGGCGACGGCGCCACCGCCGAATCCGACTTCCACACCGCGCTGACCTTCGCCCACGTGTACCGTGCGCCGGTGATCCTCAACGTGGTCAACAACCAGTGGGCGATCTCCACCTTCCAGGCCATCGCCGGCGGTGAATCGACCACCTTCGCCGGGCGTGGCGTGGGTTGCGGCATCGCTTCCCTGCGTGTCGACGGCAACGATTTCGTCGCCGTCTACGCTGCCTCGCGCTGGGCCGCCGAACGCGCCCGCCGCGGCCTGGGCCCGTGCCTGATCGAATGGGTCACCTACCGCGCCGGCCCGCACTCGACCTCGGACGATCCGTCCAAGTACCGCCCCGCCGATGACTGGAGCCACTTCCCGCTAGGCGACCCAATCGCCCGCCTGAAGCAGCACCTGATCAACATCGGCCAGTGGTCCGAGGAAGAACACCAGGCCGTCACCGCCGAATTCGAAGCTGCGGTCATCGCTGCGCAGAAGGAAGCCGAACAGTACGGCACCCTGGCCAACGGCCACATCCCGAGCGCGGCCTCGATGTTCGAGGACGTGTACAAGGACATGCCCGACCACCTGCGCCGTCAGCGCCAGGAACTGGGGGTTTGAGATGAACGACCATAACAACAGCATCAAACCGGAAACCGCCATGGCCACCACCACCATGACCATGATCCAGGCCCTGCGCTCGGCCATGGATGTCATGCTCGAGCGCGACGACGACGTGGTGGTCTACGGCCAGGACGTCGGCTACTTCGGCGGCGTGTTCCGCTGCACCGAAGGCCTGCAGAACAAATACGGCAAGTCGCGCGTGTTCGACGCACCGATCTCCGAGAGCGGCATCGTCGGCACGGCGGTGGGCATGGGCGCCTACGGCCTGCGGCCGGTGGTGGAAATCCAGTTCGCCGACTACTTCTACCCGGCCTCCGACCAGATCGTCTCGGAGATGGCGCGCCTGCGCTACCGTTCGGCCGGCGAGTTCATTTCTCCGCTGACCTTGCGCATGCCCTGCGGCGGCGGCATCTACGGCGGCCAAACCCACAGCCAGAGCCCCGAAGCGATGTTCACCCAAGTGTGCGGCCTGCGCACGGTAATGCCGTCCAACCCGTATGACGCCAAGGGCCTGCTGATCGCTTCGATCGAATGCGACGACCCGGTGATCTTCCTGGAGCCCAAGCGCCTGTACAACGGCCCGTTCGACGGCCACCACGATCGCCCGGTGACGCCATGGTCCAAGCACCCGCAAAGCGCCGTGCCGGACGGCTACTACAGCGTGCCGCTGGACAAGGCGGCAATCACCCGCCCAGGTAACGATGTCACCGTGCTGACCTACGGCACCACGGTTTACGTGGCCCAGGTGGCCGCCGAGGAAACCGGTGTCGACGCCGAAGTCATCGACCTGCGCAGCCTATGGCCGCTGGACCTGGAAACCATCGTCGCGTCGGTGAAGAAGACCGGCCGCTGCGTGGTGGTGCATGAAGCCACGCGCACCTGCGGCTTCGGTGCCGAACTGGTGTCGCTGGTGCAGGAACATTGCTTCCATCACCTCGAAGCGCCGATCGAGCGCGTCACCGGCTGGGACACTCCTTACCCGCATGCACAGGAGTGGGCGTATTTCCCAGGCCCTTCGCGGGTAGGTGCGGCATTGAAACGGGTCATGGAGGTCTGAATGGGCACGCACGTCATCAAGATGCCGGACATTGGCGAAGGCATCGCGCAGGTCGAATTGGTGGAATGGTTCGTCAAGGTCGGCGATGTGATCGCCGAGGACCAGGTGGTGGCCGATGTCATGACCGACAAGGCCACGGTGGAAATCCCCTCGCCGGTCAGCGGCAAGGTGCTGGCCCTGGGTGGCCAGCCAGGTGAAGTGATGGCGGTCGGCAGCGAGCTGATTCGCATCGAAGTGGAAGGCAGCGGCAACCACGTGGATGTGCCGCAGGCCAAGCCAGTGGAGCCGCAGGCCGCGCCGGTCGCTGCCAGACAGGAACCGCGCCCTGAAGCGCAACCGGTGGCCAGTCAGCCGGCTGCGGCTTACAGCGCCGCACCGATCGTAGCGCGTCAGGCCGACGAAAAACCCCTGGCCTCCCCCGCCGTGCGCAAGCGCGCGCTGGATGCCGGTATCGAACTGCGCTACGTACATGGCAGCGGCCCGGCCGGGCGCATCCTGCACGAAGACCTCGATGCCTTCATGAGCAAACCGCAGAGCACTGCCGGCCAGGCACCGAACGGCTATGCCAAGCGAACCGACAGCGAGCAGGTGCAAGTGATCGGCCTGCGCCGCAAGATTGCCCAGCGCATGCAGGACGCCAAACGCCGCGTCGCGCACTTCAGCTATGTCGAGGAAATCGACGTCACCGCCCTGGAAGCCCTGCGCCAGCAGCTCAACAGTAAGCACGGCGACAGCCGCGGCAAGCTGACCCTGCTGCCGTTCCTGGTGCGCGCTCTGGTCGTGGCCCTGCGCGACTTCCCACAGATCAACGCCACCTACGACGACGAAGCCCAGGTCATCACCCGCCACGGTGCGGTGCATGTGGGCATCGCCACCCAAGGTGACAACGGCCTGATGGTACCGGTGTTGCGCCATGCCGAAGCCGGCAGCCTGTGGGGCAACGCCAGCGAGATTTCCCGCCTGGCCCACGCCGCACGCAACAACAAGGCCAGCCGCGAAGAATTGTCCGGGTCGACCATCACCCTGACCAGCCTCGGCGCGTTGGGCGGCATCGTCAGCACGCCGGTGGTCAACACCCCGGAAGTGGCGATCGTCGGCGTCAACCGCATGGTCGAGCGGCCGATGGTGATCGATGGCCAGATCGTGATTCGCAAGATGATGAACCTGTCCAGCTCGTTCGACCACCGGGTGGTCGATGGCATGGATGCCGCGCTGTTCATCCAGGCCGTGCGCGGCCTGCTTGAACAACCCGCCTGCCTGTTCGTGGAGTGAGCATGCACCAGACTATCGACACCACCCTGCTGATCATCGGTGGCGGCCCTGGCGGCTACGTGGCCGCCATCCGCGCTGGGCAGCTGGGCATCCCCACCGTGCTGGTCGAGGGCCAGGCCCTGGGCGGCACCTGCCTGAACATCGGCTGCATTCCGTCCAAGGCGCTGATCCATGTGGCCGAGCAGTTCCACCAGACCTCGCGCTACAGCGGCCAGTCCGAACTGGGCATCAGCGTGTCCTCGCCGCACCTTGACATCGCGCGCAGCGTGGCCTGGAAGGACGGCATCGTCGACCGCCTGACCACCGGCGTGGCGGCCCTGCTGAAAAAGCATGGGGTCAAGGTCATTCACGGCTGGGCGAAAATCCTCGACGGCAAGCACGTCGACGTCGACGGCCAGCGCATCCAGTGCGAACACCTGTTGCTGGCCACCGGCTCGAACAGTGTCGAGTTGCCGATGCTGCCGCTGGGTGGACCGATCATTTCGTCCACCGAGGCCCTGGCACCCAAGGCCCTGCCCAAGCACCTGGTGGTGGTGGGCGGCGGCTACATCGGCCTGGAGCTGGGCATCGCCTACCGCAAGCTCGGTGCCGAGGTCAGCGTGGTGGAGGCTCGCGAACGCATCCTGCCCACCTATGACAGCGAACTCACCGCTCCGGTGGCCGAGTCCTTGAAGAAACTGGGTATCGCCCTGCACCTGGGCCACAGCGTCGAAGGCTATACCGACGGCTGCCTGCTGGCTCGCGATGGCCAAGGTGGGCAGTTGCGCCTGGAAGCCGACCAGGTGCTGGTGGCCGTGGGCCGTCGACCGCGCACCCAGGGCTACAACCTGGAATGCCTGGACTTGAAGATGAACGGCGCCGCCATCGCCATCGACCCACGCTGCCAAACCAGCATGCGCAACGTGTGGGCCATCGGCGATGTGGCCGGCGAGCCGATGTTGGCCCACCGGGCCATGGCGCAAGGCGAAATGGTGGCGGAAATCATCGCCGGCAAGGCGCGGCGCTTCGAGCCGGCCGCCATTGCCGCAGTGTGTTTCACCGACCCCGAAGTGGTGGTGGTGGGCCACACACCCGATCAGGCCAGCCAGCAAGGCCTGGACTGCATCGTGGCGCAGTTCCCGTTCGCCGCCAATGGCCGGGCCATGAGCCTGGAGTCGAAGAGTGGTTTCGTGCGGGTAGTGGCGCGACGCGACAATCACTTGATCGTGGGCTGGCAGGCAGTCGGCGTGGCGGTTTCGGAACTGTCCACGGCCTTTGCCCAATCACTCGAAATGGGCGCACGGCTCGAGGATGTGGCCGGTACCATTCACGCCCACCCGACTCTGGGTGAGGCGGTACAGGAAGCGGCATTGCGCGCCTTGGGGCACGCTCTGCATATCTGACACTGAAGCGGCTGTGGCCGATTTGGCCCGCAGTGCCTTTCGAGGCATCGCGGGTCTTTTTTCATCTCGGAGCCAGAGGTGGCAGCTCACTCGCAGATGGCGTTCTTGCCGGCACCTTTGGAGCGGTACAAGGCCTCGTCCGCCCGAAGCAGCAATTCATGCTGGGCCTCCCCCTCCTGCCGCTCCACCACCCCATAACTCAGGGTCAGCATGTACTCGCCCACCGGTTTCACCTGTGCCATCGCACGTCGCAGGCCGGCCGCCACCTCGAGCGCTTCGCTCAACGAGGTCTGCGGCAATACCATGACGAACTCGTCGCCCCCCCAACGCGCCAGCACGTCCTGTTCACGCATGCAGCCACGCAATGCCTGGACCACCGCGACGAGTACCGCTTCACCCCGGACATGGCCGTAGCGATCATTGATCGGCTTGAAGTCGTCCACATCCATCGCAATCAGCGCCAAGGGCTGGCGAAAACGCTGGGCTCGCTCGCACCCTTCCTGCAGACGTTTCTCCAGGCAGTAGCGGTTGGCGATGCCGGTCAGCGCGTCGCGCTCGGCCAACTCGCGGTTCTCGTCGAGCTGGCGCTGCAACTGCTGGTTGACCCACGACAGCTCGCGGGTGTGTTCGGCCACCAGGGTTTCCAGCGACTGGGTCTTCTGCTGCAGCTCCGCCACCAGGCGTTTACTGGCATCGATATTGCGGTGGGCGCCCAGCATGCGGGCCACCGAGCCGTCTTCGTTGCGGTCGATGACATAGCCCCGGTCTTCGACCCACAGGTAGCTACCGTCCTGGCAGAGACAGCGGTATTCGATGAGGTAGTGCTCATTGCGCTGCTGGATGTAGGCCTCGAAGTGCGCCATTACCCGCGGATAATCCTCCGGGTGAATCACCCCCTCCCAGGTCAGCACGGTATTGGCCATGGAGTGGCTGGCATAGCCGAGCATGGCGTACCAGCCTGGGTTGCGATAGACATAGCCGGTGTTGGCGTTCCAGTCCCAGATGCCATCGCTGATCAACTCGAACAGCAGGTGCAACTGCTGTTCACTGAAACCGGCAGGTACCGGCCTTGCTTGCTCACTCATGGACGCTCTCCCTAGTGTCCTGACTGCGCACCGCGTTCATGCAGTGCTCATATTTGCCGCAGGCGGCAACGTTGTGCCCCTGGCTGGCAAGGATATTCCGAGCAGTTTGCCATCGGAACCCCCGCGCTGCTCTACTTTCGTGGCCCCCGTGGCTGGCATGGGTTTTGCCCCTCTCCCCAGGTTTCGCACCGTCCAAGGAGGAGAAGATGGCAATCACCTTTAACGGCCTGGGTTGGCAGGCCTCCGTGCAGCAACAGCAGCGCATCAACCACGAACAAGCGCAGGCCGATGTGTCGTTATTCCGCGCGCCGCTGGCCACCAGCAACACCTCGGCGCAGCACAATGGCCAGGGCAGCACCGACCAGCAGAATGCCGACGATGCCCGCGCCGAAGCCTTCGCCAAACTCAAAGTCATGCTGCAGAACCCCGACCTCGCTGCCCGCCAGCAGGCGGGTTCCAGCACCCAGCAGACCAGCGATGCGGTGCAGGACTTCCGCGACTACATGGCCAAGCCACCGGAGGAGAAAATCAAGGAAAAGATCCTTCAGGAACTGGGCATGACCGAGGATGAGTACAATGCCCTGCCGCCGGAACAGCAGATGAAGGTAGACCAGCAGGTTGCCCAGCGCATGAAGGAAGACGTCGAAATGAAGACTCAGGCGAAGCTTGAGCAACAGGCCGTGCGTGCCGAACAGGCTCGCCAGGGCACTGACCTTGCGGCATCGCAGGGTATCGACGAGCGTGAAGAGGCACTGGAGGCCGGCCAGGTCTGAACGCCAGGGGGGGAGCCAGTGCAATGCTGGCTGCCCCCCTGGCCTATGGCAATGAACACCTTGCCATAGGCGCCGTCCTTGAAAGCTGCAGGACATTTCTTCACTCATCGTCGGCTCGCCGTATAATCCCGCGCCCCACCCTTCCGATGATGTTTTCTCATGAAGAAACTGCTGTATGTCGTAACCCTCGCCCTCGCCGCCATCCCCAGCGCCTTCGCCACCCCTCCCGCGACCTTTACCGAAGCCAAAGTCATTGCCAAGCAGAAGGTCTACCTCGACCAGGCCAGCAGCGCCATGGGCGACCTGTACTGCGGCTGCAAGTGGACCTGGGTCGGCAAGTCGGGTGGCCGCGTGGACCTGAAGTCCTGCGGTTACGAAACCCGCAAGCTGCAGACCCGCGCCGAACGTACCGAGTGGGAGCACATCGTGCCGGCCTGGACCTTCGGCCATCAACGCCAGTGCTGGCAGAACGGCGGCCGTGAGCATTGCGTCGACACAGACCCCACTTTCCGCGCCATGGAAGCCGATTTGTTCAACCTCTACCCTTCCGTGGGCGAAGTGAACGGGGACCGCAGTAACTTCAACTACGGCATGGTCTCGGGCGTTGCCCCACAATACGGCCAATGCACCACCAAGGTCGACTTCCAGCAGAAGGCGGCAGAGCCCCGCGATGAAGTGAAAGGGCTGGTGGCGCGTACCACGTTCTACATGTTCGACCGCTACCAGCTGAGCATGTCGCGCCAGCAGCAACAGCTGCTCATGGCGTGGGACAAGCAGCACCCGGTGTCTGCCTGGGAAAAGGAGCGCGACCAGCGCATTGCCCGGATCATGGGGCACTCCAACCCCTTCGTTACCGGCGAGCGCACCTGGTCACTGGGCTACAAGCCTGCAGGCACAACTGACGTGGTCACAGCTCCCGGCCCGAAAACGGCATCCAAGCCCATGCCACAGCCAACCTTGGCCCGCGCATCGATCGACGGGGCAATCATCGGCAATCGAAACAGCCATGTGTATCACCTTGCCAACGGATGCCCGGGTTACAGCCAGGTGTCGCAGAAGAACCAGGTAGCCTTCGAGAATGAAGCGCAGGCGCAGGCTGCGGGGTATCGCAAGGCGGGGAACTGCAAGTAGCTGAACACCTGATCATGCCATGGCTTGCGATGTGAGCCATGGTGGCCTGAGCGGGCGTATTGAGATGGGCTGAGTGCATGGCGTCCCAGGGCAGGTTCGAACTGCCAACCTTCCCCTTAGGAGGGGGATGCTCTATCCAATTGAGCTACTGAGACACAAGAACCGGCAACGAGCATTGCACGGGAGGACGGCGAGCATGTTAACCAGCGGGCTGCCGTTTGTCAGCCTCAATCGGGCATTTTGCCCGTAGGTTTTTTCCGCTCCCTCAGGTGATCAGTTTTTCCTTGCGCAGCAGGTCGAGCAATGCCGCCACTGCCGCCTGCAACGACCCCGAGTTGTCCAGCAGGTGCAAGGCAGCATCGTCACTCACCTGCATGCGGGCGTTGCGCGCCAGGCGCTGGTCGATTTGCTGCTGTGTTTCTCTTCCCCTTGCGAGCAGGCGGTCACGCAGCACCTCGGGCTTTACCACCAGGCACACGGCCAGCAGGTCCGGGTAGCGCAGGCGTGCCTGGGGCAGGTAGGCTCGCGAACCGTTGACCAATACCGGGCGCCCTTGCGCCAGCCAATGATCCACTTGCGCAGGGATGCCGTAGTCCAACCCATTGGCCCGCCAGTGCATGGCGAACGCTCCAGCGGCACGCATCGTTTCGAAACGTTCGGGCGTGACGCCCTGGGCGGCTTCGCCTTTGGATTCTGCAGAGCGGGTGATGACCCGGCGGGCAATTTCCACTCCCGCCGCAGCGAGTTGCACACGCGATGCATCGATCAGGGAATCTTTTCCCGAACCCGACGGTCCTATCAGAAATATCAGGCGGCCTGAGGCTTCACCTTGGGCGCTTGCGTCATGTTGCATAGCCACTATGCTCTATGGAAGGAAACCCGCGCATTTTAGGTGTTTTCCCGACCCTTTGCTGCGTTTTACGGGTTTTTGACGGCAAAGGGCTGACGCTGTAGTGGGCCGGAAGATGCAAAACTTTTCAAACCAGTACTCATTTCTGATAATTGGTACTGGCAAAAAGCCTTTATCCGGATCACTATTTGTCACAGAATTGACGCCAAGGAAACGGCGACCATGAGGCAAGATGAGCACCAAATTTATCTGACGGTTGAACATTTTGTCGTCGCCACGGTCGTACCACCATCCCGTGCGGCCAATTTGAGAACCGCTTCCCCTGAACCAAAAACCGGTCAATTTATATGCGCCCAATGAAACAGGCTATTTATTCGAGCCGTACCGCTGACAAGTTCGTCGTCCGCCTGCCAGACGGGATGCGTGAGCGCATTGCCGAGGTAGCGCGCAACCATCACCGCAGCATGAACTCCGAAATCATTGCGCGCCTGGAACAGAGCCTGATCCAGGAAGGCGCACTGGGCGACGAGCTGAGCATGCGCCTTGACAGCCCTGAGCTGTCGCTGCACGAGCGTGAGTTGTTACAGCGCTTCCGCCAGCTCACCCACCGACAGCAGAACGCGTTGGTGGCCCTCATCGCTCACGATGTGGAAATGGCCGCCGACGCCTCCTGAGGTTAGCTCGTAGCCAGCTCAGCCAAAGGTTTCGCCCCATAGGCGATCCTTGCCAAGCCCAAACGCCCGATGCCTTGCATCGGGCGTTTTCGTTTGCAGCCTCTATAACTCTGCACCACATGCCTTTCTCCGTGAGCGACAGAATGACCAGCCCCATTAGCCTGGTTACTCAGGAGAAACTGCATGCAGAACCTACAGAAAAGCCCCGCAACGCTCGCCAGGGAAAAAAAAATTCTCAATGCCCTGCAGCCTCTTGTTGGCAGCCGGTACAGCACGCTGGTGAAGCACACCGTGAGTGCTGTCAGTGGCTTTGATATCGATGATGTCGTGGGCCCTGATGACATGGCGGTAATGGCTTACCAGCTGTATGTGCACACTGACAAAGAGCGCGTCATCACCGGCTTCGGTTTTACCCAGTGAGACGCAGGCAAGAAAAAAGCCAGCGCAAGCTGGCTTTCTTGTTTGCCTGATCCGGCCTCATCGCCGGCAAGCCGGCTCCCACAGGTACAGTGTCGGTTTTGGCAGCATTAGGGGATCCGTGGGAGCTGGCGGGCCGCGCAGCGGCCCCTGGCTTCAGCGGGCTTACAGCAGGAAGACGGTGGCCAGGCCGAGGAAGATGAAGAAGCCTCCACTGTCAGTGACCGCAGTAATCATCACGCTGGACCCCATCGCCGGGTCGCGCCCCAGGCGCGTTAAAGTCATCGGTATCAACACACCCATCAAGGCCGCCAGCAGCAGGTTCAAGGTCATTGCCGCCGTCATCACCAGGCCCAGCGACCAGCTGCCATACAGCCAGAACGCTACCGCACCGATCACCCCACCCCAGATCAGGCCATTGAGCAGCGACACTGCAAGCTCCTTGCGCATCAGGCGGCTGGTATTGCCGGGTGACACCTGGTCCAGCGCCATGGCGCGAACGATCATGGTGATGGTCTGGTTACCGGAGTTGCCACCGATACCCGCCACAATCGGCATCAGCGCAGCCAGTGCCACCAGTTTCTCGATCGAGCCTTCGAACAGGCCGATCACACGCGAGGCCACGAATGCAGTGATCAGGTTGATGGCCAGCCAGGCCCACCGGTTGCGCAGCGAACGCCAGACCGAAGCAAAGATGTCTTCTTCTTCGCGCAGACCCGCCATGTTGAGAACTTCGCTCTCGCTCTCCTCACGAATCAGGTCGACCATCTCGTCGATGGTCAGACGGCCGATCAAGCGGTCGCTCTTGTCCACCACGGGTGCCGATACCAGGTCGTAACGCTCGAAGGCCTGGGCAGCATCGTAGGCATCTTCCTCAGGATGGAAGGAGACCGGGTCGGTCGCCATGACCTCCGCTACCTTCTTCTCCGGGTCGTTGACCAGCAGGCGCTTGATCGGCAGCACACCCTTGAGGATGCCGTCGTAATCGACCACGAACAGTTTGTCGGTATGGTTGGGCAGCTCTTTCAGCCGGCGCAGGTAGCGCAATACCACTTCCAGGCTGACATCTTCGCGGATGGTGACCATCTCGAAGTCCATCAACGCACCGACCTGCTCCTCGTCATAGCTCAACGCCGAGCGCACGCGCTCGCGCTGCTGGGCATCGAGGCTCTCCATCAGCTCGTGAACGACGTCACGTGGCAGCTCAGGCGCCAGGTCGGCCAGTTCGTCGGCGTCCATTTCCTTCGCCGCAGCGAGGATCTCGTGATCGTCCATATCGGCGATCAGCGATTGACGTACGGAATCGGATACTTCGAGGAGAATATCGCCGTCACGGTCCGAGCGTACGAGCTGCCAGACCGTCAGGCGGTCTTCCAGCGGCAAGGCTTCGAGGATGTAGGCGATGTCTGCAGGGTGCAGATCGTCGAGCTTGCGCTGCAGCTCGACCAGGTTCTGGCGGTGGACGAGGTTTTCCACCCGATCATGGTGATGGCCTTCCTGACGGTGAGTCAGGTCCTCAACCACGCGCTGGCGCTGCAGCAGCTCGACCACTTGGGCCAGGCGATCCTGCAGGCTCTCTTGAGCTTTCTTTACTTCTACTTCAGTCATAGGCGAACTCCACTCCCAGCAGCGGAGCACGCCGGGAGAATCAATCGGTCAGATCAATCTGTAAAAATCTTGTTAAGGAGTAACTACTGGGTAAGTCCATGGTGGTATTCCACAAGCCCCGGCGGGGCTGACGGGCGCAATCATACACTGCCTAAGCTGTCAGATCGCTTAAAATTTTGGCCAGAACAATCGTTTGCGCGATAAAGCTGGGACAACGCTCGAAGCCATCAGTGCGACGGCAGGCGCCAGGTAAAGAACACATCCGTCGCGCAAAAGATTGCCGGGCCGGTTTCTTTGCAGTCTAGTCAGGCATCACTGACAATTCAGTGAAAATGGAAAACAAAAAGCCCGCTCAAATGAGCGGGCTTTTTGATGTATGGCGGACTCAGCAGGATTCGAACCTGCGACCGCTCGGTTCGTAGCCGAGTACTCTATCCAGCTGAGCTATGAGTCCGTGGTTGGTAGTTTTAGACCAGATTACCACTGGTGGATTGAAGTGCCTTTGCAAGCAGAGCCACTTCAAAAGTGGCGGACTCAGCAGGATTCGAACCTGCGACCGCTCGGTTCGTAGCCGAGTACTCTATCCAGCTGAGCTATGAGTCCGTGGTTGGTATTTTTTAGACCAGGTTACCACTGGTTGGTTTGAAGGAGCCTTGCAAGCAAAGCCACTTCAAAAAGTGGCGGACTCAGCAGGATTCGAACCTGCGACCGCTCGGTTCGTAGCCGAGTACTCTATCCAGCTGAGCTATGAGTCCGTGGTTGGTAGTTTTAGACCAGGTTACCACTGGTTGATTTGAAGCAGCCTTGCAGGCAAAGCCACTTCAAAAATGGCGGACTCAGCAGGATTCGAACCTGCGACCGCTCGGTTCGTAGCCGAGTACTCTATCCAGCTGAGCTATGAGTCCGTGTCTTGCCGCGCATGATAGTTCGCTTAATCATTTTTGCAAGAACTTTTTCGTTTAACTTCAACGACTTAGCGTTCCTACCGATTACAGCGCCCTAAGCGAATAATGGCGGTGAAGGGGGGATTCGAACCCCCGATACCCTTATGAGGTATACTCCCTTAGCAGGGGAGCGCCTTCGGCCACTCGGCCACCTCACCGCAACACGAGGCGAATATTAAACAGGCTCTTCCTCGTTTGCAACCCTTTTTTTGAAAAAAACTTCAAAAAAATTAAAGGCTTGGCTCTTCATCCTTCTCTTTCTTGATCCGCAAGTAGATTTCTTCGCGGTGAACGGCCACTTCCTTGGGCGCGCTGACGCCGATACGCACCTGGTTGCCTTTGACGCCGAGCACCGTCACGGTGATCTCGCCGTCTCCAATGATCAGGCTCTCGGCGCACCGACGAGTCAGAATCAACATAGCTTTCTCCTTACGCAAAACATTCAGGGATAACAGTCTGGGAATGGCGGGACCTGGCTGCGGATGACAGCACAGGCCCGGGTGGCCACCGCGCCGGCAGGACAGGGCCTGCGCGACGACCAGAAACGCGAAGGGCGCGGCTAAGCCGCGCCCTTCTGGCAAGGCCTTACTCGCCCTGTCGTGCCGGAGCGTCGAGCTCGAACGCGGTGTGCAGCGCGCGAACGGCCAGCTCCAGGTACTTCTCTTCGATGACGACCGACACCTTGATCTCGGAGGTGGAGATCATCTGGATGTTGATGCTCTCCTTGGCCAGGGCTTCGAACATGCGGCTGGCAACACCCGCATGGGAGCGCATGCCAACACCGACGATCGACACCTTGGCGATCTTGGTATCGCCGATCACTTCGCGGGCACCGATTTCACGCGCGGTGTTTTCCAGCACGGCGTGGGCCTTCTCGTACTCGTTGCGGTGTACGGTGAAGGTGAAGTCGGTGGTGTTATCGTGCGAAACGTTCTGCACGATCATGTCCACTTCGATGTTCGAAGCGCTGATCGGGCCGAGGATCTTGAAAGCGACGCCCGGGGTGTCCGGCACGCCGCGAATGGTCAGCTTGGCTTCATCACGGTTGAAGGCGATACCGGAAATGATCGGCTGTTCCATGGATTCCTCTTCATCAATGGTAATGAGGGTACCCGGACCCTCCTTGAAGCTGTGCAGCACGCGCAGCGGAACGTTGTACTTGCCGGCGAACTCCACCGAACGGATCTGCAGCACCTTGGAACCGAGGCTGGCCATTTCCAGCATCTCTTCGAAGGTGATCTTCTCCAGGCGGCGCGCCTGGGGCACGACACGCGGGTCGGTGGTGTAGACGCCATCGACATCGGTGTAGATCTGGCACTCGTCAGCCTTGAGCGCGGCCGCCAGGGCTACGCCGGTGGTGTCGGAGCCGCCACGGCCCAGCGTAGTGATGCTGCCGTGCTCGTCGACACCCTGGAAACCAGCCACCACCACCACGCGCCCGGCCTTCAGGTCGGCGCGAATCTTCTGGTCGTCGATCTGCAGGATGCGCGCCTTGTTGTGCGAGCTGTCGGTGAGAATGCGCACCTGGTTGCCGGTGTAGGACACCGCCGGCACTCCGCGCTTGATCAGGGCCATGGCCAGCAGGGCAATGGTGACCTGCTCGCCAGTGGACACGATCACATCCAGCTCACGCGGAACCGGCTGGTCGGTAATCTGCTTGGCCAGGTCGATCAGGCGGTTGGTTTCGCCGCTCATGGCCGACAGCACAACCACCAGGTCGTCGCCCGCTTCACGGTGTTTCTTGACCTTGTCGGCAACCTGCTCGATCCGCTCGATGGAACCGACAGAGGTGCCGCCAAATTTCTGTACGATCAACGCCATTTCAATGGTGCCTCAGCCCATACAGGGCCCCAAAAAAACCATCCAACATGAGGGGGCGACGACTAGACCGCCGCCCCGTCATCTCAAAGTCCCTGCTCTGCGAATGGCACGGCCAGCGCCAGGGCCTGGTCCAGTGCAGCGACGTCGACGCCACCACCCTGGGCCATGTCCGGACGGCCACCGCCCTTGCCACCCACTTTTGCTGCGGCTTGTTTCATCAGGTCGCCAGCCTTGAGTTGGCTGGAGAGGTCTTTGGTCACGCCGGCCACCAGCACGACCTTGCCCTCATGCTCGCTGCCCAGCAGGATCACTGCGTGGCCGAGCTTGTTCTTCAGCTGATCGACCAGGGCCAGCAGCGCCTTGCCATCCTGCCCGTCTAGGCGAGCGGCAAGCACCTTGGCACCTTTGACCTCAACAGCCGCGCTGGAGAGATCATCCCCGGCGGCGCTGGCGGCCTTGGCCTGCAGCTGTTCCAGCTGCTTCTCCAGCTGACGGTTGCGCTCGAGCACCGCCGACAGCTTGTCGATCAGGTTGTCACGGTTACCCTTGACCAGCTGCGCGGCTTCCTTGACCTGCTCTTCGGCAGCGTTCAGGTAGGCCAGCGCAGCGGCGCCGGTGACCGCTTCGATACGGCGCACGCCCGAGGCCACGCCACCTTCGCTGATGATCTTGAACAGGCTGATATCGCCGGTGCGCTTGGCGTGGATACCGCCGCACAGCTCGACGGAGAAATCGCCACCCATGCTCAGCACCCGCACGGTATCACCGTACTTCTCGCCGAACAGGGCCATGGCGCCCTTGCGCTTGGCTGTTTCGATATCGGTCAGTTCGGTTTCGACCGGCGTGTTCTTGCGCACTTCGCGGTTGACGATGTCTTCCAGGGCCTTGATCTGCGCAGGCGTCACCGCCTCGAAGTGGCTGAAGTCGAAACGCAGGCGCTGGCTGTCGACCAGCGAGCCCTTCTGCTGCACGTGCTCGCCCAGTACCTGGCGCAGCGCTTCGTGGAGCAGGTGGGTGGCCGAGTGGTTCAGCGAGGTGGCGTGCTGCACATCGGCATCGACCTTGGCCTCAACGGGCGAGCCGATGACCAGTGCGCCGCTGGCGACCACGCCGTGGTGCAGGAAAGCACCGCCGGTCTTGGTGGTGTCGCGCACGTCGAAGCGTGCAGCGCCGGCCTGCAGGAAACCGCTGTCACCGACCTGACCGCCGGATTCGGCGTAGAACGGCGTGCGATCGAGCACCACGACGCCCTGCTCGCCTTCACCCAGCTGATCGACGGACTGGCCGTCCTTGTACAGGGCGATGATCTTGCCCTGGCCTTCGGTGGCGTCGTAACCGAGGAACTCGGTGGCGGTGTCGACCTTGACCAGGCTGTTGTAGTCCATGCCAAAGGCACTGGCGGAGCGAGCACGCTCACGCTGGGCGTCCATCTCGCGCTCGAAGCCGGCTTCGTCGATGCTCAGCTCGCGCTCGCGGGCGATGTCGGCGGTCAGGTCCATGGGGAAGCCATAGGTGTCGTACAGCTTGAACACCACGTCGCCCGGTACCACCTTGCCTTCGAGTTGCGCCAGGTCCTGCTCGAGGATGCGCAGACCCTGCTCCAGGGTCTTGGCGAACTGTTCCTCCTCG